>PBSW01000012.1 GCA_002726865.1 Candidatus Bathyarchaeota archaeon
AGGTCCTCATTTGTCAGATTTACCAGTTCTTTGAGGTTCTCATAAGCTAGAATGTGGTCTTTTATTTTACGGATAACCGCTTGCGCAAATTTGTCTTTCCGGGTATATGTTACCGAACAGGATCCTACCCCTTTTTTCTGCAGAGTGCCACACACATAGTAGTGAAATTTACTTCCCGTGGCTCTTCCTATGAGCACTAACTGGATTTAGATTAGTTGACAGCAAGCACATTAGAACATACAATATGAACAGTTGGCAATTCTTCACTAGAGTCTTGCCTCCCTGGCGGTTCTTCCTATGAGCACTAACCGGATTTACTCAGCGGTGGAAAGAGTGCAAAAAACCGAAGAATATTTTTCTATTAGTGGAGACGCATGAAAGAAAGCTCAGGTAAACCAAGGGTAACTGTGCTACTTTGTGCCCTCAACGAGGAGGCGACTATTGCTTCCGTTCTCTCCGAGGTGCCTAGCTGGGTGCACGAAATTCTTTTAGTAGACGGCCACAGCACTGATGATACTGTGGATAAAGCTCGCCATGTTCGACCAGATATTCATGTTGTGTACCAGCCAGGTAAGGGGAAGGGTGAGGCAATAAGGTATGGAGTGCAAAAAGCTAGTGGCGATATCATTGTAACCCTAGATGCTGATGGTCAGACTGACCCTGGGGAGATGCCTAAGTTTATTGAACCCATCCTTAATGGCTATGATTGGGCTAAAGGTAGCCGCCTCACTTGTGGTCGACCACTCAACATGCCTTGGCATCGCTGGTTCGGCAATAGGGTCTTGGCTGTTACCTCCAATATCCTCTATGGCACTAGATATACTGATATATGTTCTGGTTATAATGCTTTCCGGAAGGGAGCATTTCAGGACCTCAAACTTAGCTATGACAGCTTCGAAATGGAGCAGCAGATGCTAGTAAAAGTCAAAAAGATGGGGATGAAGGTCACAGAAGTAGCGCATTTGGATGCCGGCCGAATAGATGGTGTCAGCAAAATTTCCTCTGTCAAGCAGGGGTTTATTGACTGGTTCGTTATTATTGGTGAGCGATTCCGTAAATAATAAGTTGATTGCTATCTGCCCACATTATGTTGCCACTGAGTAAGCTGACTTGCTTATGCTAGACTACGGAATAATATGAGGGAGAGACATGACTCAAAAGATTGACGTTGGCAGATGTTTTGTTACCGGCGGTGCTGGTTTTATCGGTAGCCACATGGTTGAGAAACTGCTGGCAGACGGTAATACTGTTACCGCATATGACAATCTCTCATCAGGAAGAAGAAAGTGGATTGAGCATCTGGATAATAATCCACACTTTACTTTTATTCAGGCTNACCTCCTAGACCTANCCTCTTTAAAGAAGGCAATGGCTAGTCANGATATTATTATACACCTAGGTGCTAATACTGATATCCCTATAGGCAAAAGTAACCCCAGAATAGATCTGGANAACGANATTATTGCTACCTTCAATGTTCTGGAAGCCATGCGGGCTAGTGACGTACAAAGGATTATTTTNGCCTCAAGCTCCACTGTTTTCGGAGAGACANCAGTTCGCCCAACACCAGAGACNATAGGNCCGTTATTACCTCTTTCGCTCTATGGGGCAGGCAAACTAGCCGGTGAAGGTNTAATCAGCGCCTACTGTCATCTTTTNAATATGNAAGCCTGGATATTTCGCTTCAGTAANGTCTTAGGAGACCGAATAGGACACGGCGCCATCTATGATTTCATCCACAAGCTGCGGCAAAATTCCGAGGAAATGGAAATATTGGGTGANGGCAATCAGGAGAAAAACTACTTTATGGTAGAAGACTGCATTGAGGGGATATTCGTTGCCTTCCATCGTTCAGACAAACAATGTGATGTCTTTAACCTAAGTGGTGAGTCGACAATAAAAGTTACCGATATTGCCCAAATAGTGGTTGAGGAAATGGGCCTAAGAGATGTTCACTTTAAATATACTGGGGATGACCGCGGTTGGCCGGGTGATGTGCCCCAAGTTCAGTTTGATACCAGCAAGATAAGGAAGTTAGGCTGGATGTCAAAATATACTGCCGGAGAGGCAGTACGCATAACAACAAGGTACCTCCTAGATAGAAGAGACCTATAAGTGCCATAGAGGAGGCGAGGATATTATGAGCCCAATGGGTAAGGTGTGCGTAATTGGTATCTGGCACCTAGGTATGGTGGCGTCAGCCTGCCTCGCTGATTTAGGCTATGTGGTAGTCGGAGTCGATAAAGACCTCGAGAAGGTCAAGGGTTTGAACCGTGGCACACCAGTTTTATTTGAACCGGGAATAGAGGAGTTACTGGCAAAGAATATTAGCGCCCAAAGACTTAGCTACACAACGGACTTGCCTCAGGCGCTAAAAGGAGCTCAATATACCCTCATAACCTANGATACTCCGGTAAACGATAGGGATGAGGTAGAGCTATCGGAGCTGCTTNCCACCGCTTCCCAACTGGCACAGTATCTGGATAACGACTCAACCATTATTGTCAGTAGTCAGGTTCCAGTGGGTACCTGCGAACAGATAGAAGGTATAATCCGACAGGCTAACCCTGCACTTCGGTTTGATATCGCCTACAGTCCGGAGAACTTGCGGCTGGGACGAGCAATTGGTCGCTTTCAGAATCCTCAGGCAATCATTATCGGGGCTAATAGCGCCTCTACTTTAAACAGAGTAAAGCAGTTCTTTGAGCCAATTAAGGCAACTAAGCTGACNATGGACTTAAGAAGTGCTGAAATGACCAAACACGCTCTAAATGCCTTTCTAGCTACCTCAATTAGTTTTATAAATGAAATAGCCAACCTCTGCGATGGGGTGGGCGCTGATGCCTTAAAGGTNGCCGAGGCGCTACGCCTTGATGAGAGAATTGGGCCAAAGGCAATGCTTACGCCGGGTCTGGGTTTTGCTGGCGGTACGCTAGCTAGAGACCTAAAAATCCTTAATAACATTAGTAGTAAATTAGACTATAAAGCCTATCTAGTTGATGCTGTGNTAAAGNTAAATGAGCGGCAGAACCGGCAGGTTGTTCAAAGGTTACAGNGCTTTGTCGGTTCACTCGAAAATTTGACTATAGGTGTACTAGGGTTGACCTATAAAGCCGGCACCAGTACTCTACGCCGTTCCTCGGCTCTGGAAATTATAAGAGAACTGGTGGCTAGAGGGGCGAAAGTTAAAGCCTATGACCCTCATGCTGATCTTGGAGAAGTTAAACTTCACCATGACTTCGAGTTTTGTAGCGATGCCTACGAGGTGGCTAAGGATAGTGACGGCTTGGTGATTGTTACTGAATGGCCTGAGTTTAAGGATCTTGATTTTCCTCTAATCAAATCACTCATGAGAAAACCAATCATTTTTGATACCAAGAATATGTTGGATAGTGAAAGAATGAATGAGTTGGGTTTTCTTTACCTCGGCATTGGGAGAGGTAAAAGCTAGTCAGTAGGAGGTAATCAGTGAGAGTCGGCGTTATTGGTGCTGGACTTCAGGGAGGACGTCGTGGACCGGTAGTCAGAGATTTTCCGGGGATGGAGCTGGTGGCTATCGCCAGTGAACATGGGAAGACAGCCAAAGTTCTGGCTGATAGGCTGGGATGCCAGTCAACAGTAGGCTGGGAAAGTATAGTGGAACGAGAGGATATCGATACTGTCCTAGTTTTAACACCACCACACCTCCATGCTGTTATCAGCATTGCCGCTATGAAAGCAGGTAAGCATGTCCTTTGTGAAAAGCCGTTGGCCAATTCTATTGCTGACGGTGTGGAAATGGTGGCAGTAAGCCGAGCTACTGGAGCCAAACTCAAATGTGGCTTTAATCACCGCCATCATCCTGGCATACAAAAAGCTAAGAAGTGGTTTGACGATGGACTTATCGGGGAAGTAAATTTCATCCGCTGTCGTTACGGAATTTGTGGTCGGCCTAACTATGAGAAAGAATGGCGAGCTGACCCCAAAATCACTGGCGGTGGTCATCTTATGGAGCAGGGGATTCATGGTATAGACCTTGCCCGCTGGTTCGCTGGGGATTTTACTGAGGCCTCTTGCTTTACGGCAACATCCTTCTGGAAAATAAAGCCCTTGGAGGATAATGCCTTTGCCCTCTATCAAACTGCCGGAGGCGTAATCACCTCCATTCATTCTAGCCTGACTCAATGGAAAAACCTCTTTTCTTTTGAAATATACGGGCATAATGGCTACATCTCAGTGGAAGGGTTGGGTGGTAGCTATGGCACTGAGCGAGCCATATTGGGCAAGCGTGACTTCACTGCTCCATTCGGTGAAGAGACTGTAGAGTTCCGTGGTAGTGACCGTTCCTGGTATGAAGAATGGAAGGAGTTTGTGAGTGCCATAGAAGAAGGCAGAGAACCACTTGGTAGTGCTGNNGATGGGCTAGAAGCCCTGCGGTTGGTCTTAGCCGCCTATGAATCGGCCGGAAAGGGATGCTCAGTTAGCCTGGAAGAAACGAGGCGAAAATGAGCAAATGCCTGATAACAGGTTGTGGTGGATTTATTGGTTCCTACTTAGCGGAGTATTCATTACAAAAAGATATTGCTGTTTACGGCGTCGTTCACCACGGTGCCAAAAACCTTGACCATCTTAAAGAGAAGATCACTCTTATTAGTTGTGACATCCAGGACAAGGATAGTGTTAAAGCTATTGTTGCTGAGGTCAAACCCGATATTATCTTCCACCTAGCCGCAGAGAGCCAAGTTGAACCTTTAAACCAGAACTTCGAGAAGACCTTCAGCATAAACACACTGGGTACTCTCCATCTGTTGGAGGCGGTACGCCAGGCAGGTATAACCCCTGTGATTGGGCTTGCCGGCTCCAGTGCTGAGTATGGGCCTAGCCACCAGGATGAAGNCCACATAGACGAGACCCATGGGTTTAGACCATCCAGTCTCTACGCGGTGAGCAAGGCGGCGGCTGATATGCTCGGTTATTTTTACTGGAAAGCTTATCACTTACCCATAATTCGGGTGAGGCTGTTCAATATCACTGGTCCCGGAAGAATCGGCGATGCCTGCTCCGACTTTACCCGNGGCATTGTTGAGAGCGAGAGAGAGNGTAAAAACAAGCTTGAGGTAGGCAACTTAGAGGCTGTCCGTGACTTTACTGATGTACGTGATGGAGTAAAAGCCCTCTGGCGGCTAATTGAGAGGGCTACACCGGGAGAAGCCTATAACCTTTGTTCTGGGAGAGGCTATAGCATAAAGCAAATCCTTGATATGGCAATCTCGCTATCATCCCATAAGATACAGGGTAGTCCCCGCCAGAGGAAGTTGCGCTTCATCGATGACCCGGTTTATATTGGAGACAACTCTAAGCTGAGGAAACTGGGCTGGGAGCCTCAAATTCCCCTAGAAAAGACACTGGCTGACATGCTGGAGTACTGGAGGCGCCAAATATGACGGAACAAGTGGTGAATCCTCTGCTGTCTATAGTTACTACTTCGTATTCCGNAAAAAGACTCAAGGACATCTTTAAGCTTCTCGATAGTATAAGTGCCCAGACCTACCCCAACATTGAAANCACTCTCGTCGTTGACCANNTTGAGGAGCTACAGGCAAAGATTAAAGAATATGCCCAAAAGCATTCTAAGATGAAGGTTAAGATATTACTAAACCAGGGTGAAGCCGGGGTGAATATTGCCCGAAACATCGGCATCAAGGCATCTTCAGGGGAAATAATCGGCGTAGTCGATGATGATGTTATACTGTCCCCCGATTGGGCCGAAGAGATAGTTAGGACTCACATGGAAGACAGCTCAATTGTCGCTGTTACNGGTCCGGCTATNCCCTTATGGGAAGACGAGTCAATGAGCTGGTTCCCCCAAGAATTTTACTGGATGTGGGGCTGCACGGTGTGGGATTGGAATGAAATTAGAGAGATAAGAAACGTGGGGGGTATGAACTGTTCCTTTAAAAGAGAGGCTTTATTTGCCGCTGGATTATACCAACCCGATATTGGCCCTAAGGGGGGAGAGGAGGTAATAAAATGGTTTTATCCCAGCGGTGAAGAGGTTGAACTCTCATTAAAAATACGAGCCACCACTAAAAAACGGATTGTCTATAATCCCAAGGTAAGAGTTCATCACAAAGTAAGTAAAGAAAGATTTAACTTGGGCTTTATGATAAAGAGAGCCTTTCGCTTCGGCTATACCAAGCAGTATATCAAGCACACCTTTCAAAACGACTTTCCGCATGAAAAAGTTTTAGCTCTGGAGTTTCAACACTTAAGACACATCCTCTTCAAATCGACATTTAACCTCATNAGGGGGACTTTTAAACATCCGGTGACTGCCTGGCGCCAGTTCCTAGTCATTATTATNGGTGTTTTCTTTACCGGTTTAGGTTATGCGGTATACATTTTTAAGCCATACAAACTTAAAACCGATTAAAGGANAAAAAGGTTGACAGCCCTAGNGTGAAAGTCATACTCTAGATTAAAATGACTATAAGAACTAGCCATCAAATGACAGTATTATAAATATATGTATTTTGGGCAGGACATTTTATATGAAGGCGTTAATACCGAGCGGTGGTAAGGGAACAAGGCTTAAGCCTCTCACCAACACTATAGCCAAGCAGCTCCTTCCGGTGGCTAATANGCCTATTCTATTTTATATATTAGACCAGATTAAAGATGCCGGAATTACGGATATAGGCATTGTCATTTCGCCAGAGACAGGAGATTTCATAAAAGAGGCAGTGGGTGATGGCTCAAGGTGGGGTGTCCAAATTTCATATATTCTTCAGAGTGAGCCCNTGGGTCTTGCCCATGNGGTAAAGACTGCCCAGGATTTTCTAGGTAATGAGCCTTTTNTTATGTTCCTCGGTGATAACCTTATCCAGGGAGGTATTAAAAGCTTTGTTAGAGAGTTTAAGCACCATGTTCCTGATGCCCTCATATTACTCAAGGAAGTTCCTGAGCCTCGTCTTTTCGGTGTTGCTGAGCTTGATACTTCNGGNAAAGTGAGACACATGGTGGAAAAGCCTAAAGAACCCAAAAGCAATCTGGCTCTGGTAGGAGTCTATCTTTTTACTCCCCAAATCCATCAGGCAATCGCCCAAATTAAGCCTTCTTGGCGGGGAGAGCTTGAGATAACCGATGCCATCCAGAAGCTTCTCGATATGGGAGGGGAAATAAGAAGCCATATCCTCACCGGCTGGTGGCTTGATACCGGCAAGAAAGACGATATCCTTGAGGCAAATCGAGCAGTGCTTGATGAATTCTTAAAAGAAGATATGCAGGGTGAAGTCGACTCTAAAAGTCGAATAGCAGGGAAGGTGGAGATTAGCAAGGGGACCAAGATAGAAAATTCCGTTATACGAGGTCCGGTATCTATCGCCGAAAACTGCCAAATCACTAACTCCCGCATTGGCTCTTTCACCAGCGTTGGGGCTGGCTCAATCATTGAAAACTCCTCTGTGGGGTTTTCAGTGATTCTGGAAAACTGCCGTATTTCCCATATCGAACGCCTTGAAGACAGTTTAATCGGCAGGGGAACAGAGATAAAGAGGCGGCAGGAAGGCTTTAAGCTAATAAAACTCTTTCTTGGCGACGATGCCAGAGTTGAATTATAAGGGGAGACGATGAAGCTTCTAGTAACCGGTGGCGCCGGCTTTATTGGTAGTAATTTTATCCACCATGTGTTGGATACCCATTCTGATTGGCAAGTAACCAACCTTGATAAGCTTACCTATGCCGGAAACCCGGAAAATTTGAAGGACATAAAGAAAGATAACCGGTATCGCTTTATTAAAGGCGATATTGCCGATAGTGAATTAGTTGATAGCTTGCTACTAGGTCAGGGCTTTGATGTAGCGGTCAACTTCGCCGCCGAATCACACGTAGACCGGAGCATTCTAGATGCATTACCTTTTATCAAGACCAATGTGCAAGGGACACAGATTCTCCTGGAAAGTGCCAGACAGCACCGAGTAGGGCTGTTTCTTCAAGTGTCCACTGATGAAGTTTATGGCTCTTTGGGAGCAAGAGGTAAATTCACTGAGGAATCCCCACTTTTACCCAATAGCCCTTATGCTGCCAGCAAAGCTGCCGCTGACCTCCTGTGTCGCGCCTATTACCAGACACATGGACTACCGGTAATTATTACACATTGCTCTAATAACTACGGACCCTATCAATTCCCGGAGAAGCTTATTCCCTTGGCTATCGGTAANGCCTTAGAGGATAAACCCATTCCTATCTATGGAAAGGGGCTAAATGTGCGCGACTGGATACATGTTACCGACCACTGTCGGGCAATAGCTCTAATTATCCAAAGGGGCCAACCGGGGGAGACATATAATATCGGAGCCAATAATGAAATAACTAACCTCGAACTGATGCACAAGCTTCTAGAGGTAATGGGTAAACTTAAGAGCCTTATTACCTTTGTTAGCGACCGTCCTGGGCATGACCAGCGTTACGCTTTAGATACCACTAAGATAGAGCGTGANTTGNGCTGGAAGCCGGCTATTTCATTTGAGGAAGGACTGGGGAANACCGTCCAGTGGTATATAGAAAATAAATCTTGGGGGCGGAGAATTAAAAGCGGGGAATATGCCAAATATTATGAGAGGATGTATTCCCAAAGATGAAACTTTTGGGTAAAGAAACCCGGCGAAGTTCTTTAGGAGAAGCATGTTAGCCCTTGTAACGGGAGANACTGGATTTATAGGCACTAATTTGAAATGGTGGCTTACAGATGCGGGGATATCGGTCAAGTGTTTCTCCCGTGGAAATGGATTTGATGTTTTAAACCGCGACCAACTGCGCCATGAAGCTCAAGGCTGCGGCTTAGTTTATCATCTGGCCGCTTATGCTAACCCGGCTGAGAGTGTGCTTAAGCCAGATTATGCTATTGAAGTAAATGTGAAAGGCACTGTGAATGTCCTGGAAGTTTGTAAGGAACTTGGTATTCCCCTAGTTTATCCAGGTAGCTGTGAGATATACGGTGATGGAGTTACACCTATGGACGAAGAGCATCCTCTAAGGCCCCCCAATCCTTATGCAGCATCTAAAGCAGCCGCTGATGTTATTTGCTATAGTTATTTTAAATGCTATGGCTTAGATGTAAAAATTGTTCGNCTTTTTAANCCTTATGGACCAAAACAGCAACTTAATAAGATAATCCCTACTTTTTACTCCCAAGCAAATAAGAATAAGCCATTAACAGTGTATGGTGACGGTAGCGATACTCGCGATTATGTTTATATTGATGACGTTGCTTNTGGATTATATCTGGCAAAGGACTTGCCGGCGGGTGAAATAATAAACCTGGCGACAGGCAAAGCGACTACAAATTTAGAGCTGGCTAAAATTNTAATTGACTTAACTGGCAGTCGCTCTGAAATCTCGTTTGCTAAGTATCCACAGACTTTCGGTGGCATAAAACGACAGGTTGGTTCAGGAAAGAAAGCAAAGAGTATNCTTGGGTGGCAGCCAAGGGTCTCATTAGTAGAGGGGGTTGAGAAAATGCTACAATGGCTAAGGAGCGAGAATGAGTGATATGATCTCAAACGTTAGTAAGCCACAGTATAGAATATTCTACGCCGCCCCTCTCTTTGGGAAAGAGGAGACTCAAGCAGTTCAAAAAGTTTTAGAAGCGGGATGGCTTGGACAGGCCGATGAAGTAGCTCAATTTGAAATGGAGTTAGCCGCATACATTGGGAAGACCTATGCTATAAGCACAAACTCCGGTTCATCGGCTAATCTCTTAGCNACGCTGGCTTTAGGACTCCCTCCCGGGTCAGAAATTATTACGCCAGCAATGACTTTTCCAACAACATTTAACCCTATTTACTACGCAAGATGCATTCCTGTTATTGTGGACGTAGATNTAGAAACCTACAATATTNCAGCAGATGCCATTGAGGAAGCAATTTCAGAAAGAACTGGAGCCATTATCCTCCCGCATGTTTTAGGCATTCCGGCAAATATGCCAGAAATTATGAATATCGCTACGAGNTATGGCTTGCANGTCATTGAAGATACCTGCGATGCTTTGGGGGCAGAATTTAGCCAGCAAAAAGCAGGTTCACTTGGAACCCTATCTACCTTCTCATTCTATGCCTCCCATCANATTACTGCCGGTGGAGAAGGCGGTATGATACTTACTGATGAGGAAGAATTATGGAGAAAGCTAAATTCGCTTAAGACTTGGGGGAGGCCATCAGATGCCGACATCAAGGAAAGGCAAGCGGATCGCCTTAATTTTGAACTCGATGGTATTGCCTATGATTACCGTTATACTTACCCTGAATTAGGTTTCAACCTCAAAATGACAGAAATGCAAGGTGCTTTTGCACGTGTCCAATTTAGAAAGTTGCCCGAGTTTATAGCAAAACGCCGCCAAAACTTTCAACATTTCTATAACTTCATTCAGGCTAACTATGAGGAGTTTTTTATACTCCCCAAATGGCCAGAGGATGCTAAACCCTCTTGGTTTGGCTTTATGCTGACAATCCGTGATAATGCTCCTTTTGATAGAAGAGATATCATGACTTTTTTAGAAGGAAGAGGGATTCAGACAAGGTTGATGTTTGCCGGCAATATCAAGAGACAGCCAGGTTATGAAGGGATAGATATGCGAGTTGTTGGTGACTTGAAAAACTGTGACAAAATCTTCCGTGACACTTTTTGGATTGGAGTCTATCCCGGAATCAGCAACGATGACCGCGACTATGTTTGCCAGGTTTTTCATGATTTCTTCCGCAAATCACTATAGACACTAGGACAAGGAAGCTTTTTGATTGGAATAAGTCGCCGCACAGGTAGAAGCCTACTAAATGAAAGAACCGTCTGATTCTGGGCAGCCAACTGAGCCGCCACCACTGGC
>PBSW01000013.1 GCA_002726865.1 Candidatus Bathyarchaeota archaeon
GTCCTGATGATTCTGATACGAAGACAGACCAGTCGACGATGCGAAAGAAACTAATCTTCTTCTGAAGGGCTTGAGCATATATTAGTGTAAGCGAACCATTTGCGTTCTCGAGGTGATATCCTTCTGCTTCGAGCTCTTTGATGCTTTTCAGGATCTTCAATACCGCTGGATCGCTACGAGATAACTTGAACCCAAGTTCACTCCCCAGCGTATGTACGCTGGCGCGACCGGCTTGAGAAGATACAGGTACACGACGCGTATTTCCAAAGATGGTTGGAGACGCAAATTCGTAAGCCTCCGGCGTCTTGCCTACTGCATGGCCATGAATTCCCCCCTTGTGAGCGAAAGCAGAAACGCCCACAAAAGGGTCATGTTCATCTTGTTTCATATTTGCCACCTCAGCAACAAAACGCGCCAGTCGTGTAAGCTTGGATATATCCACACCAGTATTCACACCCATTAACGCCAGATTGGACGCAATCTGTATCAGGTCAGCATTTCCGCACCGTTCACCAATGCCATTTATAGTTCCCTGAGCATGTGTTGCTCCTGCACCGACAGCGAATAATGAGTTTGCAACAGCTAGTCCGCGATCGTTGTGCGCATGAATACCCAGGGGAAGAGAGGTCTGCGAACTTACTTCGGATATTATGTGATAGATCTCATTCGGAAGTGAACCACCACGTGTATCGCACAGAACCAGCTCCTCAGCTCCGGCCTGTTCCGCCATAGAAATGGTGGACATGGAATATGATCTATCGGCCTTGAATCCGTCGAAAAAATGTTCAGCGTCATATATTACGTGGCGTCCTTTCTCCTTCAGAAATTGCACTGATTCCCTAATCATCCGAAGGTTTTCTTCGCGGCTAACCTCCAGCACCCTATCAACCTGGAAGGTCCAGGATTTTCCAAATAGAGTAACATAGTCTGTATTCGCCTTTATTAGTGCCCGAAGATTCTCGTCCTTGTCTGGGGAAATCCCAACTCTGCGCGTCATCCCGAAAGCTGAGACCTTTGCCTTCAAGGAATCCCTCTTGACCAGGTCGAAATATCGTCCTTCAGAAAGATTTGTTGGATTTGGCCATCCCCCTTCAATATAATCAACTCCCACTGCATCTAATTGCCTAGAGATCTTGAGCTTGTCATTCAGAGAGAAGTTGATCCCGACCCCTTGATTTCCGTCGCGAAGGGTAGTATCATAGATGCGTACTCTTGGGGGAAGAGATTCGATGGGAAATGACATCGATCTACCTTTCTTTACATTAGCTGATAAATGGAACACCCATGATAGATCTTACTAGAAAGAATGAAAAGTGCAATAAAAACTTGCACATTTTCAGCGATTCGATGTGAAGGCGAGTAAAGAAGATGTGCACTATTGGTTTAACGAACAGGTCAATGCCAAAGCAATTTCAACTGAAAGAAAGACCATGAAATAAGTCAATCGCATAGTGGTTTCAGAGGTAATTGAACCAACGGTCAAGAGAAACCGCGTTTATCACTACATATCAGGATCGGATATAAATTGCCCCAATCTTAAAGGGGATTTAGATTTCGATGTATGGTTGGCGAGCAAGACTAGGATTTGTTCTGGCTTCTTCTAATGGCATAGTAGAAGCAGAATCTATGAAGATGGTTCCTGATGGAGTGTCATGTCATTTCACTCGTGTACTCTATAAAGAGATAACCAAAGAAGGTGCTCTCGGAATAGTTCAGGCCACTGAAGAAGCAGGTCGACTACTGGCAGGTGGAACCAATGCTGTCGGAGTCGACGTTGTGTCACTTACTCATTCAGAAGCTAGCATGGCTCGTGGGCCTCATGGCGACAAGGAGATCATAAAACTTATCGAGAAGGCAACCGGTGTCAAGGCAACAACTACTGCAACTGGCATCGTTTCGGCGTTAAAGAAACTCAAGGTCAAATGTGTGGCCGGATTTGTTCCCCATGTACGCACTGAGATGTATGCGCAAGCAAAAGAATTCCTCGAAGGAAACGGTTTCAAAGTCGTAGGTGTGAAAGGTGGTCCCTTTACGACCGCTCAAGACGTGGCCCGGCAGCCCCCGGAGGTAGCCTATAGGTTGATCAAGGCAGCAGATAATCCGAAAGCCGATGCCATCGTCACCGGCGTCTTGAACTTGCGCACTGTCGAAATTGTGGAAGCACTGGAAAGAGATCTAGGCAAGCCAGTCATTGCTGGCTGTCAATCCACTGTCTGGTCAGCACTTAGGACTGCAGGAATAGAAGAATCTATTCCAGGATTTGGCAGACTCTTACAAGTCTAAGTATTTACCACGGCTTCGGCGCATTCCTTATCCTGTTGGCCCGTTCCTCCGCTCACTCCAATAGCGCCGATTACCTTATCATTCTCCAGAATCGGAACGCCACCTTCAATGAAAACAAACTTTCCCTGTCCCACAAAACTAGTCACAAATCCCTGCCTGTCCTTGAACCGCTTTTGGAGTGCATCAGTTGTTGTACGGAAGCCTGCTGAAGTGTAAGCCTTACCTATAGCCAACATCGGTGTGTGCCATCGTCCCCCGTCCATTCTCTCAAAGGCAACCAAGTGGCCTCCATCATCGACAACAGCAATAGACATAATCACGTCCATCTCCTTCGACTTGGCTTTCGCCTTCGCAATGAGTTTTTCAGCTAGTTCAAGTGTAAGAGACATTCTATTTCGAGATGTCGAATACATTTAGGTTGATATAGGTTGCGTTTCGTAGCTGATCATATCACCTAACAAGTAACGTCGTACACGAAGAGTCTAGGCATTAATTCTAGCCCAATCTTTTTTAATTGTGTCTAAAAGTAGAATTCTCATGCTGGTTCGACCGAAGTTAGAAGAAGAATATACCATACTTGGGAAGCCCATTCATAGACTAGATGCCCTTGACAAAGTCACTGGCAAGGCTGTCTACACATATGACTTCGAACAACCAAGGATGCTCGAAGGAAAAGTATTGCGAAGTCCCTATCCTCATGCCAAGATTATGGAAATAGATACGAGCAAAGCAGAGGCCTTGTCAGGCGTTCGCGCCGTAATAACCAGCAAAGACACAGGAGGAGCACTATATGGCGCCACGGTAGCTGATACCCCAATTCTTGCGGGGGAGCGAGTCAGGTACGTTGGAGAACCTGTCGCTGCAGTCGCCGCAGATACTAGAGATATTGCTGAGGAAGCTCTTGAACTGATCGATGTCAAGTATGAAGAGCTTCCTACACTACTAGATCCCGAGAAGGCCCTACTTCCTGATCAATCAACTATCCTTCACCCAGACATCGCAAAGTACGAAAGGACGACATGGAAGGCCGTCCCTTATGATCCTTCCAAGCCGAATATCTGTGCTACTTTCAAAATCGTCAAAGGTGATGTTGAAGCAGCCTTCGAACAATGCGATGTTGTTATTGAGAACAAGTATACGACACAGATGGTCCATCATTTCTACACTGAACCGAATTCCACTGTTGCTAGATTCGAATCCGACAAAACTTTGACTGTCTGGAGCTCGACCCAGTCTGCTTACAGGACCAGACACGAAATAAGCGGGGCTATGAAAATGCCCGCTAATAAAATACGGGTAATTGTCCCACCTGTCGGAGGAGGATTCGGAAACAAGGCGGCCATCTACGTTGAAGCAATCACGGCGCATCTTGCGAAAAAGTCAGGCCGGCCGGTGAGGATTCAAATGACACGTGAAGAGGCTATGACTGCCACTACAGTTAGACATCCCTTCATAGTGCGTTGCAAGCATGGAGCCAAGAAAGATGGCACTATAATGGCCGTGAAGATGGAGGTTATACTAGACGGCGGAGCTTATTCTGGTGGACCCGGTATCTTCGTGACGCGACAATGTCCTCTAGGCGCGGTGAGCGTCTACAATATCCCCAACGTGTTCGTAAACTCCGTGAGATCATACACTAACAAAGTGCCCGGTGGAGGCTTTCGAGGCTTTGGCGATGCACAAGTCTCATGGGCTATCGAATGTCAGATGGATCTGCTTGCTGAGAAATTGGGGATCGATGCTGTTGAGCTGAGGCTAAAGAACTTCTTAAACGAGGGAGATAAGAATGCCATAGGAGAAACTGCAAAAGGTGTAGCAAACCGGCGCTCACTAGAAGCTGTACTCCAATCGGTATCTAAGTCGAAGGAACAATCCCTCTCCGATGATAGTGTCTGGAAGAAAGGACATGGAATAGCAGTTGTAGCAAAGTACAGTCTAGCCAGAACGGTCTCGACTGCGTTTGTTAGACTCCTCGAAGATACAAGCTTGGAACTATGGACAAGCGCAACTGAGATTGGGACGGGAACACATACAGTCCTTGCTCAAATAGTAGCTGAAGAATTTCGAACCTCTATAGATAATGTTCGCGTCATGAATGTAGACAGCCAATTCACTCCTATGGATGAAGGGGCATTTTCGAGCCGCCAGACCTATAACGCAGGAAACGCAGTCAAACTAGCTTGTCTCGACCTAAAGAAGGAAATATTTGAGCGCGCTGCGAAGAAGCTCAACGCCTCGCCGAATGCCTTGACTCTCAATGATGGACTAATCCATGTGGAAGATGATATGACGCAGAATATGAAGCTTCAAGATCTATTCACTTCAGGCAAGACGCGATTTGGAGCATTCCTAGAGGAAGGAGGAGCATTAATAGGAAAGGCGACCTTCTATCAAGATTCTGGAGAGCTCAACATCGAGACAGGACAGTGTACCACTGACCGGTTTGTAGCGTTCTATGAATATGCCACGGCAAATGTTGATCTAGAAGTAAACACAGAAACGGGACATGTAAAGATCATCGAGTTTACAGCTGCTACCGATGTTGGTAAGGCGTTAAATCCGAAGACCGTTGAGGGACAGATCGAAGGCGCAATCGCAATGGGATTGGGCGCTACATTATCTGAAGAGCTGGTCTTGGAGAACGGAAAGCCAGTGAACGCGGATCTAAAGGACTACAAGGCACCTTATGGTCTTGATGCCCCCAAGCTGAAACCCATTATCCTAGAAACGGCATACAAAGGTGGACCGTTCGGAGCGAAGGGGTGTGGAGAAGCTGCAATTGTTGGTGTTGCCCCCGCGATCGCCAATGCAATAGCCGATGCCGTCGGCGTCAGGATCAAAGACCTTCCAATAACTCCTGAAAGAGTTCGCAAGGCGCTCGAAGAGAAATCGAAGTAAGNCTCAACCTATGGAGATNGCTCCTATGCCACAAGGACCTGCGAGGAGCTTCTTTGGTGAACGACTAAGGCGAAAAGAGGATCCCCGCCTACTCACCGGCAGAGGTCTATACCTTGACGATGTATGGCAGCCCGATGTTATTCATCTAGGAATCTTAAGGAGTGCTTATGCTCACGCGAATATTAAGAGCGTGGATTTATCAAAGGCTCTCAGGAAACATAGCGTAGTTGCAAGTCTGTCGGGCGATGAAGTAGCTGAATCTTCCAATCCTCTCCCAATTGTGATTAAACTCCCTGGACAAAGGAGTCCTGACTGGTTTGCAGCTGCTAGAAGGACGGCAAGATACACCGGAGAAGCAATATGTGCAGTTGCTGTGGAGAATCGGTACCAAATTCGAGATGTTATTGAAGAGATAGACGTAGATTATGAGCCNCTTCCAGCAGTAGTCGATCCAGAAGCAGCTCTATCTACCGACGCCACCGTGCTACACCGCGGATGGGACAACAATGTTGCTCTCCGTCTAGGGTTTTCTGGTGGCGATATTGATGCAGCGTTTGACAACGCACAATTTCGCATCAAGAAACGCTACAAAACAGGTCGTTGTGCCGGAGTTTGCTTGGAAACACGTGGAGTCATCGCAGACTATGACAAAGTGACCAAAACACTGACGCTGTGGTCTTCTACACAATGCCCGCACCTCCTTAGAACGCAGCTTGCCGAGGTGTTAGACTTTCCAGAGAACCGCATTCGTATAATTGCACCAGAAATTGGGGGTGCCTTTGGGAACAAACACGACACTTACCCCGAAGAGGTCCTTGCTGCCCTAATGAGCATGAAAACTGGAAGACCAGTCAAATGGGTTGGTGACCGCCAGGAAGAATTCCTCTCTACTGTACAGGCACGAGAACAAATCCACTATGTCGAAGCAGCAGCTTCTAGAGAAGGAAAAATTCTAGGACTACGCGATAAAATCATTGCAGACTTTGGATCCTATCTTCATGCTAGAACGGTGGGTCCAGCTTACGCAACCGCCCGCCTTCTCCTGGGACCCTATAGAATACCTAGCTGTGACATCCAGGTAGTTGGAGTAATGACCAATAAGGCACCCAGTGGAGCTTATCGCGGCTATGGACAACCCGTTGCAGCCTTCGTGATGGAGCGTACCATTGACACCATAGCTCGCGAAGCCTGCCTTGACCCTGCAGATGTGCGTCGAATCAATTTTCTTCAGTCAACTGAACTACCCTACAAGACACCCACGGGAATTACCCTTGACAGTGGAAACTATAGAGCATGTTTCGAGCTTGCCCTTCAAAGCATAGAGTACTCCAAAGTGCGGAAGGATCAGCAGAACTTCAAAGAAGGAACATGGCGTTTAGGTATTGGTTTAGCCTCATATGTAGAATCATCTGCTCCTGTATATCTGGACGGTCGACGAATTGGAAGCTATGAAAGCGCTATTGTGAGAATTGACCCGTCGGGGAAAGCAACAATACTGTGCGGTGCAATGCCACATGGCCAGAGCCTCGAAACCACCCTCAGTCAGATTGCTAGCGATGTGCTCGGACTCTCTCCGGAAGATATCTCCGTAATTCACGGCGACACCTCTTCAGTACCGTATGGCGTCGGGACTTTTGCGAGTAGAAGCGCCGTTACAGCTGGAAATGCTGTTCTAATTGCATCCCAAAGAGCTCGTGAAAAAATACTGAAGGTTGCTGCTCATTTGCTAGACACCACACCTTCGGAATTATTACTGGAGAACGGAGTCGTAAAAGTACAACGTGTTCCACAACGATCTGTTGAGTTGAAGGAAATAGCCGAAGCAGCGTACCTGCTGATGAAGCTGCCAGAGGATCTCGAGCCCGGGCTAGAGGGTAGCTGTTTCTACCGTCCGAAATCGACTACATACTCATATGCTACACATGTGGCCGTAGTCCAACTCGATGTGGAAACAGGCCAGCTGGACATCAAACGGTATGTAATATCTCATGATTGCGGCAAGATGATCAACCCACTGATTATTGAAGGACAAATAGTAGGCGGCATAGCACAGGGTCTCGGCGAAGCATTGTACGAGGAGCTCTGTTATGAGAATGACTCTGGTCAGCTCCTCACGACCAGCTTAATGGATTACAATATCATCGGCAGTAACGAGATTCCACCCATAGAGATAGAACACCTAGAAATCCCTTCGCAGCTGAATCCTGCAGGTGTAAAGGGAATGGGTGAAGGCGGAACGATCGGACCTCCTCCTGCCATTGCAAACGCTATCTCCGATGCGCTCCGCTTCGATTTTGACGAGTTGCCTATAACTCCTCAGAAGATATGGCAAATGGCCAAGGTTAACAACCACTGAGTGAGCATATCCGGATAATACTCTCACTTATTC
>PBSW01000014.1 GCA_002726865.1 Candidatus Bathyarchaeota archaeon
CCAGAGGACTGCGGCACCAGCGCCCAGGCCGGATAGAGAGCGTGGGTTCAAATCCCATCCCCGGCACTTTCCACTCCACCCACGGTGGCGAACTCGATGTCAGCCTTATTATTGAGCGTCCATGGTGAATGCAGATCAACAGTGGAGATATAGTCCGACAGAGTCGCGCGCGCGATCTTTATTATTTTACTGAAGGTTTTCTCTGTTTTCGTAGTCTAGTAGATTTACTAAAAACCTGCCGCTGTCCCCATACGGCGTGGGTCGGCGCTGCTGTTGAGCAAGCCGGTTTCTAGGTCACGCCAATTGATTTGGAATGAACCCATGCTTGTATTATATGGTTCCAGTGGTCGCAGTAGGATCCCCATTCTAGCAAGGTCAGTTGAGACCTTCTTCGGAATTCGGCTTTCGATCTCCAGTACGTAGTCGTCATAGAGGGGGAACATGCGCGGCATCACTGATGCCTCATAAGGATCCATGCCGTAATCAAGGATGCTAGTTAACACCTGCGGAATTGTTGCATAAACATAACCTGGGGTTCCAAGCCCCAGCCAAGGTTGGCCATCTAGCATTACAATGGTGCTGCCAATCATTGATCTCATCCTGCCTCCCCCTGCGAACCACCCCTCCATGGGCGCAGCCATGGTGGTTTTAGCGTGGCTACCGATCATAGGCACGCCGCCCACTACTACGCCCGGTATACCTCCGGCTTGCCCTGTGTTCATCGACTGAGCCCAGTTGCCCTCCAAGTCGACAACGCTTAACTCGCAACTTCCGGAGGGTTGATTCTGGGCGTTTGTCGCGACAGGGCTGATGCCACCTGCGGCTAGACCGGCGTCCCCCGCGATGATTCGTACATGTTCTCTCAGGTCCTTTTTGGGTCTGCTGTTCCATATAATGTCGGCTATCATTGCATGGAATTCAGGCGATAACCACCTGTCTATCGGCACCTCGAATACTGCTGGATCACGTAGCATACCCAGTTCCCAATGGGCGTAGCGCAGTGCGTGGGCCATTACATAGAGTGCCTCAGCCGACTCTGTATAATGACCTAATGATTCAAGATCGAATTGCTTCAGAATACCAAGCACGATTGCAGTGAAAACTCCGGTTCGCTGAGGGGGATAATATTGAATTACCTCATGCCCGCGATGATCGTAGCGAAGTGGATCGACCCATTCCGGCGGGATCTCCGTCATTTGGGCCAAGTTAATTGGCCATCCAAGATTATTGGCGGCCGCCACGAAATGTTTCGCCCATTTCCCTTCTGTGAAATAGGTCGGTCCCTCAACCGCCAATCGTTGCAACGTTTCAGCCAAATCTGGATTTCGGAAATATTCACCCACATCCGGAAGGAATCCGTTCGGTGTGTATAGCGAACGGCCAGATGGAAAATACGTGTAGAGACGGAGATCAGCCTTTAGCGCGGCATACTCAAAAGATGACATAATATGACCCTTTTTTGCTGCTTTAATCGCAGGCTGGCATAAATAATCCCACGATTTGCTGCTAAAGCGTTCATGTAACGCTGCCATTGAAGGCATGAAACCGGGAATACACGCGCATGGATTGTGGCCAGGCCCCGATAGATGAGATCCGGGTAGACCTGGAACAGGCCGGAAGGGAGGCAACCCGGGGACGAGTGTGCCTGAACCGTTTAGCTGATATGTACGGCCGGAGTCAGCCTCCCAATATAGAAATGAGACGCTGCCCGTATGATTTGTCATGTGAGGCTCCACCACGGCTTGTATCATGCTGCCGGCGATAGTGGCGTCCACAGCATTGCCGCCGTCTTTCATCACTTGTAACATTGTATCGGTAACACTGGCATGAGAGCTACTGCAAACTACACTTTTGTTCCGCACCACGGGCTTTGGTCCCATCTTTCCCATAGATGCTCTGGTGATGATTTTCCCCCCCTATAATTGATATCCTCTATGCATTTAGGGTTTGCATGAACCTAGCTCTGAAGCAATAGTATGCGTACCTTTTGCATGAGCTACCCAACTCACCTTTAAAGGGGTGACCATAGTTCCTCATTAATAACCCCACGTTCCGTTTTTTGCACAGTAATCACGCCAAATAAGGCTAATCTGACAAGGGGATAGCGCGTATTAGTGACGAGAACCTATTTCCCTTAGATTTATTTTAGAACCGCTTTCACGGGCTGGGATTTTTCTAGTAATGAATTTTGTCTTTAAGATTCAGAAAAAATTGGATCAAGATCAATATTCTTAGATTACTCCTTAGTTCTTGAAGGGGGCTGCGCGCGATGAGATATATTCATCAGCAATCATTTTTAACTTAATATTGCCCGCGCATACGCGTAAAAGTAGTATTTGATTCCGTTCTCTTTGATTTTATCACCCCTTTGACAATTTTCACTCCATTGGGCATTACAAGCAAATTCTTTTACATCTCCTGAACCTCTCTGGAAAAGAACAGCGTCCGAATCACTTGTAACTGAACCAGGGGAATGTCGATTTGAATATCAATGAGAAAAAGTGTGTGGGATGTGGCAATTGCCACGCCGTTTGCGTCATGGGGGCTATCTCATTAAACCTCAACGGGAAATCTGTTGTCAATCAGGACAACTGTGTTGAGTGCTCCACCTGCTACCGGACCCTGAAGGATGAGGGGTATACTACCTCTCTTATGAGAGCCGTGCGTAGCGTTCTATCCCTCTTCCACCTCCAGTACATGGCTCCAGTGGACGTCTGCCCCACTGGAGCCCTAGAGCCCCCCAAGCTCGAGTATCCCAGGAACCTCCGGGCCACGTTTAGCGACCCCACTGTGGTCCACCCAGAGACCGGGATAGGCGGCCGGGGCACCGAGGAAATTAAGACCAACGACGTCACAGGTCGACTGGGACCCGGGGAGGCGGGCATCGTGGTAGAGCTAGGGCGCCCCGGGACTGGCGCCTACTTTCGGGATGTCCAGACGGTCGCTATGGCCCTTGCTCCCCTGGCGCCCGAGTTTGAGCCCAACAACCCGGTGACCCAGCTCATGGAAGACCTTGTTACAGGGAAGTTAAGGGGGGAGGTCCTTGATGAGAAGGTTATATCTGCGATTATTGAGGCGAAGACCATCCTAGAGAGGATCCCTGATTACCTCAGTGCCCTCCAGGCCGTCCAGAGCGAGATCGACACCGTCTTTAGCGTTGCCGTTGCATCCCGGTGCCTCCCCGACGGCTCAGTCCCCCACCAGAGATGGGTGGCGGAGGCGGGATACTCTCTCTCTCCCAACGGGAAGACCAATCTAGGGCTAGGCCGTCCACTGCACAGGGATGTATTGACGTGACCAACACGCTTCACAGGCAGGGAACGGTCGAGGAGCTCAAGAAGGACTATGTAATCTTCACTACTACGGCAAAGGGGATCAACAGGAAGGGCTCCGGGGCTAAGATCCGGGAGTTCCTCCGCATTTGCCAAAAATACGATCCTGTAAACACTGGGAGCAGTAAGAAAGGAAACATCTTCAAAGATGACATTAATATTGATGAGCTGATTTCTAGCCTTGGAGATGGCGCCACATCAGCCGCAGTCTTCACTAGCCTTGATTCCCTAAAAAGTGTCATCGCCGAACTTATCGAGGCTGATCTCGGAATATCAATTAATGTCAGCGGGCTCCTTGATGAAGTCCAAGAGTGCTGCAGAACCAGGGGAAAAGACCGGCACAGTGTCGAGCAATCCCTCGGGTTCTGGGGGGCCAAAGACCGCCTCCCTGAGAGGGACGTGCTCACCATAAACACTCTCTGCGGCCATGGACTTGTCTCCTTTAACTTCATTCGTAAGATGATCGACTACATCAAGATGCGCAGGCTCACCCCTGCAGAGGCCGCCAAGATCATGGGCAAATCCTGCGAGTGCGCAGTCTTTAACACAGCCCGCGCTGAAGACCTGCTGAAGAAGATGCTGTTGGACCCGTGATCGTTTTTAAATCCCCTTCCCGGGACTAAATTAGACATCTCGTTTCTTCTTTTTGAGCGCGCGCGGGAAAGGATAGCCTTCATCTATCCCTCAGGTATGTAGAAATTAAGCTGCGCGCTTATTATCCATCCCTAACCTTCTTACACTATAGAACGACCGAAAGTGCTTTAGACCGAGGTTCTCGAATTGGAATCTGAACTACATGGACCTTTACCATCAAATTCCTCCGTATCCCAATGCCTTGTCTGGAACCACAATACTTGTCCGCCTCCTTGACGGACTAGGGTTCCGCCTCCGTTGGTCGACAGAAGGTCTCAGCGATGAGGATTACGGCTTTAGACCGGCCCCCGACTGCATGAGCATCGAGGAGCTTGTAAGGCATATTTGGACTCTCGTAAACTGGATGTGCCTATCATCTGGTGTCGGCGGCTTCAAGCAAGGAGACCATATAACCATCACTCGGAGGCGCGTATTGGAAATGATCTATGCCCTGAGAGGGACCTTGATCCTTATGAGCGATGAGGACCTGAAGGGAGTGACCATCAAGGGGAGACCCTTCTGGTATATCCTCAACGGTCCCATCTCAGACGCCTTCACCCACGTGGGTCAGATCAACTCCTTCAGGAGGCTTGCGGGCAACTCCACGCCGAACGCCAATGTTTTCACCGGCACACCTCCTGACGGCAGCTAAGGCTTACCGGCAACGATGACTCGCGCGCGAATAGTCGAAGCTTACAGCACAATAAATCACAAAAAAATTATGTTTAAGAGGTTTTTTCGAAGGTTTCTTAATGTATGATGACGCGCGCGAGTGGGCAACGCGATCACCTCACATTCATGGCCTCCGCCGTCATGCTCCTCAAGGCGGAGTTAGACCTTAATGTTTTAGTTATCTTTAACTACTTCATTGTGAATACCCGGCCGTGATTTATTGAGTGAGGAGTCCGAAGATCTCGCACTGATCCCCAGCAGAGCTCTTTACGGTACAGGGGTGACGGGGATGTTCGCTGATAGCCTTATCCGTAAATATCTGAGCTTCCTCGCCGTGAGTGTAGGGATCTCAGTGACCCAGATGAGCTATCTAAGGGCGGCTGAGGGCGTGAGCGGTCATATGCTCCAGCTCTACTGGGGCCAACTTGTGGACCGCAAGGGGAAACGTGTTTTCATTGCTCTCGGCAGGTTTCTGAATGGAGCCATCTTAGGCATGCTCATCTTCGTCCAGGCACCGGCTTGGGTAATGGCTCTCATTATTGGTTCTGCAATATGTGGGAGCATTGTGAGACCGGCGTGGAGTAGCCTGATGGGCGACTATACGACCTATTTCACCCGGGGGACCGTTATCGGGAAGATCAATGCCCTCAGCCAGATCGGGAGCCTAGCGGCAATGTTCATCGCGTTTCTTATGTCTTTCAATCAGGTTGGGCAAACGACTTATGAGTCGTTCAAGTTGATATTGGCTTTATCATCCGGGATGAGCATAGCATCAGGCTTAATGAGTCTGTTCATCCGAGAGAAACCATCGAACCGAGACAATATGGACCTAGACCTCTGGACCGTCCTCCGAGATACAAGGTTCAGGAGATATCTTCTGACAAACCTCCTTTATGGCACAGGGTTGGCGTTTGCATGGCCCTTGTTTCCCTTCGTGATCGTTGATAGGCTCAGCCTCAAGATCTGGCATATTGCCGCATACTCGTTCTTCTCCGCGGCTACTTCGATGTTCACCCAACGATATGTCGGGAGTCTAATGGATAAAATTGGACGTCGCCCCATCGTGGTCTTTAGCAGGATGATCCTGACATTAGGGCCAATTATCTATATCGTTGCTACGAATTGGACCCACATTGCTGCTGCGGAGATCCTACTGGGTCTCGGGATGGGAGCTTGGATGAGTTCAGGCCCTACATATATTATCGACCTAGCCCCTGTGGAAATGAGAGCTACATATCTAGCTGTCAACACAGCTGCATTCGGCCTCTCTTCTTTCATCGGAAATCTCTTGGGGGGTTATATCACATACAACTTTCTCATCACCGGGGGAATATTACAGGGCATAAACTCTGGCCTCATGATCTCGGCTATCCTCAGATTCACCACGGGGCTGCTATTCTTTTTCATCCATGAGACTTTCCAGCCCCACGCGAAAGCGAAGTTTAAACAAGAATATTGTGAATCTGCAGGATAACCGAAATTTTCTTTCTCCCTTAGTTATCACTTGTAAACCATTACTTCTTTACTGGCCTTCTTAGAGGAGATGGGGGCTATTATCAATCATATACGCCGAGATTATCCCGTTTACAGAGAAATACCTGGAACCTTCGTCTGCGATGGTCCAACCATCTCCATTCTTTTGGTCGTTAATGAAGTAGTCACAGTTCAGATCTTCCCAGAAGGTTCCTCAACAGGCCTGGGATAAAAGGCTAAGCCCTATGGGTCTCATCGAAATAGAACTTTGGGCACAGTGATGTTATATATCGAAGTGATGTGCCTCGGGATCCAATACCCCGCCCGGATCTGAGTCATTCATTGCACCCTGAGACCACATCGTAGGAGGGCGACGACCGTGAATCTAAAAGATTCCCTATCTCCGAAAAGTTGGAGGGGCTGGGAATTTGAGCGAGTTGAGGATCCAGAGGGCTTAGTCTCATTTTTCCCAAGATCTCGTGTGTAAAGCCTGTTCCAACTTATGGATCATCCTTGAACCGTTAATGAGTGTAACTGTTCATGGGCTTAGAGCTCTAAAATGTCACCGTCAAGTGTTGTAGTTCTTCTCCCGGATCCTGGATTGACCCTTTCCAGCATTTTTAGAAGCTTGGGAAATTTTTCGTCGTTCAATATCATCTTAAATGTGTCAAACTCATCTGGAAATCGGATCAAAAGCCCCCGCCTTTTGGTAGGGTTTCCCGATGCGTCTACAGGGTTCACCTCGATGGCCAATCGGCTTGGGGATGATCGATATGGAGGCAGTTTTTGGACGGAGACCCCTGGTATCGAGGTCTTAAGCTTTTCCCAGTCGTTCCCAACCTTGAGGAATTCTTCCAGTCTTTCTTTAGACATAGAAGTAAACTACACCGAAATGGTATTTCAATCTTCATTTGGGTGAGAGCTGAGGCAAGAGAAAAATTATAAAATAAAGGACTAGTGGGGTTCTCAGCCGCCGGGGGTCGTATTGTTGAGGAGGGAGTTTACGTCGATGATAAGTCCTGTCCCCTCCCCCACAAAAAGGGGAAGCTTGCCGTCCCATTTTGAGAGCCAGAGGTACTGAGCGTATTCGGCAGTCATCTGACCGGTGATCATCTTTATGGCTTTTGATGTAGCCTCTGAGTCAATGACAACCGCATCAGCCTTACCCAGCGCCAGAGCGACAGTTGCGTTCTTCTCAGCCTCTGCTTGGATGACCTGCTGTTGAGCCTCATGACGGATTTGCTCTAGCTTGTTCTTAGCCTCCAAAGCGGACTGCTCTGCGGTTACCTTAGCCTCTATGGCCGCGGCAAAGGCAGGGCTAAACTGAAAGTCTGTTAGAGATACAGCGATGACCTCTATATCGAAAACCCTTAGACGAGCCTCGAGGATGTCGTCGAAGGCCGACTTTACGGTGGCCCTGTTGGTAATGAGTTCCTCAGCCCTGAACTGAGACGTAGCCGCCTTGATGGACTCCTCAATGTTAGGCTTGATCACCCTAGAGACGTAGTCCTGTCTCAGCTCACGGTAGATCTGGTTGACCGCTTTCGGATTGAGCCTAAAGTTGACTGCGACTGTAGTGGTGACTTGCTGGAGGTCATTGGTAGCAGCCGACTCGGTGGACTCGGCCTTTTGGACCTGGACATTCATCAGCTCGACATTCTGGACAAAAGGGAGCACGTAGTTGAGACCTTCTCCCAGAATCTTTTCCTCCGGTTTACCCCAGGTTAACAGGACCCCTCGATAACCTGCTGGGACCCTCGCAAAGCTTTGTGTGTAGATCGCCCCTGCGGCGATGATAATGATAACTATTGTAGCGATTAAGCCGGATCTGCGCACGAGGATACCCGAGATCTCGGAAGAGTCTCCGAAGCTCCTATGACTGTTATATGAGTTGCCTATTCTTTTCATCTGGATTCTGTNGTTCCNAAGTATNNCCTNNACTTAAACAGTTCCCAGAATGAATGCCTTCTTTATCGATCGAATATGAAAATAGAGTAGATCTTCCATTTGCGCTTCAGGAGACCTCCCTTAAAGTGTCTTCGATGTCCTCATCCTCAAGGGGAATGTAATACTCCAGTCTCTTTTCGATTATCTGATCCAAGAGCTCCCGAAGTATAATCTTAAACTTAGGGGAGGCCCTCTTGATCCCCTGCTCCATATCGAATAGGCTCTTTACAATGCTCCCTTTTTCCTCGGGATCCGGGGGCACGTCCTTTCCTGTCACTTTGATTCCTCTAAGGATCTTAATCGGTCCAGGTTATATGATGCTTCAATCCCTAAATAGCCTGTTCCTCGCAAATCCAAGCGCCTAAGCATTTTGATCGTGACAATCCTTTTCAAGAACCAAAGTAGAGGTCATGGGGAGATTGGAGAGTGTCAGATAGACAGCTCCTGGTAAGCAAGATCGAGAATGGGATCGTTATCGACCACATTCCAGCTGGTAAAGCTTTTCTGGTTTTAAAGTTGCTCAAGGTGGATCCGAGTGTTCGCGCCCTCATCGCACAAAACGTGGAGAGCCGGAGCCAAGGGACCAAGGATTTCATCAAGATCGAGGGATCCTACCTAACCTCCAGAGAGGTGGATCTCATCGCGTTCGTTGCTCCCAAAGCGTCGATAAACATCATCGAGGACTGGACAGTCAAGGAAAAGAGGCGAGTCCATCGGCCAGAGCATATCGAGGGAATATTCAAGTGCCCCAATCCGTTATGCCTTACCAATGCTCAGTACACCCCACCCCGCACCAGGTTCAAGGTAGAGGGGAACGGTGATGTGGAATCCATAAAGCTGTACTGTTCCTATTGTGGATCCATCCTCTACTACGGCTCCATCCTCGAGGACCTCAAGGGTCAAGACTTTATCCTTAAGGGCGGGGGGCTTGTCTCCAAAGAGAGGATTGAGCAGGTTTTCCTTGACATCCTTGTGAGAAAAGGAGCCTTGAGGCTCCTCCCAAGCCCCGACGAGCCCTTTATCCTCAAGAGCGGGCGACCCTCCCCCTATTTCGTGAACCTGGGGGCCCTCACAGACGGCGAGAGTCTCGCAGCCGTGAAGTGGGCCTTCGCAAGCTACATCGTCCTCCTCATGGAGCAGGGGTCACTCGGAGACTTCGACTATGTCTTCGGGCCCAGCTACAAGGGCATCGGCCTTGCCGCCCTTACCTGCGAGGGACTGAACGAGCTCTATGGTATGGACAAGAGGTATATGTACGACAGGAAAGAGGCGAAGGACTACGGGGACATTTCCGCCGACAAGGTCATTGTGGGCGCCAGCTACTTCCAACAGGGGCAACGCATTCTAGTGGTGGACGACACTATGACCACAGGGACCACAAAGGTGGAGAGTATCGAGAAACTGAAGCTCCTAGGGGACCATGAGGTAGCAGGGATCATCCTCGCGGTAGACCGGCATGAGAGAATGGGGGACACCGAGAACGTTGAAGAGTTGAGTGCAGTCCAGTACCTGGAGGACGTGCTGGGCCTCAATGTGTTCTCGATCCAGAACATTAAGACCATTTACTCTCTCATCAAGGACAGTCTAGACAAGGACATAAGGGAGCTATGGCTGGACTACTACGACAAGTACGGCGTAGAGAAGCTGGAATAGGCTTTTGTATCCTAAAATTAGTATTAGCTTTACAGAGCAGCAGTTGAGGATTTCTGGACCACCACTATTCCGGAGAGATTGCGTGAATACCTCGGGCTCTTCTAATTGTATCTTATTAGCCTTATTCCAAGATCCAAGGGTAATAGAAGGCCCTACAAACGATATCTACCGCTATAGGCCAAGAGGGCTTCCTATATCCCCCTGAGGGAGAGTAACGTGGAGGCCTAAGATGACCACTGAGCCTCCAGGTTTATTCCTGTTTATATTTTGTCCTTACCTCTTCCCTCTTGGATTGATTTTCCATTGAAGATCATTGAGATCGGCACCGCGGCTCCGGGGTTCTGCCTCCCTGACCAGGACGGGGAGGAAGTCTGCCTCAAGAGCCTCAGAGGGAGATGGATCATCCTCTACTTTTATCCCAAGGACAACACCAAGGGCTGCACCCGCGAGGCCCTCGACTTTACCCTGAACAAAGATCGGATAGAGGAAATGGGGACCACTGTGCTCGGGGTGAGCCCCGACTCAGTGAAGAGCCACCAGGGATTTCGCAATAAGCAAGGTCTTACCCTTACCCTGCTCAGCGATCCTGGGCATGGGGTCCTAGAGGCTTATGGGGTTTGGCAGCTCAAGAAAAGTTACGGCCGGGAATACTACGGCGTTGTCAGGAGCACATTTATCATCGATCCCGAAGGGCGTATCGCCCACGTCTGGAAGAGGGTGAGGGTGATCGACCATGTAGAGGTGGTCATCAAGAAGCTCTTGGAGCAGCAGGGGGTATAACTTTAGTGGCCATGGATTCTATTGAAGCCCGGAAGCTTACAGGTCCCTGAACCTTATGGCTGTAGCCGAGAACCTCATCAATGACCTTGCGAGGAGCACAGCTCTCGCTCCATTATATTTCAACGACTAACCGTGGAGATGATTTGCGCGCGATAGAGTGGATTGTATTCCGATTATTTAATGAAAAAGTCCTGGAGGTTGTCCTTCGCTTTCTCTCGCTTCGCTTGGAAGTCCAAGAGGAAGCGCCCGATTACCTCGGCGAGTCTCGCCTTGCAGTCTCCACAGGTCAAAGCTCCAGACCGACATTTATTCTCTAGGGTGATAAGTTTGGAGTCGTCCTCTTCGAAGAGATGGAAATAGTAGGAGTAGATGCTACAGATCCCGGGATTGCCCCCCTTCTCCTTCTGCTCCCTAACCGTGGGCTGCCCTCCCGTAAAGGCCCCCATAATTTTTTTCGTGGCGATCTCTGGAGGGTCGATGGTAAAAATAGCGGTTTCTGGCATTGAGGCAGACATTTTACCCCCAGGCCCGAGTCCTGGTAGGAACTTAGAGTGTATCTGTGCCGGCTTGTAGTATCCTATTTTCTCGGCGATGTCTCTTGTCATTCTCCAGTAGGGATCCTGGTCTATCGCGGCGGGGATGATCACCGCTACCTTCCGATCCTCCCGGGCTGACTGCATGAAGCATGGAACCGCCTGTATCGCGGGGAAGAAGATCATGCCGATGTTGTCGCTGTCCTGGAGACCGAATAGCCCCCGGATAGTGCTGAAGGTAATCCTCTTCGCTACCTCGAGACTGAGCCTATAGATATGGCTAATGTCATTTGTGTCGGAAAAAATATGGGTCTTCTTCGGATCTAGGCCTGTCGCAATTAAGTCCAGAGCGTTGCTGTAGGTATATCCGATGGTGGTGTCTAGCTCAAGGTTGTCGTTGAGAAGGAACTTTTCGTCGTCAGTCATCTGGAAATAGAGATGGGCGCCGAAGACCTCTTGCATATGCTGAGTGAAGAACCAAGGGAGCAGGTGCCCTAAGTGGACGGGTCCCGAGGGTCCCCTACCCGTGTAGAGCCCCACTGGGTCCCCCCGCTGGTAGACGTCGAGCCACCAGTCTAGGTCTCTATGGGAGAAGAAGATTTCCCGTCTCAGCTGGGTGTGCAGATAACCTGCATGTTCCTTGAATCGTGCCCGGAGCCTTTGGGTCACGTGTTTCGTCCCGAACTTCTCAATGAGCCTTTCATAGTCGACCCGTCCCTCGACTTTCCAGGGGGTAACCACCATCTCCTCTTCTTTATCAGACATTCACTCTCGCCCTTTTCCAGTGCGTCCCAACTGCTAGTCTGATGGGTGAAGAGGTATAGAATTCTTGCCATAAAGTTACTAAAGGCCCGTATTTCTGGTTTTAAATGCTTCCCCTCTCGTTCCCCTTCAAAGGAGGGTCTTCACCTAGTCTAAATTATACCCTCTCATGCCTTCTTGATATGCCTTTTAAGAGTCACCCTATCCACGCGCGAACTATCTATTTTTTCCAAGATTGAGAAAATGTTTAACATTTTTTCCTGTTTGTTACTGATTTCCTGAATTACTTCATCTAATTTTCTGTTTCCACGCATAAATCTAATCAAGTAAGAGTATAATTCAATATATGTTCAGTAGGCATTCGCGTGTAAGATCTCAAGAATATCCAGGAGAGTCTCCTCAAGTGTCTTGCCTTTGGGTGGGTTTTCGATGACTGCCCCCACCTCGTCTCCGCGGGAGTTGAGGACGGCGATGTATGGGATGTTAAACACGTTAAACTCCTTGAGTTCGGGGGGTGATGGGGGGAACTTCCATTTCTCGTCAGCCGTGCTCGGGCGGGGGTTCTTGGCATCTCTCATAATATGTCCCAAGACCCTGACCGGGATTCCTGTGGCGTCCTGGATAAGCTTGAGGACAGGAACGTTCCTTCTGCAGTCAATACACCATTCCGCCGAGAAGACAAATATATGAGCCATCTTTGCGTAGGTCTTAAGCTTCTCCGTGACCAGAGGGTTCAGCTTGTATTTTTGAAGGCGCTGGGTGAAGGCCTCAGTGGCGTTGCTGGGGGCCTCTAGATACTCTTCCACTGGTTTCGAGTGGGCTCTCAATTTATCGAGGTCGTGCATGATCTTCACCTTATGAGAATTAACTGTTTTCCTGGTGCTTAAATTCCTTCCTTGGTGTAGGGCATCTATATAGGCGCTGTCTTTTTTTATTTAGACCTATATTCATCTCGGGGTTGATTGTATCATGAGCAGGAGGGGCGCACAGGAGTGGGTCCGTAAGCTGCAGCTTACCGGGGGTTCTACCTATATTGTTTCCCTGCCGAAGGGATGGGTAAAGATGATGGGGCTGGGGAAGGGGAGCAACTTGAGTATTACTCAGATGGAAGATATGACCCTGAACCTAATGCCCAAGGGGGCGGGGATTGAGGAGGAGCTCCGGAAGGCGGTAATCGTAGTCTCCGATGAGATCACTCCAGAGAACGTGGTGAGGCGAGTGGTCTCAGCGTATCTCATTGGATACAACTTTATCCATATTAGGAACCCCCTTAAGCGGATCGATCTGGCCCATAAGCTAGCTGTCAAGGATTTTACGAGGAAAAAGCTCATCGGAACAGAGATCGTCTCAGATCTCCCCAGGGAGTTGACGTTGCAAGTGCTGCTGGGCCGGTCTGAGCTTTCAGTGACTGATGCCCTGAGGAGAATGAGTGTCATAGCGGCGTCTATGCACCGGGAGGCGGTGAGCGCCTTAGGGGCCGATGATACCCGCCTTGCGAGGGAGATCATGGGTATGGACGACGAGGTGGACAGGTTTGGACTATATATCATCAGGCTCCTGAAGGAGACAGCAGTGGATCCTTACTCGATCCAGGAAATCGGGCTTAAGTCGGCCCGAGAGGGGCTTGGGTACAGATTGATCACCAAGTCGGTAGAGAGGATGGCGGATCATGCAGTGAATATAGCCCAGAACAGCCTGACTCTGAAATTATCTGGGTTGGAAGACGATCTTATAGGGGGTCTTGGGCCTCTAAGTGATGAGGCTGTGAGGGTTTTTGAGGGCTCCATAGAATCACTCTTCGACTGGAGCTACGCCTCTGCGGAGGCGGTCATTGGGAGAGCGGAGAGGATCCGGGGAGAGGAGGCGGCGGTGGTTCAAAAGATCATCAAGAATGCATCACCGGGTGATGTACCTTCGTTAAGATTGATTGTAGAGAGCGTGATGAGGACCGCCGAGTACGGGGCTGACATTGCTGAGGTGGTGCTGAACCTGACCATCCGTGATGTGATCTGGTGAGCTAGTGGGAATCTTTTTTAGGGTAGCGATAGTCGAGATCGATCTGTCCATGGGGTCGTGGTCTAGCTTGGTCTAAGATTCGCGGCTCGGGTCCGCGAGGTCCCCGGTTCAAATCCGGGCGTCCCCACCCGTCGGTGAGTCTTCTTTATTCTGGCGCTTTTCCGTACTCAAAGCAGAACTTTGCTTTTAGGCCTTTTTCGGGCTATTAGAGAGGCATTGGAAACCCTCTTTCTTACCTTGACCCTTTATCCTATTCGCTACATCCTGCAGCTCATTCCCTATGTCCTTGGCGACTACTTTTGACCCTCTCTCTTGCTCAGTCCTGGGTCACCACCTCGAGTGTCCTCCTCGCATTCCTCATCACTGCGAAGATTTTAGAGGCTGATTGGATTGCCTGATCCTGCGTCTTCTCCTAGAGAGATCCACGCCTTCGTTCTTCCTCTGGGCGGTCATCGAACTTCACCTTTAGCAGAAAATATTATTATCCGTAATCCCCGCTCCGTCCTTCTTACAGAACCCTAAATCAAAAAAATTATCATCTTCTCCCAAGAAAAAAGGAGATCAGTCGAGGATTGACTCATAGACTCAGGTTGCGGAGCTATCCTCTATGAAAATCTCAGTACGCCTTTTCAATGAGGAGCTGAAATCCACAAGGCAAATTAGCGTCAAGTGCGTCGATGTCCACAATCCCAACCTTGTTCCCAGCTACCAGAACTTCGATTAAAAATATCTTAATGCTCTCCCTCGGGCGGATCGAGAAGACGCAGCTCTGGGGACTACAAGATGGATGCCTTCCGGCTCAGCCGAATGCGAGAGGTGCTCGCAAAGAGGGACCTGAAATCTAGATATACCCACCACTTCAACCAGTCTTACACCCAAGGTCTATCCAGAGCGTCTAGTCTACATCTACGAGAAGTTAGTTCCCATCCTCGAAGACTCTTGGGTTCGCCTTAAGACCCACACCGACGATCCGCTAGTTCCCGACTCCGAGGGTCTCTTCCCAGCATTCATTACCCCCGGGCAGATCATGGAACTCCCTGAGGTCGTCCAAGTGCCTATTTAATGATCCCCTTTTGCATTTGGATTAGGTATGAGAGTCAGGAGTGGAAATCTTCAAACAGATCGAGATGTTTGATTCTTGGATCTTCCACGCTACTTCAGAAACCTGCGGGGGTCTGCCCAAGGGACAGAGGTTACGACTAGGTGATACTGGAAGAAGGTGACACGGACATGCAGGCTGTCGTGAAGGCTTGGGATCGCCTGGGCTAAAACGGCTTCCCGAACACCGATCACGATGCAGTTCTCGATGGGAAAACCCATCATAGAACCGTCGCCTGGGCCTTCTCTTTTGGCTACCTCAGAGCTCTGCTTTCGACCCTCCAGTCAATCTCTCTGTAGTGATAGTTGCACCCGTCATAATTAAAAAAGAGGTGCCCCATTATTGAGGGATCCACCCATGGCGGATTCAATCAAGGAAGCGGTTGCCTCATTTCGCCGTTGGAGCGCAGCCTTCAACGCCCGTGACACCGATGCCCAACTGGCTGAGATGCATTTTCCACATCTCCGACTGGCGGGAAACAGGTTTCAATGGTGGAATACCTCTGATGACTTCACTGCGGCCCAGGAGGAGGTCACCCGGCGACTTGAAGAGGAGGGATGGTATCGCACGGCCACCATTTCGATCGATCCGGTACAAAAAGGGGATGACAAGGTCCATCTAGCAATACGTCAATCTAGGCGGCACGTGGATGATACAGAATATAATGCGTTTGACACCCTCTGGGTCTTTACCAAACTGAACGGCTGCTGGGGCGTTCAGCTTCGCTCATCTTTTCTGATGAACACTAGAGCCAGCGGATACGGTTCATCTGAGTTACCGTTATGAGCCATGATGCTAGCTTCTTTGTTAAAGATGCCTGAGTCACGTGTGTGCTCATTCTGATCCTATTCTCCTGCCAGACTTGGAGCCCTAGTGCCATTAATTTTCGCAGAAGATAAAACCAAATGATATTTTTAACGTGGATCGAAAAAGTTACTTCATCAAGTGCGGAACGTGAGAGAGAAACTTGGAGCTTTAGACTCTGATCAAATACAACCAGCCTTTGGGATATGCCCAGTTTATCTCTCGGTGCTAACTTCTTGCTCCATCATTTAAAATCGAACTATACACATTGAGGCCTTCTTGGCGTTCCTCTAAAGGAACGTACTTGCACCCGACGAGGCCACAAAACTTCCCGGTATAATCCGAGGAGGGCCGGTAGAGCATGGGCTTCACCGGGGGATTGGGGAACTTTTCCTCAAGGACGTGGGCACACCACCCCACTATCCTCGAGACCGCGAAGATCGAGGTGTAAAGATCGGGGGGGATCCCCATTACGTAGTAAATAGAGGCGCTATAAAGATCAACATTGGGGATTAGATCTCGGCCCTTTCTCTGAATGAACTCTCTCCTTGAGGCCTTCTCGATCCCCTGTGTAAGCGTGAACCACCTTGACTCCTCGGTTCTTTGGGCTAGTCTCTCAGACATTAGGCGCAGGATCTCTGCCCGTGGATCCATGGTCGTATAAACCGCATGCCCCATCCCCATAATTCGTTCCCCACGGTCAAGCTTTTTCTTTACCCACGATTCAGCCTCCTTTGGCTCCATGATCTCAAGTAAAGACTCCATGACTCTGGTGTTCGCGCCCCCGTGGAGCTCTCCTGAAAGTGAGCCAAGGGCGGCTGATACTGCAGCATAGATGTGAGCCCTAGAAGAGGCTACAACCCTTGCTGCGAAGGTGGAGGCATTGAAGCTGTGTTCTGCGTGGAGTATGAGGCAAATATCAAAATCCCTTGCTGTCGCTGGGTCGGGCTCCTCCCCGCTTAACATGTAAAGGAAATTGGCTGCGTGAGAAAGGTCCACTCTGGGCTCGATTATGGGTAGGCCCTCCCTTATCCTTCCCCATGTGGCAACAATAGTGGCTGTTTTAGCGACGAGACCTGCTGCCCTTTGGGAGTTTATCTCCTTTGAATCGTCCCTAAGTCCGGGGTCATAACCTGCGAGCATTGCTATTATACATATTAAGACATCCATGGATGATGTCTGCTGAGGTAAGCGCTTCATATGGTCTAGGACAGTATTGGGGAGCTTCCTTTTACTAGCAAGGATCGCAGTGAACTCCTCGAGCTCTTTGTTAGAAGGCATCTTATCAAACAAGAGAAGGTAGGAGACCTCTTCGAAGGTTGACCTTGTGGCGAGGTCTTGGATGTCGTAGCCCCTATAGAAAAGTTTTCCCAGTTCCCCTTTGATGAGACAGATGCTGGTATTCGCCACTGGAACCCCTCGTAGCCCTCGATCCTTAGTTTCGAACTGAGACTCCATTTCATTTAGCTTAATTAAACCGTGCGATAAAAACCGGAAGAATTAGCGATTATAATTGTATATGCAATCTTCACCATAGAAGTACATTGTTCCGTTCTAACTCCTAGGGGATGATCCGGGGATCGATACGCGTGAGGCATTTCTCACTATTTATCTTATGTGGTTAATGGGTTCTTTTATGAGTAAAATAAATCGAGATTTTGTTTTTGCTCCCATGATGGTACATGACCTCTTTTTAAGATTTAATTAAGTCCTTTTTGAGATATCCCCATATTTGTTCTGGTCGTTTCATTTCATCTTTTTTTTGTAAGGTTAATTTTTCACCAAAAAAACTTGATCAAATTATATTGACTAATGCAAGTAAGAAGGTTTAAAGGTCATCGATTTTATGTAAAACCATGAAAGATAATCTTTATTTTAGACAAATTCTTTCATTAGTTTTTTACTTGATTTTCTGGGTAATGAGATTTAACGTTGATTTTAATATACACTTTCCCCTATTGGTGATTTATATTATCCCACTTATTTATTATATATTGTATGTTGATGACTTACCTATAGTAAATATAGATAATATAATTTTTTGTATGTTTAGTGCTTTATATTTTATAATTATTATAGTTTTTTTTATTCCTAAAATTATTGGTGGAAACATATCTCCTATAATTTATCAAGCGACATTAGAAGAAGGATTTTTTCGTTTATGTATGTTGGGAATATGTAAAAAATACCTATCTTTTAATTCCCCCATATCTCTTTGGATAGTATTACTAATTAATAGTATTTTATTTGCATTTTCTCATACTGTTTATAATCCAGTACAAACATTAACTCTTATACAACTAGGTATTATTTATGGGCTAATTTATCTAAGTGTAGGTATTGGACCTACAATTATCTCACATTCTCTCTGGAACTTAAATCATAATATATTCTTCATTTATCCCATACTTATTCCTGCTTCAGGTATAGTTATTTACTCTTTGATAAAAAAAATCTCTCATAACCCAGTTAATTTCAAACTAGCATTTAATAATTATTTTAAACTCTCAAAATAAACATTTATACTATCCATCTCACATAAATTATCTTTAAACATCTACAACTATTTTTCCTTTGAATAATTTTAACAAATATTTCCTTAAATATCATACAATAACTCCTTATTTAATTAAATCACTCAATTTTTCCATTTCTCGAAAGTATTAAATAAGAAAGCAGGTACTCAACCTTGATCAAAATGTCGAATCAAGATAAAACACTTCAAACAGTATCAATTGCATTGATCGTTGTCGCCGTACTTCTATCTCTAGTTTCCTATAATGCCATTGGAGGCATAAAGCAACAAGTCGCTGACTTGGAGACGCTGAGTACTTCAATAAGTGGCGATGTAGGAACCTTAGCCTCCTCTATTGACGCTTTAAGCGCTGCTATAGAAGAGCTCAGTGACCGTCCAGTTCCCACACCTTCCATAACTCCTGCGCCAGCTCCTGCACCTAGCCCTGCTACCGCAGATGAGGACAAAGTGGTATTGAGAATCGGGTACAATTCCGCTCCTCGAGACTTTGACCCCCCTCACTATGGAAATGACTTCCTGAATGGTATAGACCAGTTGGTCCATGAACCTCTATTCAGGATGTGGTGGGGACCTAGTGGAGAGATTATCTTCAAGCCTATTATAGCTGAATCATATGAACAGGTAGATGAATTGACCTGGGACTTTAAAATCCGGGAAGGACTCAAGTTCAGTGACGGAACGGAACTAGACATCCAGGACGTCTACTGGAGCCTTTCAAGGGACGACCCAAGACCAGGCAACATGATCTGGTCATTGGACGCAAGAATTGAGTCCTACGAGATCATCGATGACTGGACAATACGCATGGTGACTAAAGTCCCCATGAACAACCTCTTTGCGTGGCTTTGTCAAGGGTGGACAAATATCGTCTCCTATGACTGGGTTGTTGAGACCGATAACATAAACAATTATCCAATGGTTGGAATTCCCCCTGGAACCGGTCCTTGGAAATGGTATGATATAGAGCCAATGGTTTATGCAAAAATGGATCTCAACCCGCACTGGAGAGGAAACAAACCCCGAATTGATGAGATCGAAATTTACGCGGCCGTAGATGATACTGCCCGTGTGATGGCTTTCGAAGCCGGTTCATTCGACTTCATCTTCCCAACACCAATCGAGGCAGTTGAATCACTTGAGGATGCTGGTTACAAGCTATGGATAAAGCCGACACCAATCATGCAGCAAATACAAATGAACAGTGCTTATCCTCCTACTGATGATATCCGAGTAAGGAAGGCCATTACCCACGCCATAAATCGTGAGGAACTGGTGCCTGTTATCTGGGGTAAATACGCTTCAGTTATTGACTCTCCTGCACCTGTGGGTACGTCTGGATACAAGAGTCATAAGGTGTATGACTACGATCCTGCGAAAGCAAAGGCGCTGCTTGCAGATGCCGGCTATGCTGATGGGTTAAAGGTTGACTTCTATGTTACATCAGGAAGAGAAAAGCACCTTGAGGCTGCAACCGCAATAAAAACTTATCTAGCGGATGTTGGAATCACTGCAAACCTTATACTGGCGGAAAAAGCGGCCATGAACGCCCTTACTAGAGGAGCACGTGCCGACTACTTAGAAGGAAAGACTCCAGAGTTCCAGTTCCATCTAAACTTCAGAGGTTGGCATGCTGACACGCTTTGGGCAGGAGACGATCTGTTCTCACTGTACTACAGTGAACAAAGCAATAACCGATGGTATAACGAAAACCCAGAGCTTGATGCTCTACTGGACTTAGCCATTTCCACAGCACCATACGCAGAAAGAGTCACGGCTAGTGAAGAAGCACAGGTAATATGGATGGAAAATGCTTACGGAGTCATGTTGTATGCTGCACCTTATATCTATACAACTGTTCCAGAGCTTGAGAACATCTATACTGAACCAAACGTTTACGTGTGGTTCGCCGATTCTTACTTCGAAGACTAGCCCGGCTGAAAGCAAATGGCCACCTCTCCTTTTTCTATTTTTATTAAAGACCTAGTTACAGAATATACTGTTGAGAAAAGATCATTAAAAGCAGTTGAAGGTGTGGACCTCCAAATTAAGGAAGGGGAGGTCATGGGACTAGCAGGTGAATCAGCTTGCGGTAAATCAACGCTTGCATATTCTATACTTCGACTATTACCTGCGAATGGTCATGTTACACAAGGGGAAATTCAGCTAAATGGAAAAAATCTCATTAACTTAACAGACGAAGAATTTAGAAGAGTTAGATGGACAGAGCTCTCCATCATCTTCCAGGGGGCAATGAACGCACTCAATCCTTGTATGACTATAACCGATCAAATATCAGAAGCTATTAGGGCACATGAAGAAATTGGAAAAGAAGAAGCTAACGGAAGATCTATTAACTTACTTTCAGAAGTTGGAATTTCAGAGAGATTTTCCCAAAGTTTTCCACATGAATTAAGCGGAGGGATGAAGCAAAGAGTCATGATAGCTATGGCACTTGGTTGTGACCCTTCATTTTTAATCGCTGACGAGCCCACAACGGCACTCGACCTAATCGCCCAGAGAAATGTGTTACAAGTTATGCGTAATATCCAAGAACGTATGAGTCTTTCAGTTTTATTGATTAGTCATGACCTCTCTGTGATTGCTCAGATGGCAGATAGATGTACCATAATGTATGCTGGTAAAGTAGTTGAAACGGGTCAAGTGAATACAATTTTTAATGACGCAATTCATCCTTACACTCAAGCGTTGGTCAATGCTTTTCCAGACATCCGGTCTACAAAAAAAATAGATGGTATTTCAGGGGATCCTCCCGATATGATGAACCCTCCAAATGGCTGTAGATTCCACCCAAGATGTTCATTGTATAACTCAAAAGGAACCCCAGAAATCTGCAGGACCATTGACCCGGTTTTGACTGAGAAACAAAAACATCCAGTTGCTTGTCACCTGGCGGAATGATATGCCTATGGCAAAAAATATTGTGGAAGTCAAAGACCTTGAAAAATGGTTCGTTCTAAGAGGCGGATTCCTAGACATTTTGAGAGGAAAAAAAACTTACGTTAAAGCCGTTGATGGCGTAGATTTTACTATTAAAGAAGGAGAAGTTTTAGCCCTGGTAGGCGAAAGTGGATGCGGCAAGACCACGATAGGACGAGTAATCCTAAATTTGACCCCCAAGACCGGCGGTAAGGTTTTCGTTAATGGCATTGATCTTGACTCTTCCCAGCGGGATGAACTAAAGTTTAGACGCGAGATTCAAATAATCTTACAGGATCCTTTTGGATCCTTGGATCCTCGAATGCGAGTCTATGATATTATTGGTGAATCCATACATGTTCACAAACTCGCAAAAACTAAAGAGGAAAAAAATAATCTCATCATCAAAAGTATGGAAACTGTAAATTTGGTTCCTGTTGATGATATAATTACTAAATATCCAAACGAGCTGAGCGGGGGCCAAATGCAACGTGTTTCAATTGCAAGAGCTTTGGTTCTAAATCCAAAACTCCTAATTTGCGATGAACCTGTATCAATGCTGGATGCTTCGATTCAAGCTAATATTCTAAATTTTCTACTCTCAGTTCGTGATAAACTCAATCTTTCTATGCTTTTTATCACACACGACTTGGCCGTTGCAAGATATGTTTCAGATCGCATAGCGGTTATGTATCTTGGAAAAATAGTTGAAACCGGATTAACCGATGAAATAATTAATACCCCGTTGCATCCGTACGCTCAAGCATTATTTTCAGCTGTGCGCTCGCCAAATCCAAAAATAAAAGTTCAGGAAATCAAAATTAAAGGCGAAATATCTGATCAAATCGACACTCCTTCAGGATGTAGATTCCATCCGAGATGTGTATTAACAGAGGATCAAGGCAATCCTGAAATCTGTAGAACCGTTGAACCTGAATTAGTAGAGAAACAGGGACACCTTGCAGCATGCCACCTAGTGCAGTAAGATTGAGAAAGTAGGGACATTAAATAAACACCTCTCCTATGACCTCTATAAGTTATTAATTATATACTATTAGAAATGAATATTTTTAAAGTACTTTTACTCCTTTTCACTCTCTAGATAGTAATATAATCATACTCTATTTGACTAACATTTTGAATTTTGATGAACAATTTAGAACCTACATAATATAGAAATTATGATAAAAACTTTATATTTCAACTGACAAAAATCTTATAAGAATCACAAACCGTTATTGAATGGTTATATGTGGAAATATATTCTAAAACGTGGTCTATACCTAATCCCGACACTTCTTGGAATTAGCCTAATCGTTTTTACCCTCGTCAGATTAATCCCCGGTGACCCGGCAGAAATAATTCTTGGGCAACGGGCTACTGAAGATGTTATCGTTATTATACGACGTCAAATGGGCTTAGACCGGCCTATCTACGTTCAATATATTATATGGCTAAAAAATTTACTAACAGGGAATTGGGGCAAATCATTAATATCAAACGTTTCTACAACGTATTTATTACGCAATAGATTTCGCTACACGATAAACCTAGCTATTTTTTCCATGTCTTTGGTAACTGCAGGTGGATTATTTCTCGGAGTCATCTCAGCCTATAAAGCTGGTTCACGGATTGATAAATTCATAAGATTCATGGTAATTTTCGGTTGGTCCCTTCCGTCTTTCCTCGTTGGAATAGTTCTAATTTATCTTTTTGCATTGAAGATTAAATTGTTTCCCGCATTTGGCGCGGGGGAATTAAGGCACCTTGTTTTACCGGCTTTAGCTACCTCAGTAGGTGGTATAAGTTATATCAGCCGAATTACCCGAGGTAGTTTACTGGAAGTTGCAGGTCAGGACTTTGTAAAAACTGCAAGAGCAAAAGGTCTAAAAAACAGAAGAATTTTAATTTCACATATTCTCCGAAATGCTCTATTACCTATAGTTACCGTCCTGGGTATGTCCTTTGGATGGGCCCTAAGCGGGTCATTCATTGTCGAAACAATCTTTTCCTATCCTGGCCTTGGGTTTCTAACAACCCAAAGCGTATCAATGAGAGATTACCCTGTTGTTCAGGGATGTATCCTGTTTATCGCCATTATTTACAGTTTAACAAACCTAGTTGTAGATGTGTTATATGTATATTTAGACCCTAGGATCCGTTATGAGAGGGGAATATAAATGGAAAGGCGGAACATTATAGGTGAACTATTCAAAGCTGCAAAAGGAGAACCCACTATCATTTTCGCGTTAAGTATCGTTTTCACGTTAATCCTTTTTGCTGCATTTCCTCAATTTCTTGCTCCCACAGGGTACGAGCGGGTAGATCTAGCAAATAGACTTGTACCCCCAGGTCCGAAATATTTTCTTGGATCAGATTTTGTTGGGCGAGATATTTTATCTCTAATCATCTGGGGGAGCAGAGTTGCCTTAATGGTGACTGTTATCCCAACCCTCATTTCCGCAACGATCGGCATAGCACTTGGAATAATATCTGGATATGTTGGGGGCTATGTTGATGATGCAGTTATGAGAGGAGTAGACATTCTAATGAGCTTTCCAGGGTTGCTTCTTGCATTAGCTATTATCAATGTATTAGGTCCTGGACTCTGGAACGCTATGTGGTCAGTGACGATAGGGAGAATCAGCGGTTACACGCGATTATCGAGAAGTCTAACCTTCTCGGTTAAAGAGACCGGATATATAGAATACGCCAGGGCTTTAGGCTCAAGTAGGAACCGCATTATGGTCCGTCATATCTTCCCAAATATTCTAACGCCAATCATTGTACAAATGACCTTTAGTATGCCTGGAACTCTTTTGAGCGTAGCCGGTCTCAGCTTTCTGGGACTTGGTCCAAGTCCTCCAACTCCTGACTGGGGAGTCCTCATGCAACAATCAAGAGCATATTTGGTCTACGCACCATGGGCCGCCGTAGTCCCGGGCTTAGCTATTTTTCTGGTGGCTTTCTCGTTCAATACAATAGGAGAGACATTAAGGGATATAATAGATCCAAGAAGAAAGTACTTGAAACTATAGTTCTTTCTGGATTATCTATTATACGCAAAGTCAATGTATACCTATTAACTACAAAGCTCCTGACGCGGTATGTACAAATATTCGTTTTTACTCAAATGGTAAGCTTTAATCATGTCTACAACTTTAATTCAATACGTTTTATGTAACAAGTAGAGTCGTGTTCAAAATAGCCCGGATAAAGGATTCTATTGAATCAGATATCGCGGACACCATTACGACAATTGCTCCTATTGAAGTGTAGACCCAATGAGGCATCGTGGTTAAATAAATAACGTTGATATTTCTAGGGAGTGTAATGAAAAAGGAGATAGTAGCTAAGAGACTTAAAAGCCCTCCGAAGAACGAAATATCCTGTTTTTTCCAAAATTGACTAGATAAACTTATGACTGCACCAACTGTACAAAATAACCCTAATAGTGATGCCATGGGATCATAGAAAAATTTGTTATTCGCGCCTAAATATATTTTAAGTGGGACTATTTCTCGGATGAGCCCAGGACGTGAAGTGCTCGAAGTTACATTCAATGTGTATTTAATTAAAAATGGTGAAGCTTCAGCTAAGGTCTCGCCGTGATATCTATCTGTTTCATTTGCATAATAACTCCACTTAGCCGAATATGATAACCAGGGACCAGATAACCCAATAAATATTAATATGATACCAAGAGCTGTACCGAAAAATAAAGATCTTGGGTTCATCATTACTCCCACAACTCCCCAATTGTCTCTTATTACGTTTATCCTTATTTATGCGCGCGAATATTGTTTCTTTGCATTAGGGTGGTAGAAATCATAATAAGTGAAAAAAAATCATCTTAAATAACCGTATCTTACCCAATAGTTCATTTCACTCATTTTATTGGATAATATGAATCGGATTTTGATTTCCACAACAAAAAACTTAAAATATTTTTTATAGGTTTGACCTATATTTCTGTCAGTGAATTTTTTTGGATGAATTTGATTTTCTCATCAATAACGCCTTAATTGTAGAGGGAATGGGGAAAGACCCCTATAAGGGGTCTATCGGCGTAAATGGGGATAAAGTGGTTGCCCTAGGCGATGTAACTGGGGACGCTAAAACGGTGGTGGATGCCAGGGGATTGACAGCACTCCCCGGATTTATAGACGCTCACAGCCATTTTGACCAAACGGTTCTATGGTATCCTGATTGTGAGAATGGCATTATGCAGGGAATTACGACCTTCATTGGTGGTCAATGTGGGCAATCCATGGCCCCTGTTAGTGACCAAGGAATGATGCCCGTGATGCTCAGCGACTATCTCTCCGAACTTGACCCCTACAAATACCATCCAAACAAGCGTTTCTATTCAATTGATCAAGTGAATGAATGGATGGACAAGGTCTTTGGATGGAAAATAACCTGGAGTACCATGAAAGGCTTTCTCAATAAAGTAGAGGAGATCGGAATATCAATGAATTATGCACCTCTCGTCGGGCACGCCACAATACGCCGACACGTTATGGGACTTGACTCGAAGCGCGCCTCCACAAAGAAGGAGATGGGGGAAATGAAAGACCTTATTGTGGGTGCTATGGAGGACGGATGCATCGGGATGAGTGCAGGCTTAGATTACGATCCAGATGTCTATGCAACAACCGAGGAACTGGTTGATGGGGTTTCTGCATTAAAACCATATAATGGGATTTATTGCCCCCACTGGAGGAAAACAGGTCTCAGGACCGGCGTTACTAGTGGACGAAAACCCTCAGAGCCTATTAGAGGGATACTTGAAAGCATCGAAATTCATAAAGAAACGGGGGTTAGACTCCATCTAGCTCATCTCAGATCAGGTTGGACCATTATTCCAACGCCACCAGAAGAATTAGAAAGAGCGAACATTAAGGTTACCCTCGATACAATTGCCCGAGAATCCGAGAACGAGCTTGATATAACTTGGGATACAATACCCACTATGATACGGGGAGGCTTTACATGGATCGGCCCCTATCTTGCCTCCCTCCTCGAGCCTTGGCTCCGGACTCTGGGGAGCAGAGAGAACCTTAGCAAATGGCTAAAGTCCAAGGATTTCAGGGCAGAGATTAAAGATGTCATCATGAGTGGCTCCTGGAGCTGGGTGATATACTGTAGCCCAAATTTCAATCCTAAATGGGCAGAGACCATTTACATCATAAAAAGTATGATCCCCGGAATAGATGGAAAGACCATTGCTGAAATAGCCGCCGATAGAGAAGCCGATCAACTTGAGACCTTTTTCGATATAATCACTGAGGATCACGAGACTTTGATGTATCCCGATACATCTGGAAGAAAGGCTTGGGAACGAGAAAGTCATAACCTATTCTATATCCATCCCTTAGGAAGCGTTGGACTCGACACATGGGCAATAGATAGTAAATACTCCTCCCCGAATCCACCGTATACACGACGAGGAATCAATTCCTACAGTGCATTTCCTTTATTCCTCATCAAATACGTTAGAGATGGTAATCTTTTCACACTTGATGAAGCCGTCCAGAGAATCTCTAGGACCGCAGCCCGAGTACACAACCTTCAAGGTCGTGGTATCCTTAGGGAGGGTGCATACGCCGACATTGTACTATTGGACTTGAAGAATCTCAGAATAACCGGAACGGAGTTAGAGCCCAGAACATATGCGCAAGGAATAGAATATGTTTTCACCAATGGCATTCCGGCAGTAAAAGGTGGAAAACTAACCGGAGAGAGGCCTGGAAAGATCCTGAGAAGAAGCAATTAACATCAACTTTTCCCTTTTTCCTGCAAATAATGACCAAGATGTATTAATAATAATATAAAAAAATTAAAATATTGTTTCTAATGATTAAATTGATTCTAAGTTAGAGCTTTTCTGATATACAAAAAGATTATTTATATTAGTTGACTGTTGATAGCAATGGGTTTCAGATTGAATGAAATGAAAGATAAAGTAGTTTTAGTCACGGGCTCTGGAAGGGGGTTTGGTCGGGGAATGGCGGTCGCTTATGCTCGTGCTGGGGCTAAGGTCGCAGGCTGCTCCCGTACAAGTTCCGAGTTGGAAAGTATGGCGCAGACCATCCGCTCTCATGGAGGCGAGGTAACAATTTATCCCATGGATCTCTCTAACGAGAAAGAAATTTATGAAATGAGAGATGATATTCTAGATAAGTATGGAAGACTCGATTGCCTTGTTAACAATGCCGCAACCAGCCTATGGAAAACATTTGATCAGATGACCGTAAAAGACTGGGACCTCACTTTCAACGTTAATATCAGATCGCAATTCATTTTATCAAAAGCATTTTTTGAAACCATGAAGAACCAAGGCGGTGGCAGCATTTTAAACATCACGTCACGATCAGCCGAAGTAGGATTTGTTGCTGAAATAGGCTATTGCCCAACTAAGTATGCTATCGAAGGATTAACTCAATGTTTAGCAATGGAGTTAAAGCAATACAACATTGCGGTGAATTCTCTAAACGTGGCTTCTCCCCCCGGAAAACGATTGAAACCCACTGAACTGACGCTCGCAGAAGCCTCAGCGATGCCCGATGAGATGCAAGAAAGATACGCCGACGATGAATCTTTGGTTGAAGCTTTCCAGGAAGCTTGGGTTTTCTTGGCTCTTCAAGATGGTTCTGGTATTACCGGGCAGAGATTAGGTACAAGAGAAGTCGCGGACTATCTAAGTCGAAATGGAAGAGAGGCTGCTCTAGCAAACTGGACCAAGAAATTAACACAAGCTGTCTATGTAACTTACGACCTTCCGAAAAGCGTACGTTACCAAACTCCGGAAGGTGGAATTAAAGAATTAGAGTTTTACTAATTACCCCTCTTTTTATATTATATTTTTTTTGCGTGCTCATTAATTATTTTTTCTTAATAACCGGTAAAGTCATTAATGCAAAAATCTAAGCTCTCAGTTTACTACTGGATAAAATTTATTCTTAGTTTTTCAAGCATCTATTGATTCTTCTTCAATACCCAAAGCGTTATTGTACCCGAAAGTAAGCCAAGGATAATCGACTCTGTACCAAATCCCGGAATACCGGAACTTTTTTTCGTTTCAATCCACTCATTTTTTGTTGTTCCCGCTAAGAGTCTTCCTTCCGGAATTGTAGTTATTCGAACCTCATATTCATGATCCAGTTCTAAATCTAGTTCTACAAGAGTGGCTACTGCCTTTGCGCCTTGTCCAATGATATACTCTACTTTTTTATCGTCGGTTAAATCATACAAGACGATTTCAATGATATCTCCCGGCATGCTAACATTTTTTCCGGCAACATTCTTCCCGACACCACCAGGAAGTAAGGGATCGAATGATCCAATTGACTGAATTTGAGCAACTACTGTTACATCCCAGTTGGATATCTCCTCTCCACTTTCACTTATTAAACCCTCAAGTCGGAAAGTATATGGGGATTCACCCTCAAAACTTTTCTCCTTCGACTCATCTGCAGGCTGAGCATTAGCGATCCAAATAATTGTAAAACCTGATGTCACTGAAAACACGATAATTACCAACGCTAGTATTGTTTTAGTAGCTTTCATCATTACTAGGAGAATTGTAATCCAAACCCTTTTAACTTTTTCAATAGAAGAAATTTATTTCCAGTGCCTTCAATTCGCGCACTAATTTTATCCAAAGAAAAAGTCCATGACTTAAATTATCACTCGCAAGGGTTGTCAGCCAAAGGCTAAAGAAAAACATGAACTAGCCAGACCCATCTAAACCCCCTTTTTTTAGGTTTTTTTTAAGGAGACTGTTTTATCCTCCATATCCTAACTGGGAAGACCTTTATCATCAATCGTTCCTCTCATCTGATCGGGATGTTACCCAAAGTCTTGGGAGTCTATGCCTTCCCTTGGAAGGGAAGGAACACTCTGAGCCTCCTCCAAGTCGCCTTCAACGCTCACCGGGAAACCAAAGCAGAGGTTACCCGCGCACTGAGCTAAACTTTAAGAGTAGAGTGAGATGGTCAAAATAGCCACCATAAAGGGTTCTACTAAGGCAGTTTCCATCGGTGGATTCAATGGTGTTACCGTGAATGATGTAGACGAGCTTCTGAGAAACCTCAAAGATGCCATCGGCCCGGCCGGCTTCCAGGTATTCAATGCCGCTAGGATCGCAGGGTGGAGGCACCTTTACATGGCTGCAGTGAACGCGGTAGGCGCCATTGAGGCGGGATCGGCAATTTCCCGGGGGCTTAGTATCGAGGTACTGCTCTATGTGTCATGCCAAGACCAAATCTCTAAGGCCTTGGACTTGGTTGGGATAGGCCCGGATACTAAGCAATTAGCCCTGATCGTGGTGGGAGACAGTCTCAGCGAAGCGGCTTTCAGGAAAGCATTTGATATCCTGGGAAAAGCCGACGATTCCGTCCTTGCTCTGGATGAAAAAAAGTTCCGTGAAATTACCCAAGTTTTTGGGGTCTTAGAAAATGAGCTCAAGGCAGTGGGCGGTGAACGCTATAGTGCTCTCACGAGCCTCCTGGTCGAGAAAGGTGCGCTACTTCCCCTGAGACGCTAGTTCCGCCCGCTCTTTCTGAACGCTGAGTATCCCGTCCCTGGGGATCACCGCTACACCAGTCCTCTTCCCAACGATTTCCACCAAAACCACCCAGTCGGGCTCACCTAGGTCCACTCTTCGGTCGATCCTTTCAGCGACGGTGTCAATGACCTCCCTGCTCCGCAGTTTCGTTCTCCTCTTCTCCAAGGTCACCCTGAAGGACTCGTCCCTGGGGATTTTCTCCGCGAGCCCCCGAGCCTTCTCCACGATCTCACCTATCTCCGTGGGAACCGTGGCCTCAACTGGGATGACCCTGAGGAGGTTTTTGAAACTCTCAGGTCTCTCTCGGATCTCCCCCCTTATTCCTCGGATGGCGTCTAGGGGATCGATGATGGTCTCCGCAGCGATGAGCCCCTTCACCCTGGTCTTGTAAACCCTGGGGGTCTTGTCTCCCACCGCCCTGAGGAGCATCCAGAGCTCGCTACACGCGGCGCTCATGCTCCATATATCTGATGTGGCGAGGAGATCGGGGTCATTGATCAAGGCGGTTATACAGATGACCCTACCTTTTTTATATCAATGCCCCTCCATGCGTCTGAGGTTTCAAGATGAAGGTGGGTGCGCGTTGCGGCTACTGTCTCCTCCACAGAGGATACCAGCAGATACTTAGATCCACCGACGACGAAAAGGTACGCAGGAAGACCATGGAGGTCATCCTCCATCTCATAGCCGACATGTATGGATCCGATGCGGTTCCCGCCCTTATTGGAGCCTCAAGAGACAGGCGCGTCCACGAAGTCACCGGGTGCCTCGATTCCTACGCAGAGCTCAAGAGGCAGGCTAACCAGTCGGCTCTTGAGACCCTCCCCTCCTTCGAGGCCCTCGTGGCTAGCCAGCCACAAGAGGAAAGACTAAGGAAGGCTGCCCTCATCTCCTGCCTTGGAAACATCATTGAGTACGACGTCCCGGGGCACAGCTCTGACGTCAACGCCGCCTTTAAGAACATTTGCAACGAGGCTTTCACCATAGACAATCTGGATCAATTCAGAGAGCTCTTGGGGCCCCGCACCAACTTGCTTTATCTCACTGACAACGCAGGTGAGATCGTCTTCGACAAACTAGTGGTCCGGGAGCTTAGGCGTCTGGGGTGCTGGGTAGCCGTGGCTGTAAAGGGGGGGCCCAGCCTCAATGATGCTCTGATGGAGGATGCCGAGGCTGTGGGAATGGTGGGCGAGGCAGACCTAGTTATCTCAACAGGCACCGATGCGGTGGGGATCAATCTCTCGGAGGTCTCTCCTAAGTTCTTGGATGTCTATGGTTTAGCGGACGTGATCCTTGCCAAAGGAATGGCGAACTGGGAGACTTTAACCGAGTATAGGGCCCCCTGTCCTACGTTATTCGTTTTCAGGGCTAAATGTGATCCTGTGGCAACCTCAGTTGGGGTCCCTCTCAGGGAGAATGTCGCAAAGCTCGTGTCCCAGGGTTGGAGTCTCTAGGCGTCAAGTGCTGTATTTATTTGGGACTGCGTAATGGGCCCTCTTCTGATCACCCAGATTTGCTCCCCGCTTAAATTGAGGACAGTGGAGGGGATCGCTCCTGGGGTGGGACCTGCGTCGAGGACGAGATCAACCTCCTCTCCTATCTGCTGGATAGCCCCCTCTACGGTGGTAGGCGGAGCAATACCGGTCTTGTTGGCGCTGGTGCTCACGATGACCCCCCCGCTTTGCCTCGCGAGGCTCCTGGAGACCTCGTGATCGGGGACCCTGACTCCCAGGGTCTTGGCCCCATGGGTGACGTACATGCCATACTCCATGACCGCAGGGAGGACTAGCATAAGGGGCCCCGGCCAGAATCTCTCGGCGAGGCGCTCTGCTATGGGGTTAAACTCCACTACTTTTCTAGCCACCGTGACGCTGCTGCAGGCGAGGGGGAGGGGCTTTTTTCCCCTCCCCTTGATCTCGCAGATCCGCCTTGCGGCGTCATTGATCTGAGGGGCGCATCCTAGGCCGTAAACTGTCTCAGTGGGGTAGACGACAATGCCCCCTGTGCGGACGAGAGCAGTTGCTATCTTAATATGCTCTTCAGTGGCGGGGAGGACTTTCATCCGGTTGATTTCGGCTTTAAGGGACTTAAATATATGGCAGATGTGGAGTCATCAGGGCAACGCCTTTATGCAGAGGAAGATGGAATAGCATCTCGCCTCCTTGTAACCCCTTGGGATTTGCGTCTCTGTAGTTTTTAGTAGGACGAGGCAATCTATGGGAAATATGCCTTAGGGGCCAATACAGGCTCCCCGAAGCCTTTTCACCTGGTCTTTGCAGGCCATACGTCGCACCAGTTCTTCATTCTCAGCTCTTTTATGAAGCCGATTTTGGAATGCCTACGCGAGTTTTCGATATGTTGGAGGTATATGGGATTAGTTTTGCCCCCGATTAGTAGAGGGCATCTTTGTCAAGGAGGTTTTGCATAGGTTTTCCATCGATGTAGCGGTGGATATTATCCACAAAGATCTCGGTGAGCTTCGAGTTCTCAGTGTCCGCGGTGCTAGCGGAGTGGGGGCTGATTATGACGTTGGGCATGTCCCAGAAGGGACTCTCGGGGGGAAGGGGCTCTTTCCAGAAGACGTCGGATGCGAGGCCCCCGAGGTGGCCCGATTGGAGGGCTCGAATGAGGGCAGGCTCGTCTACGACGGAGCCCCGAGCAATATTGATGAGCATGGAGCCCTCCTTCATTGCAATGAGCTCAGCTTCTCCGATGAGCCCCTGTGTCTCCTCTGTGTGAGGGCAGATAAGGACTACGTAATCAGCCTCACCTAACATAGGGTGGAGGTTTGTCCAGGGATGGAGCTTCTCAACATTGACGGAGGCAGGGGCGACTCCTTCTATATGGCGTTTAGTCCCTATGACTCTCATCCCTAAGCACTGCCCTAGACGGGCTACTTCCCTCCCGACCCTGCCCAGTCCAACCACGGCTAGCGTCTTGGTGCGGAGCTCAGTGGTGCTAGTGCGCGCCCAGTGATGGGCCGCCTTTTCTCGGGCCATATAGGCATAGTCCTTGATATGCATCAGCATTGCCATAAGGCAAAACTCGGCAAGGGGGGTTGCGTGCATCCCACTTGATGTGGTGAGGATGATGTCTGTCCCCGTGAGCCCAGTGCGCTTTGCTGATTGACCAATCCCGGCGCTAGGGGACTGGATCCATCTGAGCTTAGGGGCGAGTTCCTTTATAATGCTAGCGTACTGGCGATTGAGATATCCAAATATAATCTCAGCGTTGGATAGGTTTTCCAACCATCGCAGCTCCTGCTTGGGGGTGCGTTCTATGTGAGCACCGTGCTGGTCGTTGGGATATCGGAGCTTGCCCAGGATCTCGGGCTCGTAGATGATCTCCACCCGAGGGTCTGCCGTCTTTACTTTTTTGATGAGCTCAGGGGCGAGACGAAATGTGATGAAGATCTTTATGGGCTCTTTCATGGGGTTATTCTTATTCAGGATGCTATTAGGGGTTTTGCAGGGTCGCGCAACATATTTAGATGGGTCCAGGTTTTTCCTTCTTGGTCGGTGAGCCGGTGAGCGGCTGCCGGGCCAATGGCCTGAGGAAACTCCATCCACCGTGCAGGACCGCGACGCTGTGAGGCGTAGGGGGAGACCCCTGGCAACGGACAGAAACGATACCTCCCGTGGCATGCTTTGACGCCTTGGAGGCCGAGGACGCTACGGGTTTGGGTGAGACGGCTGACCCAGCGGGGTGAAAGGGCGAATAGGGGTCCGACGACCTCCTGCGGTAGGACCCGGGTAGCCCGTATAGCTGAATGCCGCTTAGAACAGAAGGTGGGTTACGGCCGGCACACCGACCAACCTATACCGGATATCCCCCAAAACTGGGTATTCGGTGTCTTATGGCACCTGAAGAAGCAGGGCTACTCAGAATACACGATAGCTTTTTGAGGAAAGCCCTAAAGATATTGGAAGTCGGATGCAGGTTAGATGACCCTGAACGTTTTAATGGTCTCATAGCAGAGATGGATGCGCGCGCGAGCCAGCTTCTTCATATCCCTATTGATCTGATCAATCCTAAGCGCGCGCATAAAACTTATAGTTTTTTAGTTGAATTCCTATTGAAACCAATGAGCATTTCAAATCGAACTTTTGTGATTTTGTTAGTTGTAATAATTATAGGTGGTGTCTTGGCTTTCGTTTACACGGTCCCTATTATCACTGAGTATTACCCAGATATTGAGCAGAGGGAAATAGGACTGGACGTAGGTTTTCTCCTTGAGGTAAACAACTATACTTTTTTTAATTTCACTTTTGAGGTTGATACGAAAGTCACGTTGTCAGTATCAGCTAGTAATACTGTTAACCTTTACATCATGACTCCAAACGAGTATTTCGTTTTTGAACGCGCGCAACTCTCGCTCCATGGAGTTACACCTAATAGAAAGATGGAAGACGTTCATTCTGGTATCTTTGAATATGAAGTAAAAAAGGATGACACTTTTTTCTTCGTATTAAGTAATCCACACTCTGGATTAGGTGGATTAGTAGAAGGCGATGATGTTTGGATCAATTCCTTTTCTGTAACGTACAAAAAAGGGGTTTTCGCGAAGCATCGGATAACCATTATTGAATCTTTAAAAAAGTAACGCGGGCGCGTAACAAGAGGGCATTGAAGCAGTTATATTGGTAAAATACTGATACAATCACCTGATTTTAACTGCACGCAGGGTTCGTTTGCATACCTCTTATTTACCGTAAAAAGTCATAAGCAATCTAAAATAATATCTATATCTTGTATTAATATGAATAAAAGCGTAAAAATCAGTCTTGTTTTAATTTCCATAGTTATTGGAATTGGTGCTTTGTATTTCTATGCGGACGGTCAAGTCACAGATGCAATAAATCACGTTTACCACTCTGTAGAATATTTAGATTATTCTGTAGAAATAACCTCCCTTCATCCCCTATCCGGAAAGTTCACGTATATTGTTGGACTGAGAAATCCTACAAATATAGATGTAGAATTATCCTATTACGCAGATATCTTTATCGAAGATGAATACATTTCAACTTTAGAATTTGACGTTTCTGTTCCTGCGAACGAGTTTGTGACAATTCGTTCTTTCTATACAACTGGAGCTGGAGATATGGAGCTTGTACAGCAATTTATCACTCCAACCTACCACTATTATGGTCAAATGAAAGGAAGTGGGAAATATTTGTTTTTCACACTGTCAAAGTCCTGGACCGATGAGTGGTACTGGACTCAATCATAATACCGTCAAGTACAATACACCTAATAACAATCTTCTAGAGATTATGATTAGCTTTATGGGTTAGGCTATAACCCTCTAGCAACACGTACGCCTATGCCCCTTCGACTAGTTCTTGTAAAATAACTTTGCTCTAATCTTTTTTTTCACTTCACTCCCATCAAAGAACTCTGAGTGGCATGAGACGCGCGCGTGATACGCCCAGAGAAGAGAATCTATAAGATAACCTCTTGTGCCACTCAAAAATATCGCGCGCGACGATATAGTCAGAGATTAACTCCGAAAAAATAAAAACTATCCTGATCAGTGTGCACACGCGTGAAGTATGAGGTTATTTTTTTTCATAGCATCTAATTACATAGGTTAGTAGTTCTATTTGCGCGCTTTGGGGTAGCCGAACTTGTTTGTCGTCTCCGCAATGGTCTCCTCCAATAGCTTAAGCCCTTTGTCCACCTGCTCCTGGGTGATGAGGAGGTAGGGCATCAATCGTATGATCCCAGTGCCTGGGGCAGAGCCAATAATAAGGCCCTTTTCCTTTGCTCTGTCGCTAAGGTAGACCATAGGATTGTGGGCTGGGTCTTTTTTCTGCTCAGGGGTGAGGTTCTTTGGTTGGAACTCTTCCTTGGTCTCCCTGTTCGCTACCAGCTCGACCCCCATGAAGAGGCCGAGACCCCTTATGTCCCCAATGACAGGTTGGCGGTCCATCATCCCCCTGAGCTCGTCCATCATATATTCTCCCATCTTTGCCGCCCGGTTTGTGAGGTCCTCCTTATAGTAGATATTGATGACGGCAAGACTAGTGGCGCATGCAAGGGCGTGGCCGCTGTAGGTGTAGCCGTGGGGGAAGCCCTTCTGATCAAAGTGGTCTCCGATCTTCTTATTCACTATAGTGGCCCCGAGGGGGACGTAGCCGGATGTTATCCCCTTGGCGTAGGTTTCAATATCTGGAACAATATTCCAGTGCTCACATGCGAACATCTTGCCGGTACGAGCAAAGCCGGTCATTACCTCGTCGAAGATCATGAGAACTCCAGTCTCGTTGCAGATCTCGCGGATCTTCTTCCAGTAGCCGTCCGGGGGGACCACCTGGCCTGCCCAGCTGCAGATGGGCTCTGCCATAAAAGCGGCCACAGATTTCTCCCCCTCTTTCTCGATGGTGTACCTAACGAACTCGGCACAGAGGAGGTCGCACTCAGGATACTCCTTCTTGAAGAAGCACCTGTAACAATAGGGCGACGGGACATGCTTGAACTCCTCGAAGATGCTGAGGCCGGGGAACTGGCGGTTCCTGCTGCTGCCACCGACGCTCACCATCGCGTATGTGGAGCCATGGTAGGCGTCCCAGTAGCTGATTACCTTCGAGGCACCCCTATAGAGTTGGGCAATCTTAATGGCTACCTCGTTGGCTTCGGTGCCACTGTTTCCAAAGAATGTTTTGCAGAGATCACCGGGGGTGATTTGAGCGAGCTTCTTGGCGAGTTGGATCTGGGGGACGTTAGAATAGCTCGGGGAGGCGTAGGCCATCTCATCGAGCTGCTTCTTAGCGGCCTCTATAACCTCTCGGTTGTTGAGCCCGATGTGGGCATTGTAGAGCTGGGACATAAAATCAAGATATTTCTTCCCTTTAGCGTCCCAGAAGTGCCCTCCATCTCCATGAGTTAGTATCAAGGGCTTATATCCAGGGCGGCGCTCCCATCTCTGGACGAGGTACTTCTCCGCCTCATCGTGCATCCGAGTGACTTCGTCCTCTGAAAAATTTATGGGACTCAATGAAGTTCTCAGACAAATTGTTTCGAATATTCACTTAAAAATTGTCCTCGTGTCAGAGCGTTTCAGGAATAACTTATAGGATAGATCTTTCATGCTGAGATTGGGATGACCTTTTCACGGGTTTCGGTCGTAAAGGGCTCTAGAGCGCGCGCGCCCGTCCACAAGGCTCTGAATTTGATTGACTATAAGGACGCCCTGAAGGGCTGGGACAGAGTGCTCATAAAGGTTAATTTTATCACAACGAAGACTTGGGATACCGGTGCCACTACTGACCCTCTGGTAGTCGAGGCAATCTTCCAGAGGCTCCAGGACCTCCCCCTGGAAGTCATTGTTGTTGAGTCCGACGCGACGACCACCAACGCCACCAAGGCCTTCCACGCCACCGGAATGGCTAAGATGTGCGAGAGGAACGGGATCAAATGGATCAATTTAAGGCATGAAAAGGATCGGGTGGCGCTCCCCATCCCGAATGGGGCGGCGTTGAAGAAGATCGTCGTTCCACGGATTGTTGCTGAGTCAGGGATCGTGAGCGCCGCCAAGATGAAGACCCATATCGATACGGGGGTAACCTTAGGGATGAAGAATCTCTTTGGCCTTCTTCCCGACAAGTTCAAAGGAAAATACCATATAAAGGACATGCATAAAGTCGTGGCCGACATTAACACCGTTATCAAACCTCATCTGACTGTGGTCGACGGGTTCGTGGCGATGGAGGGCCGGGGACCTGTAAGAGGAACACCCGTCCAGATGGAGACGATCGTTGCTGGGAGTGACGTCGTTGCGGTAGACGCCACAACGTCTAGGTTGATGGGAATCAACCCCCATGAAATCGACCACATTATGATGGCCCACGAGAGGGGTCTAGGGGAGATCGATAACGTCGAGATCTTGGGGGACGGGATTGAGGCTGTGAAGAGAGACTTTAAGAGACCTTAGGCTTGGGAGCTTCCCTGGGTTCGACTCAGTAACTCTTTCTCGCGCCGGGAATGGAGGCGCTCTCTTCTAGTCCGGGGGCGTCAGCGAGTTCGCATTCAACAGATTCAGGTTCAAGATGAGAGACGTTGTAAAGAGCCTGAACTTCTGGGCGTTCCATTGCTCCGCTCCACTCTAAATATATACATTGACCTGTGCCACCTCACCGTATATTATATGCCCCGGCACACCTTAGTCTTTATTTGGACGGCAAGGCCCGTGACCTTCTTCTGTCGGAGGGCAAAAACATATACAAGGTTGTTGTGAGCTGCCTTAAGTGTGACGTCTAGGAGAGCGGAAGCACCGGAGGAAAGCATGGATGATGGTAGCGAGAGTAGTAGCTTTCTCATCAGTTTTAGTCCCCAGCATCTAGTAGACTCACCGCTCCTACAAGAGCCTCTTCAACAGTCTGCTGGATTAAACCTAATAGCTTCTTTTTCCCATTTTTATTTTGTAAAGTATTTGTACACACTCTTTGAGACCATTGCGATAGTCTCCTCTGCGGCGTAAACGTCCGCTGCCCCTTTTATGAAGCAGCTAAGGATATATCTCTCTCCAGTGGCTTGGATTGTAACGAGACCTGCGTCGTTCCTTATTCCCGGAAGGCTCCCTGTCTTATGGGTGAGTTCCATCTCTGCCCTTGGGAGGTACTTGGGAATCCGATTTCCCCCAGTTTGACACTTAGACATGATCTCCATGATCTCGTTGCAACTTTCTCGGCTGGCCGCCTTCCCTTCGACGATCATCTCCAGAAGCCGGAGCATCTCGCTAGGGGTGGTGACATCATTTTCATCAACCCCAAGGGACCAAGTGCCAACTAGAGTGGTTCCCTGGGCCTTCTCTGTGAAGAGGGCGAGGGTCTTTTCTTCGTCGGGGAGGTCTCCCAGCCCTATGAGGTCGAAAAGGATGTCTCGGCAGTCCGCAACTACCTTCGTCTCCTCAAGTCCGAGTGAGCGGATGGTCGCGTTAACCCTGTCTTTTCCGACTCTCTTGATGACGAGGTCTGTGGCAGTATTATCACTTAGGATCATCATGAGTCTCAGAAGATCTCCGTAGGTAAGTTCCAACCCATTGGAGAGTTCCTTGAGGATCCCTGACCCAGGGACCTTGTCCGCTTCCGCTAACATTTTCTTCTCATCGAGGGATACAGTTCTCGATTCTAACTGTCTAAAGAACTCGATGATGACGGGGACCTTGAATACACTTGCCGTGGGAAACAGATCCCCTCCATTGATGGAGGCAGTCTCCCCTGTCTCAAGGTGCTTGACTGATACACCTAAAGTCCCCTTCAGACCTGATACAGCGTCATTGAGAACGTCGATAAGAGCCATTAAGCATCACAGAAACTTATATCCTCACCGCTTAAACGATTTCGTTGCTTTCCCGGCTGAGGCTTTTATCACCAGCCATCTGGTTTCAATCAGGTATTATCCCTTGGATGGAATGAACCGGCGTTCATATCTAATGTTTAGCCAATACAGAGAGCTGTGATGCCATCTACGAGGTGGGAGGTCTTTTAAGGTCAATATCCATGAGACTGGCGGAATATGCGGTTAGTGCTATCACAACCTTTTCCCCATCCTCACAACAGTTGCACTGGACGGAATGTTCCCGTGGCATGACCCCAACGAGTGGATCTAAGCTTGCCCCAACAGGCATAACCTTGTCACAGATATAATCTAAAAGAAATAACCTTTTTTTCTCATTTTTTCTGTTGAATCCCCTTTCTCAAAATTCTTAAAG
>PBSW01000015.1 GCA_002726865.1 Candidatus Bathyarchaeota archaeon
ATGTCTCCCTAATGAGCCGAGTAACCATAGTGGTGAGTTTGTCGCTCATCTTGAAGACTCGTGGGTTAGACCCTTTCGCTGGTTTATTGATGTAACAGATTTGTTGATTCAAGTCAATATCCTCGGAGGTGATTCGCCACGCCTCGATGGGTCTACACGCGGACTCTTTCAGGAACTGTAGGAAACATGAGATTTTCTTTCCATTCCCCGCGATCAACTGGTCAATATCAGACTCTGAGGGTATGTAAGGCAGTTTGTCGTTTCTCTTGAACCTGAGTGGAGTATACTCAAACCCGTTCCACCTGCACCAGTCTTGATAGGCGAACCCGATGCTGTTCTTGTGCCCGTTCGTCATCTCAGAGTGGATGAGGTACTTTTCTACTTCCTCTGTGTCCCAGAGATTGAATCGTTTCTTGAGCCTCCTGATGATTCGCTTCTTGCCGTGAATTGTAGTGGGGGAGTTTCTCTTTACTTTTCTGAGGTAGTCTTCGTAACTCCCTTCCCCACACTTTGTACCGTGGGTGGAGTGGAAAGTGCCGGGGATGGGATTTGAACCCACGCTCTCTATCCGGCCTGGGCGCTGGTGCCGCAGTCCTCTGGATCATGAGTCCAGCGCATTAGCCAAGCTATGCTACCCCGGCTCCTGCAATGAGAGACCGTCCCTGAGATTTAAATCAGTCCCTGGGGACCCCACAGGTCATCAGACTTCCCCTGCATAAGTTGGTACCACAACTATTTTTAGGCATAGATGGCATTGGCTAGTATCGGGCTAGTAACAACGCCTTCGATCTCGGATCTGGGGGTTAAAGAATCAAGTCTTACCTCGGGGTATCCATCAAACAAACATATATAACTAGAAAAGAAAATCCGGGGGTAGAGTCATCTTCTTGATCCGGGTCCCGGTGAGAGCCTCAATGCGAGCCAACTCAATTTCCTCCTCATAGGTGACTAGGGTGATCGCAGTACCTGCTTTCCCAGCCCTCGCGGTGCGCCCTATCCTGTGAAAGTACATGAAGGGGTCGTCCGGGATATCGTGGTTGATGATGAAAGGGACGTCTACAATATCGAGACCTCGGGCAGCAACCTCGGTTGCTACTAGAATGCTTACCTTGGCCTCTCTGAATCTGCCAAGCACCCCCTCTCGCCTTGCCTGGCTTAGTTGGCCGTGTATGGATTCCGCGTCGTAACCGGCCCTCTTGAGCAGCCCTGTAACCCGGTCCACCGTAGTTCTCCTGCGGCAAAAGATGAGAGCCCTATCAATTTTTAGGAGGTCTATAACTCGGGTCATTATGTCGAATTTCTCGTGGACGGCTACCCTCATGAATCGCTGGTCGATGCTCTCTACGGCGATTTCATCCTTGCTTGCTATAACCATCTGGGCCTCTGGGATATACCTCCTCGAGAGCCGCCGGGTCCGGTCGTCTATTGTGGCGGACCAGAGGCTCGCCTGTTTGTCATCCGGGGTTCGCCTCAAAATCCACTCGATGTCGTCAATGAAGCCCATATCCAGCATCCTGTCCGCTTCGTCCATGACCAGCGATCTAATTTTCCCGAGCTCCAAGGTGCCTCTCCTCATATGGTCCATGAGTCTCCCTGGAGTCCCTACCACGATATGGACACCCCTTCTGAGCTCATTGATTTGCCTCTCGATGGAAACCCCGCCATAGATGGTGAGCACCCGAAGAGGTGTGTATTTGCCATAGCTGGCGAGGTCGTCAGCGATCTGCACTGCTAACTCCCGAGTCGGGGCCAAGATGAGTCCCTGAACCCCCCGTGCATCCCAGTCCAGTCTCTCAATTGTAGGTACACCAAAGGAGGCTGTCTTCCCGGTCCCTGTTTGCGCCTGTCCGATAAGGTTCACTCCTTTAAGCATCAGAGGGATTGCCTGCTCTTGGATGGGGAACATCTCCTTAAACCCCCTGTCAGCGAGGCCACGTTTTAAATCAGAGCTAATATCAAGTTCGGTGAAATTCATCGTAATTAATCATTCTCCTTTTTAACTATTGAGACAACGTGCATTGCAGGTCTATTAAAGATTTAGTCCTTGGAAATAGGAGTACGCTTGTATGCGCTATGATAAGCATCTTAGCAGTTAATTATCTTCAAGACTCTCTAGTAGAGCGAAGTAAGCTTCTTGGTTAGGTTGAACGGGGAACAATAGAGTAGCTAGGGACATTATGCTATTTCTTTGAGGTCATTCTTTACAGCCTTGATACCCGGCCTATTGTTAAAACCGATGAAGACGTTGTAGGCTGCGATAGGAAATTGCGTGCACAGCGTCCTAGAAAAAGACTCATCCTAAAGGTGACTATCCAGGGATTTTATCCGGGGCGATACTCCTTTTGACGGAATATTTTTCTGCACAGCCAAGCATTTGGGTGACCTCATCCTCTGAGAGATAAAGGGGACTCATAGAAGTTTCTCTGATTATCTTTAGTTTAGTTAACAATTAGTAGAGGTAAGGAAAAGGAGAGTTTTTCTCTAGAGATAGAAATAAACTCACCGGATAATCTAAATTTCTCAGTTTACCTCAAGACTAGTTAAAGATGCAGAACGTCATCCGCCCCGTTTGGGCTAAGATAGACATGGACTCCCTAGCCCACAATATTGGAGAGGTTAGAAGGATCACAAATCCTTCCGCAGAGATTATAGCGGTCGTAAAGGCAAACGCCTATGGCCACGGCGCAGTCCAATGCTCCAGAATCTTCCTTGAAAACGGCGCTAAATCCCTCGCGGTTGCAACTCTAAATGAGGCTATCGAGCTCAGAGTAGCGGGTATTGAAGCCCCTATTCTTATTCTCGGATATACTCCTGTTGAGCATTTCGAGACGATATTAAAATGGGGTATAACTTCAACCGTTTATACTGTCGAGGGAGCTAGGGCACTTGAAGAGGCAGCTGAATCAGTCGGGAAGGTCGCTAAGGCACATGTAAAAGTTGATACCGGCCTTGGGAGAATAGGGTTTCTCCCCACCAAAGAGGCGCTGAATGCAATAGAAGACATCGCTCAACTCCCCTTATTTGAGATTGAGGGTATTTTCACTCACTTTGCCATCGCTGATGCGGAGGATAAGAAGTACACAAGGAGGCAGTTCGAAGATTTCTTAGGCTTCACGGAACAACTCGAGGTCCGGGGAATAAGCCCCCTAAAGAGGCATGCAGCTAACAGTGCAGCGATCATTGACATTCCCGAGTACGCCCTAGACGCGGTGAGGCCGGGCTGCATGCTCTACGGACTCTATCCCTCAGAGGAGGTGGATATGGGTAGAGTTGACCTCTGGCCCTCGATGACCTTGAGGACAAGGCTCTCCAACGTGAAGGTCGTCCCCCCGGGGACAGGAATAAGCTATGGCCTTACCTACACCACGGGTGCAGAGAGCATTATCGGGAGTCTCCCAGTGGGATACGCTGACGGCTACAGTAGAGCCCTCTCGAACCGGGCAAAAGTCCTAGTGAAGGGAAAAAGGGTCTCGGTCGTGGGGCGGGTATGCATGGACCAATGTATGGTCGATCTTAGTGGAGTGGAGGGAGCGGGGATCGGTGACGAAGTCATCCTTTTTGGTAGCAGGAGGAGAGGGGCGCCAACTGTGAACGAGATAGCAAGATGGAGGGGGTCTATCGCTGAAGAGGTGGTTAGCACTATTTCTAGGAGGGTGCCCCGGGTCTATTCAAAAGGCGGGAAGATCGTCGAGATTGTGGACTATGTTCGGGATGGGGCTGAGAAGCGCTAGGGTTTTTTCTTCACTCTTTTAGGAGGCAAGGTGTATTAGTTTCGAGAAGACCGTAGCGGGTCAATATAGCGGCCATGTACGTGATAGATACTGGTGATAGTCTCCATTCATTTTTGCTCTCAGAGAAATTGAGGAATAAATAAATATTGTGCTTACCTCATTTGAAACATGGAAGTTACTCGTGAGAATTCTATGAATATTTACCGTCATCTTATTGACAATCCCCCTCGGGGGCCTGAGGCCCCTTACAAACCACTCCGGAAGGGCCTCTATTCTGTTGATGGTAAAAGCGTTGTATCTCTAGTTCGCACTGACGATCGGAGAAAAGGAATAAACGAGGCTTTTAGATTAATCGGAGGAAGTCCCCTTCTCTTTAAGGATGTGAAGGGCAATATCGTGATTAAACCGAATTTAAACACGGATGATCCATTCCCTCGTAACACACATCCGGATACCATTCGCTTCATATCGGAGAGCCTCATCAACGCTGGCTTTCCAGCAGGCCAAATTATAGTGGGAGAATCCTCTGGCAGAGCCCGCGGGCTCCCCACACGTCACACAATGGAGAATATGGGGATAAAAGCCATAGCGGATGACCTAGGAATACAATTGAGTTGTTTTGAAGAAGAGGAATATGTAACGGTCAGACCTCCAAAAAGCCGGTGGTGGCCTGATGGTATAAAAATCCCACGTAAAGTCTATGAGGCTGAAAGAGTAATCATTGCGCCGGTTATGGACCTTCATAGAGGTCCAGTTTCATTCACTTTAGGACTTAAGATTGGGGTTGGTCTTTTGGACTCCATCGGACGAGAATGGTTACATAACGGACCGGATTATCCCGAACCTGATTTCCTGGAAAAAGCTATGGAGATAAACTTGGCTTATTCTGCCGACCTAGTTGTAATGGATGGTATGATGTTCCGCCGGGAAAGATCTACAAGTCCTACGGCTATAGCTAAGCCAGGCATAATAATTGTTAGTAACGATAGAGTGGCCGCTGATGCAGTGGCAGCTACTGTAATGAAACATTACAAAACTGAAAAGATGATTGGAAAGCCCATCTTGGAGTATCCAACACTGCAAATGAGCAAAGCCAACGGTATAGGGACACCAACGATGAAGGAAATGATACTAAAAACTTCGAACTTGACGGCAGATAATGACTTTGAGGATATTATACAAGAAGTTCATAACGAGTTGAATTGAGCCTGCTTTTGGCTCCTTTCAAATCTTAACTTAAAACAACTCTTCAGGTATAAACAGGCAAATCATAAAGGGCATTACATCAAATGCTTTCCTAAGTCATTAATCAGGACTATCCCGCGCTATTATTTATGGACATAGAATCAATGAAAGAGTTGAACACCGCTCTACATTTCACGGTGTCTTTCCTGTTTGGCCTGTTCTTTATATAATTATGCACATTCATCATCACATCACCTTTAACTGTAACAGCTAGCTTTTCCCCGATTTTGATTGCTCTAACCTCAATTCGTATCCGTGAGGGAAGGAAAGAGTTTCCAACAAAAAAACCCATCACGTCTTCCATCATACCTGACTTTAGGGTCTGATCGAATATCTCAAACACATGAACAGCCCCCTCATCGCGTTCGTATATTAAATAATCCCTTTTTTCACTAAATTCGCGGATCTTTTGGAATAAATGTTCTTTTGTTCTATTCTCAAGGAGAAGTTTCTTTCTCAACATCCGAGAATCAAACGACCTCGAAGTATTTACTCATTTTGTAAATCTGAACAGGTTATAACAACTGATTAGGCTTGGAGAATTCTGGTATTTTTATGGAATTTTAATTTGATGGATTGTCGGAAATTAGAGGTATGATTTATCACAACTACATGTGTGCGACTTTTTATTATCCTAAATTAATACTTAGATATGAAAAGCTACATCAAGATCTTTGGCCCACCTGTTTTAGAAGCGATAAGAGAACTTGAAAAAATAGCTGTAGGGCTACCCCAGGTCCGCATATGGGATACAGTGTTTGCAAGAGGTATACCAAAAAACCTGTCAAGAGATGTAGGGGGGCAACATTTTCAAAATAATAGGTTGGATTGGATCGGTTCATATTTTGAGAAACAGGGAGTATCAATTTCAAGGGAACGAATTAAAAACATTGTTAGCTCCTCAGGTTCTTCAATTGGAAATTATGATTTTTTCTTTGAGTGGCTGGAGGGTCCAACCTTCGAAAATTTAACGATGTTGATTGAAAAAATTGATAATGCCCTAGCGCCACTAGGATGTCGGTACACAATTACTACTCTTAAATAAATCTGAATATAACATTTTTATTATAGGTCGCTGCATTGGAAGAGAGACGAACATAAAAGAGAATTGGTTTTTTACGATCTCGTTTTTTACTGAAAGATATTATATACTTCAGGAAAGCAATTTCATTTGATCAAAATGCACGTTATAGCGACAGAAGTTAATCCGATTAATACTAAGCAAGGAGTTGAAATCAGGACACTACTTAAACACGAAAATAGTCAGTCAGGAGTCTTGAGTGTATCCCACATAACTCTTCAGCCAGGCAGTGAAATAGTATTCAATGATCCCATGACAGAGTATATGCACTACGTTATACAGGGGTGCATAGGCTTTGGAGGGCTTAGTGGAGATCTGCTACCTAGTAACACAGCCATCTTTATACCATGCACCAAAACTGGCACTGAACCATATATAGCAAAGCACACAATCGCCCAGACGGGTGAGGCTGAAACTAGGTTATTGACCGTTGCCTGCAAGGTTTCCAAGCCAGCATTCAGCTGGTCCCGAAGGCTCGATCGGAACCTATACCATATACCCCAATACCATTCCGGAAAACAGATCACAGGTCAGACAAAAGTGTTGAACGAGCAAGAACTCATAGGTCTAGGCGCCTCAAGGATTCATTGTGTAAAAGTCCAATCTCAAGCAACCGGAACCGAAATTCCACCTTACTGTGGTCCAGAGCGGATAATGTATCAACTTAGTAGCACAGGGGAGCTGGACTCCGATGGGGATAAAGTGAGGACTCGTCCTGGGTCCTTTATTTATACACCTGAGGGAGAGATGCACAGCGTTAATAACACACATGAAAAATTCCCTATGCAATACGTACTGGTAGAGTTTGTTGATCACGAACAAGTCCGGAGGGGTGAGTAATATGCATATAAATATCGAAGATGTTGAACCAGTTGAGATAAGTGATGGAGTCTTTGAACGGGTGCTAATGAAGCCTGAGGACAGCCGGCCAGGGGGCCTTGGCGCCAGACACTATGTTGTAAAAGAGGATTCTACAGTCACCTTCGAGGAACCCTTAACAGAGTTTCAGCACTACATTATTTCAGGCGTCGGTTTCTATGGGGCCAACCTCGTTCACGGGGATACGACCATTTTCGCGCCAGCAGGAACACATGGCCCCACAAGCCAGCGGAAAGGCTTGAGGAGGCACAGCATCGCCAATGTAGGTGAAGGGGAACTACGGATGTTCACAATAGCCTACAAAGTTCCAAGACCAGCTTTCAGATGGGCCAAGTCCCGAGTAAGAAATCTACATCAAGTACCTACTCCTCACCAAACAAGGTACGGATATACACAGATAATAACAGAGGAAGAACACGCCATTATGGGAGCTCTGAAGATGCATGCAATTGACATACAGACACATCCGGGAGGATATGGCAGAGGAAAAATAGATCCAAAAACAGGGAAAAAGATCGGAGGCAGGAATCCCGAGGAGATACTGTACTGTCTTAGAGGTCTCGGAGAGTTCATGGGAGGCTTAGAAGGCGGTGAGGTAAGCACTGCAAAGCCGGGATCGTTTGGTTATGTCACAGAGGGAGCCCTCCATGGAATATGGCACTCAACTAGCGATGTTCTCCAATACGTATGCATGGAGTTTATAGAACACGACAAGAGCTGGACAGAAAGAGGCTATCAAGGCGAAGTAAGCCCCGCAGATTGGAAGTAAAAAAACACAATCTCTATTTTTTTTCTTATTTTTTTACGAGGGATCAATTCTAACACAAACATATCTAGAGTCAGATAAATTACGCATGTTTTACTTTCCTCCGAATAAAATCAACAAATTATATAAGGAGAATAATTATTCCTGAAAATATTACAAGCCTTAAGCGAGTTAAATCTGATAGGCCACAAATGTGGCCTCGTGGATAGCCTCAAGAATTCGACTAGGTCTGACACAGTCACCTATTTTATACAGTTCGTTAACCTGACCCTCCAAGCTATCGTATAACTCATCACAAGAACGAGAGCCTACGGCTATCACAACAGTGCCCGCTTTGAAAACATGCTTTTTCGAGTTTGCCCCAGTCGCTTCCAAGCTGTCAGATGATATCTTGTTGACCTTCATTGAGGTGAAAACCCTAACCCCCATCTCTTGAAACCTTTCAAGCAGGAAAACTTTGCTGAAAGGCTCCATGTCTATCCCGACATCAGAGAGCATCTCTATTACAGCTACGGTCTTACCCTTCTCTGCAAGGTATTCAGCAGTCTCTAGTCCTACCATTCCTCCGCCCACGACGAACACATTATCTTTTGCTTTGAATTCACCGGCCAAGACCTCCCAAGCACTGACCACGTTAGGACCATCTACTCCAGGAATTCTGGGGATAATCTGTACGGACCCAGTTGCAACTACAACTGCATCTGGTGTTTCATTTTGAACTAGTTCCCTTGTAACCTCTTTCCTGAGGACAATATTTACACCTGATTTGGCAGCTTGATTCACTAGATAATCAGTATAATAATTGATTTCTTCTTTTAGGGGTGGTGTGCCTGCCAGTATAAGCTGTCCACCTAGCATTCCCTGCTTTTCGTAAAGAGTTACATCGTGACCTCTTTGCGCTGCAACAGTCGCAGCAGTCATACCAGCAGGACCGCCTCCTATTACAAGTACTCGTTTCTGTTGTTTAGCCAGGGATAAAGGATAATTTTGAATTCGACCCAAATTCGGGTTAACTGTGCAATGTACCCGTATGTTTCTAGAAGTAGCCATCTCGCAACGGAGGCATGCGAAACAAGGCGTAATATCGTCAAATTTCCCCCTTCTCGCCTTAATCGGGAGCTCCGGGTCAGCAAAAAGCGCTCTCCCCATGGCGACTAGGTCTGCCTTTCCCTCCACTAATATTTGCTCAGCCAATCTGGGATCGTTTATCCTACCGACAGCGATAACGGGAATATCGACAGTCTCCTTAATACCCTGAGCAAGATGGACATAAGCCGCCCTAGGGATGCACATAGGGGGCATTGCCTTATGATAGGACTCTACGATGCCCATGGTGACATCTATGCAAGATACGCCTGCGTCTGCTAGGTTTTTTGCGATGAACTTGTTGTCCTCAAGGGTGAGCCCCCCCTCTATGAATTCATCCCCGCTTATCCGCACCATTTGAGGGAAATCTTTACCTACTTTTTCCCTAGTCCTCTCGATGATTTCTAAGAGAAAGGTCAATCTCTTCTGAGGGGTCCCCCCATATGCATCGGTCCGCTTGTTGACGAAAGGAGAGAGAAATTGGGAGATCAGATACCCACTAGCACCATGGTATTCTATTGCGTCGAAGCCGGCCTCTTTAGCTCTGAACGATGCTTTGGCGAAGGCTTCAACCAAATAGTCTATTTCGTCCAAAGTTAGAGCTCTTGCGGTTGTCCCGTATGGCGCGCAGAATGCCTTTGAAGGCGCTATTGGTACTTCGCCTACAGCTTCCGATGAAGAGATTGCTCTTCCTCCAAGGCTTAGCTGAATCGCTATCTTAGCCTTATGGATATGGACCGCTTCAACGATGTCGTTAAGGCCACGTATATGCTCGTCAGTATCTATCCTCAGACGACCCGTCTTTTTTTCAAACGTAGTATCCACAAGGACCCAAGGGACTATAAGCAGGCCAGTTCCACCCTGTGCCCTGGTGAAATAATGATTAATGTGATAGCTGGTCGCTTCGCCTGAGACACTAGCGAAGCGGGTTCCCATAGGAGGCATCACTATCCTGTTTTTTACCTCCATAGTCCCTATTCGAATTGGTTCAAATAGTCGAGTAAGAGCGGTCATGCTTTCAATACCTCACAGGGAGCTATTTTAAAATTTTCCGACAGCCTCTTATTTGAAATAAATGCGAGTCATTGATTGAAACAAAAGAAATAAAAAGGAAGAGAACCCTGCAAGAAGGTCCTCTTTAAGTTTCAAATATCATTAGAGGTTGTAGGCCGCTATATAGGGAGCCCGCCAGTTTATGTACCAACCAAGGGTCTTGCATCCGGTGTCAGTTACTATGACGGTATCCTTAGAACGCCAGATCTCTCCATCTGGGCCGGATATAACTGGGTCTAGGACCAAAATCATTCCTGGCTTCAACTCTGTGTCATCGGTAGCGGTAAGATAGGGTGGCTCGTGGGATGTTACTCCTATTCCGTGGCCAACTCCAAGACCGTTTAGTAGCTTGATACCATCGTTTCCCGCCTTCTCTAATACAGAGTTATAGACCTTACTGCATTTCACCCCAGGTTTGATAGTATCCATCGCCTTTTTCCTTAGCGATATTAGATCATTGAAAGTTTTGCTCTGCTCTGCGGTTGGTTCACCATTGATCACCGTTCTAGTCGCATCAGACCAATAACCATCATAAGAGCTAACCATACCCAAACGCACAAGCTCCCCATTCTGTAACACCTTCTCCCAGCCAATCGCATATCGATCAACTAAGGGCCACATTTTTTTCGCGCTTATGCCAGATGCAGCTTGGGCCATAGAGTGATGTCCAACAGTATCGAGGCCTCGCTCCATGCAGTGAACCCTGGTGTCCTCTGCCAATGCCATCTCGGTCTTGGGATGTGTAACAATGATGTGATGAGCGGAACCGACGATTCCGTGGTCAGTCCGATAAGCTACATCCTCAAGGAGCTCCGCTTCTTCGGATGTCTTGGTCATCCTGAGTGTTTTTATCCAATCACTGCAATCCACAATCTCTAGTCCAGAGAGAGCATTCTCAATATTATTGAATAGAGCGTTGGACACCCGATTCAGGTCAAGTCCGATCTTTCCCCCGTTATCAACTAACCCTTTGAGCTCCTCGGCTAGGGTTTTACTAGCGGGTTTAATGCTATCCTCTCCCTCCGTGTAGGGTGAGACTTTCTCAAGCCAACTCATGTTGCGAAGTGTCGATTCCCACTCAACGGGGCATATACAGATTCTAATCCCATTTTTTGGCCATATTACTATCACGGGTCGGTCAGGGTAGCTATAGAGGAAAGGCATTGAGGCGCCACTAAGATATAGAACGTTATCCGAACCTACAGCTACTATTGCGTCATATTCAGAATTTTCTATTGCATTACAAACCTTTTCTTTTATACCGAGTTTCTTCATTTTTTTCATCTCCTAATGTGTCGACCTGAATCCTATCACAGAATATAGCTTGTCCCATGTCTTATACCAGCTAAGAAGAGTTGGAGAACTCTCCGTGATTTTGTAGATATCTTTAGAGTGGATTAGCTCTTTTTCTGGACCATAAGTATAAACATCAAGTGCTATGACCATACCAGGTCTAAGGACGGTTTCATCCAAGGAGTTCAAGAAGGGGGCTTCTCTGTGGCTGACACCAACGCCATGACCAATCCCAGCCTCCTCAAAGAACGGTATCCCAAGCTCATAGGCTTTCTTTTTCACCTCGGCGAAAGCTTCGTTGCATTTGGTGCCAGACTTGAGAGTCGCGAGGGCCACAGATTTTATCCTGAGGTTGTTCTCAAAAGCAGCTGACTGCTCATGAGTCGGATTTCCGATCACAGCCATACGACCTGCATTTGACCAGTATCCTTTGAGGTGATTTGTTATATCTATCCGGGCAAGGTCCCCCTCCTTAATCCATCCTCTCTGAGGAGTGTAAAACATCTGGGCAGCAGCTCCCACCTGAGTTGCCATGTGCTCTACGCCAGTGCCTCCGAATTCAAAGACATGAACTCTCACTCTCTCCGTAAACTCATTGATAGTATATCCAGGGACAGCGACGGTCCCCTCTAAATGCATTAAAGCAGTGATGATTCCCAGCTCAGATTGATATGCTGCAGACTCGATTAATTTCACCTCCTGGGGAGTTTTTAATAAGCGAAGATCTCTGAGCACACTATCAAAAGGTATCCATTCAACATCAGAGATAATCTGTTTTAAATTATCTATAAATTGTTTTGATGCTCGGGTTTCGTCAATCCCGATTTTAGCTTTTTCAAGACCGAGTCGCGCCATTAGGACCTTGATTGTCCCGATGAGTGCCTTTGGGGGTAGGTCTTTGTTTTCGTCATAAGCTACCAGCTCCCCATTCCAGCCTTGGTCTCTTACTGCTTCCTCCCAGTCAATGGGACATGCAATACCACCTAGTCCCTCCTTGGTATGAAGCACTACAGCCTGCCTGTCCGGGTAATTGGAAGCAAAGGGGAGGATTAGATGACTCACATAGGTGAAGTTATCCACACCTATTACCAATAATGCATCCAGATCCTCGGTTGCTATGGCAGTATTAATTTTCTTATCGATCTCAATCATTTATTCATTCTTCCTTCCTGTTTTACGGAGATTACCATTCCAAATACGATATGCGGAATTAAACGTTTTCGAGAGTGAACCGGTGTTCTTAAATAAACTTGGATATCGCTTTCCTTATTATGTCAGGAGACAGTTTTAACCCTTTAGAAGTCAAAAAGGGAGAAAAAAAATTCGGATACGTGCCTATTGTAGATACGGTAGCAGCGAAGTTTGATATGCCCGTGGGCGTCGTTAATGGTGTTAATGATGGTCCCACCCTCGCAGTGACCGGAGGACTGTATCCCACTGAGTACTGTGGCGTCGAGGCAGCCTCCAGATTATACCAGCTCTTGGACCCCGAGAAACTATCGGGGCGGTTTATCACCATCCCCGTGATGAACATGAACGCGCTCCAGTTCCGAGTACCCGGGCTAAACCTAACATCCTCCTCCACGACCCCCGTCGACAGGGGGAGAATAAACAGTTCATTCCCAGGGGACCCCGAGGGGAGACCCACCCAGATTCTCGCCCACAAGACGTTCAATATCCTCTCTAAAGCGAATTACCACGTCGACTTCAGGGGAGGAGACCTGAACGAGTCCCATCTCGTTCACACTATCGTGCTGAGGGCCGGAAAAGACACCGATGAGACAGGTGAGACCATGGCGAAAGTCGTCGGATACGAGTATGTGCTACCCAGCACCCCGGAGATAGGACACACGAGACCCGGCACGATGGTCTACGAACTGAACAACGCCGGTGTTGCCTCCATCATCACCGAGAGCGGCCTTGGATACAGAGAGCAACCTCTCGAGGAGTTTGTCGAGTTGCACATCAGTGGCACATTGAACCTCTTGAAGCACTTCGGCATGAGCGAGGGTGAACCGACGAAGCCCAAGAATCAGAGATACCTGAACAGCAAATGGAATAGGGCGCCTGCCCCGGTTTCAGGCATCTGGACCGCCACCGCCGACTATGGAGACATCTTCGAGAAAGGGGACGTTCTCGGCAGGATCACCGACCTCGACGGCTCCACGCTGGCAGAAGTGAACGCTCCGATCAGCGGTATCGTTCACACCATGTTCCCGAAGCGGGTAGTCCACAAGAACGACCCGCTGTTCCTGCTCCTTGAGATCGAGGGCAAAACAGGGTACTAGCAAGAGAGATTTTCCGAGGGACATTCATTCCCTCACTTTTTCTACTTATTTTGGTTCCATTTATTTTTTGTACCAAAGCAATTTTGTTTATAATGATCTATCCAAAAGTAAATTTGAATTCCATTTTTTAAATGAAAAAATAGTTATATAGGACAAATCTAATCTTTTTGGAATATGACAAAGTATCTTTTAGCAGATATGACTTCTGCCGAAGCTGCGAAGATAGTGAAAGAAAGGAAGATCGTTGTTGTGCCGGTGGGGGCGATACATAAGCATGGCGATGGTCCACTTGGAACAGATATGTTCTCCTGTACAGAGCTCGCTAGAAGGCTTGGCGAGGCAATTCCAGATAAAGTGATAGTTGTCCCGACACTCCCCTACGGAGTATCAGGCAGCGCTACTCTACCTGGGACTATAAAAACTTCACAAGAACCTGTAAGGCAAATAATCAAGGAGATCTCGATGTCATTCGTCAAATTCGGTATCAAACACTTCTTATTTCTCACCGGCCACGGTGGGAATGACGGTGCATACCTGAGCGTAGCAAGAGAGCTCAATAAATTGGGAGTGTTATGTGCCTACGTCAGGTGGTGGGATCTTATGATCCAGCTGGAGGGGGACAAGAATCCAAACTTTAGAAACGTCAACCTCTTGGAACAAAGCGTTGACGCTGCATGCGGTAAAAATGACCCCTCGGTCTTGAGAGACGGCGAAGGCAGAACAGGGGCTTTCCAGCAACGGCTCCGAAAAGACGTGCTTAACGATAAGTTCAGTTCACCCGTGAAAATTGATGGGACCCTTATTTGTGCGGGCTCTGATCCCAAACTCACGAGTGTCCCTCATGGAGTGGTATACAATAAGGGGACAATTCAGATGCCGCTCCCTAGAGCAAAGGTGGATATAGATGATCCTGAGCCAGGCGAATGGGTGAGCATCTCCGACAAAGTTAGTGCAGAACAAGGCGATTACATACTGAACACTTGCAGAGACTGGCTTGTTGAGTTCTTAGCAGACTTTGAAACCCTCGAGATCCCGGAAAAATACCTATAAAAAACAAATACCAGTAACCCTTTTTTTTCTTTTTACCATTTTTTCTTTGAACTCCATTATTTGTATCTATATGTTGAGGTAGATATCATATTTTCACTTTCTGAAAACGCTTAATACTAATCAACAATACTCTGAAGATTACTATGGGAAAAAGATGGATATCAAAAAACCTGAAAAAAATGGAGCCCGACCCGTTTGGTGAATTAAGAGAAAAGATCCGCCACATGTCTAACGTAATCAATCTTAGTAGCGGAGATCCAGACTTCCCGACCCCGTCCCATATCGTTGAAGCGGCGTATAGGGCTCTCCAAGATGGATATACACACTACACGCTCACCAGTGGTCTTCCCGAGCTCAAAGAGGAGATCGCTCAATACCAAAGGAAATTCCATATGAATCTGGATCCAGAAGGAGAAATATTGGTTACACCGGGAAGTCAACAAGCCTTGTTCCTGACACTCACCAGCATACTAAATAATGCAGATGAAGTTTTAATACCCGACCCGAGCTACACGGTTTATTCTCCAATCATTAAATATCTCGGAGCAAAGCCGATCATCTTTCCCTTGAACAGGGAAAATAACTTCCATATCGATCTACCAACCTTGGAAAAGAAAATTTCTCCCAAAACCAAGGCGCTAATAATTTGTTCTCCAAATAATCCCACAGGAACTGTCTTCTCAGATGCTGACTTAGAGACAGTTGCAGCTATTGCCATAGAGAATGAGCTCCTTGTGATATCAGACGAGATTTACAGCGAGTTTGTCTGGAAAGGGAAACACAAATCGATCGCAACCTATCCAGGAATGAAAAATAGAACAGTGGTTATCGTAAGCTTTTCCAAGACCTTTTCCATGACCGGCTGGAGATTGGGTTACTTAATTGCAAACCAAGAGCTTACACAGATGATGGGGGGCCTTCAGGCTAATATGGTCATTTGCCCTGCTGGATTCGTTCAGAGAGCGGGGCTGGCCGCCCTTCAGGGGTCATGGGAGCCAGTGACTTTAATGGCTCAAGAGTACGAGAAAAGGGTAGATTATGTAGTCCAGCGCCTTAACGCATTAAAGGGTATATCCTGCCGCAAACCTGAAGGCGCCTTCTACGTCTGGGTTGATGTCTCGGCGCTTTGCCCCTCCAGCATTGACTTTTGCAACGACCTCCTCGAAAAGAAAGCACTCATAACAATGGCTGGAAAGTATTTCGGTCAACAAGGCGAGGGTTTCGTCAGATTAGCTCTGGTCAAACCCATGGATGTTTTAACTGAAGCTTTGGATAGAATGGACTCATACATCAACGGATTGGATATCTGAGATATTCGTCTCCCGTGTGTTCAACATTGCACATATCTTCAATGCATTTGTTTGTTTAATAATCACTTAAATCAAAGAGATTCAACGCACTAAATAGAAAAATAAGATACCCTCAATCGGGGGGTACATTGTATCAAATGAAGCTGCTGAAAAAAATCAAGGAGAGCCATCATCTATTAGTTTGTATCCTGTCCAAAAATTGTCTCCACTATTCAGGTATTTGTCAAGTGAGTATCCTAGACTCTCGAAACGTTGGAAAGCAAGCTCTATCTCAGCACGGGCAAACCTCACAACTTCTGATTCATCAACGGTTTTCACTATTCTGTTCTCCATCAGAATCTTCCCGCGTACCATCGCAGTTGTGACATCGTGACCCGAACCGAAATATACCAAAAGTTGAGGAATATCCCTCAGCGGCGTATAGTGCGGACGATTTGAATTTATCAGTATGATATCAGCCTGTTTCCCCACCTCAATGGAACCTATCTCTTTTTCGAGTCCAAGAACACGGGCTGCATCTATAGTTACCATTCTAAGAGCTTTCCCAGCGGGTAAATAACTCGGGTTTTGTTCGTGATATCTCTGGATCAGGATCTCGTTCCTCATACTAAGGAAAAGGTCATAGGACATGTGTGGCGCTGCTCCGTCAGTTGAGGTTGCGACACAAACACCACTTTTAATAAGATCAGGAACGGGACACCGTCCGTGCCTGGTGGGTTCCGTTGCGGAAGGAGCCGTGGCGATCTTTGTATCAGTCTGGGAAATGATCTCAATCTCTTTCGCAGTAAGCCCGTTGCAATGAGCAAGAACAACGTCGGGACCGAACAGTTTGAAGATATTTTCTTTCCCGAACTTTTCAAGGCCGAACTCAAGTGCATCACCATAGAGGTGAGTGTGAATTTGAACCCCATATTTGTCCGCGAGCCGCCTCATCTCCATGGCTTTTTCCAGGAGGACAGGGATGTCTTCGTCTCTATAGTTATAGGTAGCATCGTGTTTGGAGTGAGACGGCAGTCTCCCGCAAAGATACGGGAAAGAAAGGCAAACATATATCCTGCCATCCGCTTCCATGTGCCATTTTTCTATAACTTTTTTAGAATTTTCAATTGTCTCGTCATAGGTGTAGATATGTTTTGAAGGCTTTCCATCCGCCCATATCGTTGACTCTAGACGGTTCTGTCCTGGAAGGAAGGGATCGGGAGGACCCACACCAATAACGGCCCTAATTCCCACCTCTTTTACGGCTTTAGCATTATTGTCAGCCCAAGCGGGAGAGTCAAGTCGTGCTGGAGTCGCGCCAATAATAGAGACACCAGTTGTTGTTCCGGATTTTAACCGGTCTACAGCCGCGAGTAAACCATCGGCATACCAGAACTCCTCTGTGGATGCATTGAAGTAAAGATCGCTAGAGGGCCAACCTTTGAATGGGTTCCAGATACCTTTTATCATCGCGTGGCCTGCATGGGCATAGGTGTCAATTAGTCCGGGCAGAATGACAGAGTTTGAAGCGTCAATTACTCTGTCTGGATTGTATTTAGCCCCTAATTCTCCATGGGCTCCGATGTCTACGATTATCCCATTTTTGACTGCAATGGCTCCCTTTGTTATGATGTCATTTCGGGGGTTCATTGTGAGAATAGTCCCATTCTCAATGAGTAGATCTAGATCATACATCTGGAACTCCCCCCTTTTTTCATTAGGACTTGCTTATGTTTATGGGGGGGAGATGGAGATCAGACGTCCCCCCTCCTCTATTGGACCATAGGTTCTGATGAAAATAACTAGCCCATCTATTGGTGCTTTGATCTCTTCAATCCCTTTTGGTATAGAGTGGACCTCGGCGAGCAACTGTCCCTTTTTGACAGAATCTCCGTTATCTACAACAGGATTGAATATTCCGCCGTTGACCGTTCTAACCGTTTTGGTGCCATCCTCTAAAGGATCCACTACAATCCTCTCTCCTTGATCAACGATCTCTCCGTCCAACATTTCCATGGCTTTCATCACGTTGAGGACTCCGGTAATGAAATATTCCACGTATTCGTCTTCAGGTAAGCCAGAGCCGCCTTGTCCTGCTTCGGGATAGATTCCAGCTCTACCCTCCCTCACGGCGACAAAAGGCATTGCCAATTGGACAGGCCATCCATAGTCCTCCTCATTATCTCCTTGGATGATGCGGTCTCCCCCAAAGGCAATTGATAGTTCAAGTGATCGTTTTCCTGCTCCGTTCCCAATTTCAGGGGGGGTATAGGCCATGGGGTTATTAGACCCGCCCCGGCCTGCAGTATGCATATCGATTACACAGTCAGCCTCTGAGGCCAGCGTATTCAAGATATACTTCATTCTCTTGGAATAGGACCCTGTGGGTGATCCTGGGTGGACCCAATCGGGATCGATGGGGTCGTAGGGATTGGACCTTGATCTGAACACGTATCCTGCGGGATTCTGAACAGGTACGAGGATTAGTTCACCTTTCACATCATTAAAGTCGATTTGGTCTTGCAGCCTTAGGATAGCCTCGACTCCATTAATCTCGTCGCCATGAATTCCACCGCCGACATATAACTTAGGGCCGGCTTGTTTTCCTATGATCCGAATGACATCAATATCCACCTCTACTCCACTTTTCATCTTTGTAGAAAAAGGAGGTACGGTATTATGGGTGCCAACAGGTGGGATAGTATGTTTCTCGTAATATTTTCCGGGCTTTAAATTTTTGGAGTTCATCGTTAATTAAATAATATAATTGCTTTTAAAAATAACTATGTCTAGATCAAATATAGTTAGACACAATTAAAAAAAGAAAGAAGATTTTGGGGTCACTCTATCTCTCGAATATCTTTACCTATCTCGTAGGTCACATCGCCTTCCCAAACTGCAGGTGAGGTGATCATATGGATGACACCGTCTGTTGGTACCACAATTTCTTCCAAGATCTTGCCATTCAGGTTCCGAATCTCCCCTAGAACGTCCCCCTTTGTAACCAAGTCACCCCCCTTAACGTTTGAGATAAAGAATCCGCCATGTTCTGCGTACATATGATAGGGATTAAAGACATTAGCCTTTTTTGGAATTTCCGGCTTTCCATCCATCATGTTTAGATGTTTGAGAGTATTTTGACAGCCTTTGACGACCATCTCTACTATATCTGATGTGCAGCGACCCATTCCTCCCGCTTCAGTTCCCACGGTCATTGGCATATATCGCCTCTTTCTCGGAGGCGATCCTGGGCGAGGCTTCCTGATCCCTTCCCTGATCCACTTCCAGCCGAAGTTTCTGGCCATCGCCAGGTTCTCGTCATCTCTTTGTTGGTCTCCGTATCTACCGTACATGACACCGGTCAGCACGTCTTCCTCGAGATCTCCTCCGTGGAGGTTTAGTCTAAACTGGCTCTGGGCCAAGACCTCTTTATAGAAGGTCATTGCTAGCTGGTAGCTGTGCTTAGGGACTCCAGATCCTCCTCTTGGGATTTTGTCAACATAACACCCACCTATATCCCGATAATCTATGGGGTTCCCATGCATCCACCGTGACTCGAATGCGAGCGTGTTCACCACGGGTACAAGGATTATTTTTCCATTAATGTTGTCAGGATTTATATCCTCAATCAGCTTGAGACACCCAGCAGGGCCATTGTATTCTGATCCATGCTCACCACCGTTTATACACAGAGTGGGGCCGTCCCCAGCCCCATTCACTAGAGTAATTGGAACTTGATGTTTATACGCGGGCCGTTCGTGAATGTACAAATCGCCCTGTACTTTTGTTCCCTTAGACGCTTCAAGATTCTGAACTTTTAGAGTGTCAGACATATCTCAATCAGTTGAAAGTTTCACATATCGAAATATAAACCATGTCTTGTTTTATCCCAAGGTATTACGTCGAAAGGGACACCAGTCTGATGTAGAATAGGTAGCTATTCCCGTAAGATATTAAAATTGGATGTCGGCTTCATTGATCCCACGGATTGATCATGAAGGATATATTGGAGGACATCCGAGTTCTAGACCTCACCCAGTTCTGGTTTGGCCCTTACTGTACATTACTCTTAGCGGAGATGGGAGCAGAAGTTATTCGTGTTGAACCACCTTGGGGGGGCATCGATAGAATTGCCGATGGAGCCTTATTTGGCGGATCGAGTTATACTTTTCACCATCACAATCTGAACAAGAAGGGGCTCACACTGAACCTCAAGTCACTCGAAGGGATCAAACTCTTCAAATCACTTGTGAAAGCATCAGACGTTGTCGTCCAGAACTTTAGACAGGGCAGCATGGAAAAACTTGGACTTGGTTATGAGGTGCTAAAGGGATTAAATCCAAAAATCATCTATGCCGCTCTATCTGGATTTGGCCAGTACGGCCCATACGCCAAACGTGGCTCTTTCGCTATGATCGCCGAAGCTATGAGTGGACACAGTCGCCTAACAGGTGACCTAGTTGATCCAAACGGTCCACCACGTGAGATGGCTCAAGCATATGGAGATCTCGCCCCTGCAATTTTCGCAGCGATGAGCATCGTTTCCGCGATACGGTACAGGGATAAAACGCAACAGGGACAGATGATAGATGTGGCACAATTGGACTGCATGGTAGCTCTGAATACGGCCACAACAGGGTATAACCTCTCCGGACTCAAGCTCTGGGAGCTGAAGGATAAGTTTCCAATGGGACGGGGTTTCGGGGGTCTAATAAAGACTGTGGACAATGGGTGGATCCGTTATGCGAGCTTCTCACCACGGATTATTGAAAGACTGAAGAGTCATCTTGGTGTTGATGAAATCGATGAAGAGAAGATTGCAGAACAAATTGGGAAAAAAAATAGAGAGGAGGCAGTGGAATTCTTCGTGAAGGCTGGAGTACCTGTAGCACCGGTTTATGATGTCGATGAAGTAGTGATAGATCCCCACTTGAAAGCCCGTGAAATGTTCGTAGATGTCAAACATCCTAAGGCAGGAGCTGTGAGAGTGCCTAACTTCCCAGTGAAATTCTCGGAGACTCCAGGAAAAATAGTTAATGCGGCCCCTCTACTTGGAGAGCACAGTAAAGAGATACTTGTAAGTTTATTAGGACTTTCGGGAGAACAAGTCTTTGAATTAGAGAAAAAGGGAGTCACTTCGACGTAGGAATATATAAGCATGAGAATAGTCCTCCCTATATTCTGTTTAAGATTTCATTTTGAAAATAGTTTGTAGCTAGATTATATCTAACATTAAAGCGTGTTAAAAATAGTCTTGTAACGTTCGCGAGGATTTTGATAAATAATTCAAAATAGGGGTTTAGAGGTTGACTCCGAATTTAGGCACTCACGTGCTCACGATTAACATCTTGAACGGGTTGAATGGAGTTCCAAAGTCCCATTTTCGGGTTAAATACATAACGCCCCTTAGGTCAATAAAGCGTTATTCGTAAAACAAAAAATTAACCCTATCTTATGTATTAATCCATTTTCTCAGCTCATATCTCCGGGCCCAAGCCCTTACTTGACCTGACTCGAGAAAATGGTTAGTCCCAACATGAGGACCCATGTATGGCTCGATATTGCCGTTAGGGAACACCCAGATGACCGACCGTTTCTTAAGCTCGGCAATAGCCTTTTCAGACTCTGCTTTTGTTATGTGCTTATCCAAAAGCTCATCGATCATCCATGTCCCTGGTCGTGGCTCACGTTCAAGAATCTTTTCGAAGAGGATGTAAGCTAAAGGCGTGAACACATGACTGACGGAATGGGCTAGAACTGTTCCGATAATTCTCCTCAAAAGTGGGGAGAACTCAGGCTCAGGTAAGTTAACAGGATCAACAATTACCTGTTCTAAAAATGTCCTTAGATCAACTCCTTCTTGAAGCAGGGCTGGAATTGAGTTCCAGTTTACCTTCTCAGGATCATTTTGCTTATAATGCATCAGAATCTTTACGAGGTCAAAACCACCGATGATTAAAAGGCTACAAAAGAGATGGTTGGGTCTCCGGAATAATCTGGCTGGATTAGCAACATAATCCGCGAACTCCTGACGATATAACATGTTACGTCTAAAACCGAGATCTCCTCGACTTTCTCCGTAGATTATAAAGGCCATGAGGTTGCACAACCCCTCATCGAACCAAGGTACGAAGTTGGGAAAAGCTTGGATAGCAGGGTGAGCAAGTTCGTGAACTAGTAGAATCTCACTTTCTGGTACCAATGATGCTTCACCAATGTAGATCCCCTCGGGCATACCATATCGATCGGCCTGCCAACGGTCGGCCCCAAAGCCTCCCCCTTTTCGCCCGGGGGTAGGATCCCAAGGCAAAGAAGTTACGATGTTAATGGGGGGCGGTTCGTACTCTACCTCAAGCTTCTTCCGGAGATTAGGGACGATTGTATCTTTTGCATAAGCCTCAAGCCTGCTCTTAATATCCCCAAAGTCTACCGAGTTTTGAGAGAGAAAGTCAACCACAGAGAAAATGTCCCGGCTTAGTAGGAGCAGGAACGCATACTCTTGATCTTTTTTCTGTTCTAGCTCATTAAGTATTTCTTGTCGAACCTGCTTCAGGGTTTGTAAAGTATCAAGGGTATAATCCTTCTCAGACAGGCAGCCCCTAGAAACGATCTCCTCATATGGATATTGTTTTGGGTAAAGAGTTGTTTGAACACGACTCAGAGCATATCTTACCGCTCCTCTCTCATCTAACTTCATATAATCTCACTATTGGTTTGTAATCTCAACTAGAAAATAACGTTTTTGAGTCTTTTTTGGTTAAACAAAAGGCTTGCATCCGAACGCACAAGTAAAAGCTATTGGGCTAATGGCTACTATAATAAATTTCAAATACAAGAACAGAGTCGATTACTTCGATTCAACATGGGATATACAGCGAATATTGATGATGTCAAACCCGAAGAAATATCTCCGGGAGTACTAAAGAGAACACTTCTCACTTCCAAAAATACAGGACGCGGTCCCCCTGGAGATTTAACTGCTACTCACTATACACTCACAAACGGGGGGACCTTGACTCTTGATGACCCCAACGTCGAATACCAGGATTATATCATCTGTGGTACAGCTCGCAGTGGCAAGGGATACATCCATGCGAACACAACTATGTTTGTCCCCTCCGGTAAGAAGCATACATTTACACATGCTGGAGAATCAGACCTTCGGATTTTATCGCATTCCTACTCAGTCCCACACCCAAGCCATAAATGGTGTAAAACTAGAACAGCCCAACTAACTTTTCCCAATGGACAACAGCAACTTATGACCGAGGAGTTCCATGGCCTCGTTGGAGCCCACAGATTCCATGCCTTAGACGTGCAAGATTATGATGTCTCTGAACATACAAATCCTGAAGAAACCGCCTATTTCATGGCTGGTTCAGGTACAATGGGTTCTGGAGACGACGTATTTGAGTTCAAACCTGGTACTCTTGTTTACGTAGAAGAGGGCGACCTTCACTGGATTAAGCGTGATCAAAACTCATTGGTTCCACTCCACTATTTCGTGATGGAGTACACTGAACAAGACAAAATGTGGAGTTCGAGGGGTTTCCAAGGAAGCCTCTAGTGCCATAACATGACAAATCATCTAAAATTGATTCCAATCCCCCCTTTTTTCCATTTTTTTTATAAAATTATATTTAACGAATATCCGCGAATTGTTAAATAAAAAAGTAAAATAGCTTTTTTGAGGAGGATTCTTGGAGGGTATACCCTCCATTATTTCCCGAGCGTCCTGTTGATTTAATATTTAAATCGGTTTTATCGGAGATATTTTCCGAACCAGCGTATCATATGACCTAGCAGCTCCACTCTATGCTGTGGATTCCGTATTCCATGTGATTCACCAGGAAAGACAATCAGTTCAGTTTGGACGCCTAAAACCTTCAAAGCTGTGAACCACTGCTCTGCCTGCTCAATACTGCATCTGTAATCTTCATCGGCATGAATTATCATAGTGGGGGTCTTTACTTGACCAGCGTACCTTATAGGTGACATCGATAGGTATTTCTCCTCATCCTCCCACGGTGTCCCTTCCATGTCATAACGGCCAAAGGTCCATCCTATGTCACTAGTTCCGTGAAAGCTGTGCCAATTACTGACACACGCTTGGGGGATAGCTGCCTTGAACCTATTATCGTGGGTTATGATCCAGTTTGTCAAAAATCCACCTTGACTGATCCCGGTGACACCCAACAGGTCTGAATTGATAAATCCGTTGTTGTTTATTACGTGGTCCACTGCGTCCATCAAGTCCTTGTACTCCTGCTCGCCATAGTGCCCGGAAGCCTCACCTTGAAACGCTTCGTTGTATCCCCCATTACCCCATTGGTTCAGGTAGAGAACCACCCATCCTTGTGCAGCTAAAACCTGAAACCTATGCATGAAGCTATAGCCGAAACAGCCGGCAGAGCCTCCTCGGATGTAAAGGATCATCGGATATTTGTCTTTAGCATCAAAATCAGGGGGACGCATTAGCCATCCTTCGACTTTGTGCCCACCGGACGATTTAATGACAAACCTTTCATGGTCACAGATCTCAGTGCTATTCAAGTATTTTCTGTTAAAGTCTGTAACTTGTCTTCTCGTATTTTCAACCGTTACCCATAGCTCAATAGGCGATGTAGTTTTAACGACATTGTACGCAATCTCACCGTTATCGGAAATACTCCAGTCCTCAATGCTGTGGTCTATATCTCCAATAACCATTTCGACTCCACCGCTCTCCACGGGAGTCCTGTACAGCCTGACAGCTCCCCCATAGGTCGATGTAAAGTAAACGAAATTAGAGTCACTGGACCATTGGGGGTTAGGGTTACCTCTCCATGGTTGAACATCAGAGCTGAGTTTATATCCGATATCTTGGTCAAACTCCTTTGTCAAATTCCGTGATTCACCGCCTTCTATAGGAACAAGCCAGATGTCTTGGTTGCTCCATTGGCGTCGTCGATAGTTGTGGCCAATATGAGCTATGAAATCCCCCTTCGGGGAGGGGCTGAGGGCTGTAATTACGCGAGGGCCATCAGTAATCTTTGTAGGATCGCCGCCTTTGAGGTCTTGGATGTAGATGTATTTGTTTGTGGTAAGGTCTGCATCACCGTCAAGGTTGCTTATGAAAGCAATTTTCTCACTATCTATACACCATTCAGCTGTATCAACACCGAAGTCTCCCTGAGTCAACTGCTGCACTTTACCGCCGTCAGAAGGTACGACAAATAAATGGTGCCTTCTTCCCTCGATGAACCCTGAACCATTGAACTTGTACTTTAGACCAGTGATAACCCTTACATCACTACTCAGTTCATTTTCCCGAAAGGAAGATATGAATAAGATTTTTTTACCATCCGGAGACCACCTAGGGGAGAGTACTCCGCCCTCAACATTGGTTAGTTGTTTAGCTTCCCCTCCAGAAACAGGAATCGTGAATAGTTGCGAGGAGCTTTTCCCATCGGCATTAAGTGTAGAGGTGAAAAGGATTCTTTTTTCATTTGGCGCCCACCTGGGGGATGTGTTTGAGCATCCTCTGAAGGAGAGTTGACTAATTTCACCTTCAACGTCTGCCTTCCAAATGTTGCTCAGGTACTCGTCTTTTTCATAATCCATTTTGGAATGAACAAATACAATTGTATGTCCATCTGAAGATATCTGGGGACTCGAAACATACCTTATCTGCATAAGGTCTTTCGCTTCAACCTTTCTTTTCATCTTCAATCTCTTCTAGCTGTTTGAACTATGTTCTATATGTTGATATTGTTATTAGATAATTTTTTTAATTGAGTTAAATGGGAGACAACAGTAATTCAAGAGAGTTCTCCTAATTAAAAAGGATGGATGTAGGGATATTAAGAGGGACTATAAATATGTTGAAGATAACCGAGGGTAAAAAGTTTTATATGTTGATTTAAATTAAATTAAATAGAAATTAAAATGCATGTGAATATTAATGATGTTTCTGGAACGGAGATAAGTTCAGGAACCATTGAAAGGATTCTCCTGAAAAGCAATGTGACCGCCTCAGGGGATCTCACAGTGAAACACTATGTGATGACTGAAGGGGGACAGATAGCATACGACGAGCCATTAACGGAATATCAACATTATACCATCCAAGGAGTCGTTGCGCGAGGAGGTCCAAATGGAGACCTCGTACATGGTGACAGTGCGATATTCGTCCCTTGTAGTGACCGTTTCCCTTCTGAAGGCACCACACCAAATGCCCGTCATATTCTTGCTCATAGTGGAGAGGGTAAAGTCCGGGTGTTGACTCTGGCTCATAAGATTCCCCAGCCTAATTTCAGATGGGCGAAAGGCAGAATTAAAAACCTCTTCCAAGTCCCACAGTATCACTCAAGTCGGCAGATGGTGGGTTATACTCAGATCTTTACTGAAGAAGAGCATGCTATCATGGGTGCCTTACGGATGCATGGTATTGACATCCAGACAAACCCTCCGGGATACAAGCTACCCGACCATAAAAACCCCGAGGAGATCCTTTACGTCCTGAGGGGGGAGGGAGAAGTTACCTCAGGAGATAACACTTACAAAGTTTCGCCGGGTTCCCTGAGCTACACACCAGAAGGAGAGGTTCATAGTATAACAAATACTCATAAGAGCTTACCTCTTCAATATCTTGCAGTAGAATTTGTTAATCAAGAAAAGATGTGGGCTGCACGTGCAGGCATGTCAATGGAGAAATAGAAAATGCATGTAAATAGTTCAGATATCGAAGGCAAGGAAATCGCACCTGGGGTTGTTGAACGAGTTCTTGTTAGACCTGACCAATCCGTGCCCCCAGGGTTCAGCGCGAGACACTACGTGTTAACCAATGGCGGGCGTGTAGTTTTCAACGAACCTATGACTGAATTTCAACACTACATCATCTCAGGCTGTGTTGTGGGCGCTCACGGAGATACTGCAATATTTATGCCGGCGGGAAACCACAACAAGGCTCAACAGATCCAGGGAAAGAGTATCCATGGATTCAAACATGCTGGTGAGGGCGAGGCACGAATTATATCCTTAAGTCATAAGGTCCCGAGACCTGCCTTTAGATGGGCCAAATCTAGGAAAAGGAACTTGTTCCAGATTCCAAGTCCCCACGCAGAAAGATGGGGGGCCACACAGATATTCACGGAAGAAGAACATGCTATCATGGGTGCCTTACGGATGCATGGCATCGATGTACAAACACACCCAGCAGGATATCACCACCGTGAGCACAGAAACCCGGAAGGACGCCTCCATGAGGTACTTTACTTCCTGCGAGGGACTGGCGAGGCAATAGCGGATGGGGTCACATACAAAGTTCGCCCAGGATCATTCTGCTATTCCGGAATGAGAAGGGGTAAAAGAGGCGGGGTCCATGGCATCTATAATCCTACTGACGACATCATCGAATATTTCGTTATGGAGATCACAGAACAAGACAAATCATGGACAGGTCGAGGGTTCGTTGGAGAGTCTCTAACGGGCGGATATATCTTCGATGCAGGTATCCCTGAAGAATAAACTCCACTTTTTCCTTTTTTTATACTATTTTTTATTTGAGTTGTTTTTAAAATAGATCTCGGAACCTCTCTCACTATACGTGGATAGTTGTGTCTTTCATGAATCCACGTTCCGCTAGATCTCGATATATTCTATTTTCAGTTTCTTTATTTAACCTATAAGGGGAACTTGTTTCCCATTTTTTACGCGTTTTTGAGTGCGCAAATATTATCTCATCAGTTGGAAAGCTGTATGTGTTTTCGTGTAAGATCGCCTCAATGGGCCATCTTACTCTCTCGGCTGGGATTTCATCAGGATAACCAATACAGAGTAGAAGAAAGGGAAGTACATTCTTTGGCACATTAAGTAATTCCGATATTCTAGGTATTGCAGTCCAGATTGACCCGACAAAACATGATGCTAACCCAAGAGCCTCTGCCGCTATTGTCATATTTTCTGCAGCTAAGGATGCATCAATTAACCCCAGAATGAATTTACTTACAGTCTCAAACTTAGCTTCGATTCCAAGTTTCTCACTCAACTTTATATGGCGTGCATAATCTGTGCAGATGACAATCCATACCGGGGCTTCCATCATGAATTGTCGGGTAGATTGGTGGCTCACGGTAGCATCCATAATATCCGTTCTTTTTTGTTGATCAGAAATCAGGATAAAACTATAAGCCTCGACTTTACATGCGGTCGGAGCTCTTTGCCCCGCCTTAACTATTTTTTTTATATGCTCTTTTGAAACTTTTTTGGATTTAAATTTTCTAATACTCTTTCGCTCTAAAATTTTTGTGAGGAGATGCTCAGTGTGACTCTCCATTTTGATCAGAAGGGTACTATTAAAAAATCCTATTTAAATTGAATAGTGGATTAACTTGGTTGATTTAGACGTTTGGTTCTTAGGCATTCCCTTTCTTGTTAATTCCGTTTCACACATTCACCAACATGTGGCATAAGAACAGCTTAGCAACTAGTTCCCGCGCGCATAATGATAAACAGTTATCAAGAAGACACAGACCTTCAAGTTGAGAGGGGTTAACCTCATCCAGGGTTACCCGTAGTTTTTTCGGGCTGGGACCTCACGGTCGTGCATCAACGAGGCTCAAGGAGTGAAACCACTATAAAAGTGGAGTCTACCTGAGGTTTTGTACGAGATGTTTGGTCACAAGTTAAATCAGTTTTTAGGGTCTGCCCCTCCTTGAACTGACCGAGTGGGGGGAGATAGGGACAGGGGATATATTACATACATGCCAACGTGTAATAATCAAGTGTAAGTTTATGAGACTAATCTCCTTTATATAACGTCGGTGTCGACTTGCCTATAAAAAATATACTAATTATAGAATATTTGTCTTCTGGTGCTTTGGTTCCAGATGAGCAGATACCAGGGAGTCTTTTAGCAGAAGGTTTCGCTATGCTTGCTTCTGTGTGCGCCGATTTTACTACATTATTAGCTCCTAAGGGTCGAAGGGCAGTTCACACTTTATTGGATCATCGATTGAAACCATACGGGTCTATTCTAGAGGGCCATGTCTATAAATACTTAAAACGGAAAACCCTTGAAGAGACCCTAGAAAAAATTATAGCGAAATATGATGCGACACTCATAATTGCTCCCGATGGTCCTCCGCTTTTAAATTTACTGGAAATTGCTGAAGATGCTGGTGTAATAATAGTTGGTCCTTCTACAGCGGAAATTGAAAAGGTTAGTCCAAAAAGTCTACTTTATGAGCGATGTAATCAGCTAGATATCCTTTCTCCACCCGAATATAGAGTGCTAACTGACACAGAAAATTTTTCTACCTTTCGTAGAGAACTGGCTTTCTTACACGAGAAATGGCATTCTCCCATAGTTATAAAGCCAGATATGGGTTGTGGCGGACAAGGGTTGTCAATAGTATTAGAAAAGAATAAAAAAAATTTAAAAATAGCTTATGAAAAAGCTAAAGTTTATGATGAAGCAATAATTCTTCAAAAAATGGTCCGTGGATCTTCCATCAGTCTAAATCTAATTGGAACTACAGATTTGCCTAAGATTTTATCTATTAATAAGCAGTTTCTGTGCCTATCATCTCCTGATGGAAATACAGAATATATAGGGGGATTGACTCCAATTGAATACGAAAAAGTTCCAGCGATTATAGAGGATATTAGGAAGTTAACGGCGGATACTGGCTATAGAGGTTATTTCGGAATTGATCTGGTAGTGGATAACAAGGGTTATTCTATTGTCGATCTGAATCCTAGGATTACTACTAGCTACACGGGGCTACGGGAAGTTTCATTAGTTAATCCTGCACAAATAATGAGAGATGTTGCTTTAGGAAACTCGCCTCCTACTCCTCGAATTGAAGGAAGTGTTCGATTTGGAAAAGTTCCTTTTCATTCCTCAACTTTGGAGTTAGCACTAGAAATTTTCGAAATGCCGGGATGCTTAAGCCCTCCATTTCATTTTACAGATAAACCTCATGCATTTTTTACAGCAAAAGGTGACGATAGTGAGGAATCCAAAAAAAAATTCTCAAAATATATACAAGATACAAAAGGTCTAATTGTATCGAGCTAAATGTTCTGAATAGAATAAATAAATGTATTTTTCGTTCTAATCATCCCTTTTAATCGTGGTCTTAGAGTATCTTGGAGTTAATACCACTATATTTTTCATTGTATTATAGGGATATAAAAAAAAGGAAGTCAAAAATATTCATGCATGAGTTTGAAAAGCGTTACAAACGCGTAATAACGCTTGCACGCTTAAGGTTCAGTTTTCAGGGTGCGCGCTCAGAGCGATGAGAAGGATCTCAAAGATATTACTCCGGCACGATATTATTCAAAGGGGAGAGGGTAGATCTAGAATACTCCCGAGGAGTGCATCAGTATAGGCATAACACGCGAGGAAGGGAAGGCGACCATGTTCTTAATCCTCTAATCCTTAATGGGATAGAAGGTGAGCTCTCGGGTGAGCCTTGTGAGGCGCTCACATCCCCCGGCAGTGCAGACGACGGTATCTTCGACTCGGATCCCTATCTCCCCCACAATGTAAATTCCAGGCTCAATGGTGAACGTCATCCCGGCCTCAAGTTCCAGCTCGTTTCCCTGCACAATATAAGGGCGTTCGTGCACCTGGAGACCTATACCATGGCCCAAGCGATGAATAAAGTACTCCCCACAGCCCCCGTTATCAATCACCTTACGGGCGATCGAGTCTAGTTCTCCACATGAGACCCCTGGCCTAACCGCTTTGTAGGCGATCTGATTGGCTTCATTGACGAGAGCATAGAGCTCCGCCTCGCGCGTAGAGGGCTTCCCGTAGAAGACTGTCCGAGTTAGATCCGAGGAGTAACCATGAACATTAGTCCCTAAATCCACTAAGACGCAATCCCCTGGCTCCAATTCTCTCTCACCGGGTCGGCCGTGGGGTAGGGCGGCTCTCTCACCAAAGAGTACCCCTACAAAACCAGCTCCACCCCCATTGGACCTGATCTCGGAGGTGAGGATGCCCGCAAGTTCCCTCTCGGTCAGCCCCGTGTGCAGGTTCCCGAAGCCTACCTCGAGGGCTTTATCAGTGATTGCGCAGGCCATCCTCATCCAGTCTAGCTCCTGCTGGGACTTTACCATCCGAATCTGGCTCATGTAAGAGGTGGCATCAACAAAGAACAGTTTAGGGAGTCTTTCTATGAGCCTGTTAATCCATCCCCATGGGGCGTCCTCATTAATGGCCACCACGGCGTCTTCTAAATCTAGGCGCTCGAAGTTCTCGGCTAAAATCTCCACAGGGTCCTCGTGCTCCAACCAGAGGTCCACATCAGTTATCCATGATTTCTGGCCCCGGAGTTCTGCTTCCAGCTGATTAACAACCAGAACAGGGTTCCCGCTGAAGGGGATGAGGGCAGCCGCGAGCCGCTCGCTTGGCCCTATAGAAAAACCGGTATAGTAGCCTATATCTGCTCCAGGGAATAGGAGCAGTGCATCTGCGCCCCTCGTGTTCAGAATATCAAGGGCCTCGTCTGCCTTCTCTTTGTGGAAGTCAGTCATTGCGATCAAGATTCAGATAGTGTGCTCGCTAATATGAGTTCGCCCCTTCGGGGAACATTGAATGTAGACTAGCCTTGGAGGTACTTTGATTCCACCGCGTATGAAAAGAAGAAAACAAAGGGGCAACGACAACGTTTCCGATTTTGTTAAATAAGATTTTTTTCCATCCATTAAGGATGCAAGTCCCACCAAGAAACTATCCTTCAATATCAATAATTGTACCTGTGAGAAACTCAGTTAAGACTATTGTTGCCCTCATGGAATCTCTTATGGAGCTCGAATACTCCTCTCAAAAGATCGAAATTGTGGTAGTAGACGGTGACTCCTTCGATGGCACCCGAAAGATCGTAGAAGAGTACCCTGTCCGAGTCGTTTGCGAGGAGGGGAGAGGCATCAACGCCGCGAGAAACACGGGCATCAAATGGAGCACTGGGCAGATTATAGCCTTCACCGATGGGGACTGCGTCGTGCCCCCGGATTGGGCGAGTTCAATCGCAAGGAACTTCCAGAGCCCCATAGTAGGTTTCGTTGGGGGTAACGTGGAGGGCTACAATAAGGGAGACCTCCTTTCCACCTATATGGACGAGACCTTTTTTAACGTAAAGCCTAGTTATAAGTTGCGCAAAGTAGCAACGCAGCTTGTATTACGCCAGTTCCCTGCGGGATGCAATATGGCATTTAGGCGGAGTGCCCTTTTCAAGATAGGTAACTTCGACGAAAGGATCAAGTTCGGTTTCGATGACCTGGTTCCAGTCGAAGAGTTAGGGAAAGCTGGGTTCCAAATTGTCCTCGATCCAAAAGTCTACGTCTACCATCAGCATCGAACCCGTTTCTGGGAGATACTATTTCAACACTTCAGTTATGGTCGGGGGGGTGCTAAGCTCATAAAGGTGAAACGCAGGAGCAAGCTAGCCCAATGGTTCATTACATATCTGATCTCATCGACGTTCTCCCTGATTATCATATTGACGCTCCTTTCCGTAGGACTAATGCTGAATCAGCATATGTTAATAGATATTGCCATAGGCATATTCATATTCTTCTACGCAGTCCTGACTTTGCTTTACCTTGAGACGGCGCAAAGGACCCGTACCCTTAGAAAAATGTTATTCTACCCGATCCTGGACATCACCCGAGGGATTTTCTTTACCTTAGGAGGAATAATACAGCTCTTAAAGGAGACAAGAGGGTCTACGAAAGCAAGCCTCTAGAGTGGGAAAATCTCCTATATGTCACCCTGAACAGCGATTCACTTAACTGACTAATAGAGGGATCAACGGGAGGTCCCTGGAGTACGATCTCATACCCCAGGGATTTTTCTCCCTCATTGATGATCACCCGCTCTACCTTGATTCTCAACTTCAAGAGTCCCTGTCTAGGATCTGGAGGTCGGCGACCTTATCTATATTGAAGCGCCCAAACTAGTGGTCGATCACAAGAATCTTTGCGGGAAAAATGGTCCTTAGGATACATCATTAAGAAGCCTGCTTGTGTGAAAAGGGGGGGGACTTTTAGTCCTCTTTTAGTTTATCTTAGGGGAACCCTCTTTGAGCACGTTTCTCCATCATCGCACTCACTCATCTTTCATCTTATAGGTGAACCAGTTCACGATGCGGCTTATGTGGAAGAGTTAAGGGATCCCCTTCGACGTCGGCATAGTCACGATGGAAATCACCGCATCTCACCTAATCCTCAGGCCCATCGATAGAGATCATTTCAAGGTCTTTGATCTAGCCGTTCCTCAGCTAGTTGATTCGCCTCAGGGCTAACCTTAGGAACTCCGGCTTCATCACCTAGGCGAAACGCTATTCTAAAGTTTGCGGCGGTACTGTTGCTTATGTGATTCTTTGCCAGCTCAAAGGGATATCCTTATCGCACTGCTCGAGAGGACAAGAGAGGGGCCCACCGACTTTGAGGGGCTCCGGAAGATGGTAAGGGTAACCGATGAGGCTTTCACCGTATTCCTCGAACACCTCACCAAACAAGGATTAATCAGAGCCGGCAAAGAAACCCTCGACGCTACCTTGGAACAGAGGCTTGAGATCGCGATCAGGGCCGTGATGGTTGGTGCCGATATGGAAAGGGTGAGCAAGGCACTCGGGTGGCTCGAGTTCGAGGAGATGACAGCCTACATCTTCGAGGAGAATAGATACAATGTGAGGCGGCGGTTCCGCTTCAAAGCAGAAGGAAGGCGCTGGGAGATCGACGTCCTGGCGACTCGGAAGCCACTAGTTCTCTGCGTCGAGTGCAAACACTGGACCAACGGGCTCGGGAGCATAACTGCGCGGAAGATTGTGGAGACCCACCTAGAAAAGGTCAGAGTTCTCAGCGAGAACCCTGCCATCCTTGTAGATAATGGGATACTGAAAGACTGGAAACGAGCAATCTTCGTTCCCATGACGCTCTCCTTGCAACCTGCCCGGAACAAGATCTACAGGAGGATCCCAGTAGTCTCCATTTTTGAGCTCCCTGGTTTCATCAACGAGTTTCAAGGTCAAATGGAGTGGCTCGCCAGCTTCACAGTTGAACTACCAGAAGTAAAACAGAGACCCAAGCAAACAGTGCTGAAGAAAAAGAGGAAAAAGAAAATGGCGAAGAAAAGAACTACCTGAGTTCAACGTACTTGGCGAGTTGAACAGCCTCTGAGTGCAGCCTGAGTTTTTTCATGGTCGCTGTTGTGGGGATTCCCCTTTTGTCCCATCCCCGCTTGTCATAGTAGACCTGAAGGAGATCATCAAACTTTTTCCTATCAAGGCTGCTCCCCGCCAGGGAGCCTTGGGTTGTTGGCTCATCGAACCATCGCTTTGGTGGATAATCCATTTTTCTGCCCCAAACACCTCCATATTCCCTAACCCAGAAGGCCCGGATCAAGGCATATATCCTATCTCCCAACTCCCAGAACTTATTGAGGGTCGTCTCAACCCCTGTCGCGGCCTTGAAGTACTCAGTATAGTGGTCTAGCTCAAAACCAAGCTCGATCCAAGGGAATCGACAAGTGACGAGGCTCTCAAACATCCCGCCCCGGATCCTCTGTAACTCGATGACCTTTTCGGCTTTCTCAGCGTTATACTCGGTCCTGGTACCTGATGAAATCTCCCAGCTTATTATCCATGCGTCCTTATGATGTGCCCCAATGGGCGAGGTCCCAAAGCTCAGCGCCATCCCCGGGCAGAGGTGACAGTTGTATGCGCTACACTCTAGCCCCTTCACCTCGATCGTAAAGTCAGAGGCCCCTCCCCCTATATTTTCAGCAGCAGCCAAAGTACCCAGTCCTAAGGTGGCCCCGAGACCTCTCATATATGCTAGATCCTCCAAAAGCTTCTTGGCCCCCTCAAAGTCCCCCCATCCGATCTTTTCGCTTATGAGACCCTTTTCGGAGGCCTCCATCGCGAAGGCTATACATGCCCCGGCGCCGATGGTGTCAAGTCCAAGCTCGTCACACATCCTGTTCAGAGTCGCAATCTGCTTAAGATCCCCTAATCCAATGTTTGAGCCCAACATCGCAACATTCTCGTAGTCGAGCTCGCTCTCTGCACCGTCCACGTTGAGAACCACATTGCCACAGGTCATATTGCAGTTAGGGCATCCCTTCTGCCTAACTGTTGTATTCTCCATGGAGTATCCGTTAATGGCGTCAGCCTCCTCGAAGATCCCTTCTCGGAAGTTGCGAGTGGGTAGAGTCTCAGCCTCCTGACACCACTCCAGTATAGCCATAGTACCTTGACGTTTCCACCACTTGAAACTCTGCTTCTCCAGGATGAGATTATAGCCTACCTTCCCAAGCCTATTCAGTTCATCAATATCGTGGGCTGGGAGGGCCTTTGTGCCTAGTAAGACCACGGCCTTCAAATTCTTGGAGCCCATCACAGCCCCCATCCCAGGACGTCCCCCTGCCCGCCCTTCCTGGGAGACCACCGTACTGACCCTGCACAGATTCTCCCCTGAAGGCCCGATGAGTAAAACCCCCGAAGCCCGACCATGTCTCTCTTTTAGCATTGCCTCGGCTGTGAATGAGTCCTGGCCCCAGAGGTCGGAGGCATCCTTTATGGAATACTCATCGTTCTCGATGTGGAGGTAGACTGGTTTCTCGGATCTACCGGAGACCACGACAGCGTCTATCCCCGCCTTCCTGAGGTTTACCGAGGCCCAGGAGCCTAGGTTGCCGTCCCCGTAGCCCCCAGTTAGGGGACTTTTTGAAGCTACTACCATCTTGCCACTGTTGGGGATGACGTGGCCGGTAAGGGGACCCGTCGCGAAGATGAGTATGTTCTTTGGGCCTAAAGGGTCCACACCAGGCTCGAGTTCGTCCCAGAGTAGTTTAATGGCAAAGCCCCGACCTCCTATAAAGCGCCTCGCGAAGTCCTCGGAGTACTCCTCAGCAAAAGCTGTGCCCTTTGTAAGATTAACCCGGAGGAGTTTCCCATTCCATCCCTTCATGTAATGATCACTAACAATGAAAAGGTGAGACTCCGAATAAGCTTTTCACCTGACAAAAAAAGCATCTGGCAGTTCATCCGCCTGCTGCGGGGGGCAAATAGACCACCTCATCCCCTTCGCTGAGAGGAGTATTAAGGCCCCCAAGGAGGTCAATGTTCCTCCCGTTAACAAGGATTGCTAGGTCCCCGCCGACGATCCTGTAATTACCGAGGTATCCCCTGCGTTTCTGGCCTGCTTTCCTGGCGACCTTAGAGGTTAAAGTCCCCACGGTAGCACCGCTTTTAAGCTCTACGCTATATCTCCGTCCAATGACGGGTACAAGGTCGGCGAAGACCCTGACCGTGACCTTCATCAAACTAGCTTGAGGATACTAGAAAATAAAGGGAATGTAAAGAAAGACGCTATTTCCGCAGGTTCTTTATCGAGGCTTCGACATCGCCCAGCCCATATTTTTCTAAGGCCGCCTTAGTAGGGATACCCCTTTCGTCCCATCCAAGGGTCTCGAAATAGGCCGCCCTCTTTTCCCCCACGACGATCTTATCCGTGGTTCGGCCTTTATAGGGACCGCTTGGTAGGGCTTCGTAGAACCGGGGTGGGTTATCGTCATCCTCTAGGGGTTCCCAAAAAATATCTGGTCCCCCGAAGAGGAGGAGTGCCCTCTGGAGGGTAACTATCCTAGGTCCCTGTTCGGTACGCCAGCCCTCTCGGCTTATGGGAAAACCGGTCACACCTTTTGCGAAGTCAAAGACCAGCTGCTGGGGCACTCCTGAGTAGGTGAAATTACAAAAGACTCCTGAGTCAGTAAAGACCGAGGCGGACATCTCCGAGTAACCATCCACGGAAACGCTGGTATGATCTCCTCCCTGGACGTTAGGTCCGTAGCTGATATCATGGGTATAGTCAGCGTCGCTCCGGGTACCGTGGGCGCCGATCTCGATGGCCTTGACATGGACCACATATTTAGTGAGATCCATGCCTTTCATCTCACCCAGCTTTAAGGCGGCCCTGTAGGAGCCCTCTGCTAAGATGTCTCCAATGCCTTCTCTTTGAGCGATCATATAAGCAAGCTGCTCGAAGGCGGCGGTATCCCCCCACTCTAACTTTAGCCCGATCTCCTCCTCGGAAAGGATGCCCCGCTGGTAGAGCTCCGCTGCAAAACCCATGGTATTGGGCCCGTTGATACCACTATGGCCTAGTTTGTCGCAGAGGGTACTGATGTGGATGTTATCACCAGGGTCGAAGATTCCGAGGTTGGTCCCACAATAGGCCTGAAGCTCGTAGTCAGGCATGTCGGTGATGTCCCCTTTCCAGCGGCCGCTCTTGATGCAGCTCACTTTCATGCAACTGGTGCTGCATCCGTAGTCAGCCCAGTACTTTTTGACCCAGTACTTGTTTTCGAAACGGGGCCCGCCGAAGCTCTCAGCGTCGTGCCACTCCTCCTGCCAGTTACGTACTGGCTCGGAGCTTGTTTCATTCCCCACAATGAAGCCAGCATAGCCAGTACCCCATCGGCGCATGCTCCGTGGCCTGACGAGGTGGTCTTCCGTCTTCTCCAGCATCAGCTTTACAGCCTCAGGGGCATCAACCTTGGGGATCATCCCCCTGCCCTTTGCAACGATGGCCTTAAGGTTCTTTGAGCCCATCACCGCACCATAGCCCCCGTAGCCCGCCGCGTGGCAGAGCTTGGAACAGACTGCAGAGTTACGGACCATATTTTCCCCTGCTGGGCCGATATAGATCTTGCCGGGCTCCCGTATGAGCCCGATGTGCCTATTCCTATTGGTTAGTTCATCAACGACCTCCACATTCAGAGTCTTGATGATCTCCTCGCTCTCCTTACCCCAAAGGTGGTCAGCTCCTACTATCTCGCCACCGTCATCAGTGACGAGGATATATACGGGGTCCTTAGATTTTCCTGTGACGATAACTCCGTCGTAACCCGCCATCTTAAGTTCTGAAGCGAACTCGGTACTAGCCGTGGAACCTACAGTACCGTTGCTCAAGGGAGACTTCCCTGTAACACATATCCTGGCCCCAGGGTAGATTGCCGTCATGGGTCCTGTAAGGGCTAACAGGATGTTCTCGGGTCCTAAGGGGTCCACCTTTGCCCAAACTTTTCCGAGACGGTCCCAAAGTATCTTTGCCCCTAATCCCCGGCCGCCGAAGTATTGTTCTAGGATCTCGTTACTAAAGTTGACGTCCTTTACCTTGCCCTTGGTGAGGTTAACCTCTAAGAATTTACCCGCATATCCACCAGGCATCTAGATAACCTCCTCTCCCTTCTCCCCGAAGAGATTCACCGCTAGCTCCTTTGCTACTTGGATTGGATGGACTGCAAAGAGCTTGTGGTTCCCGTTGGGGCTCTCATTGACCACTGCGAGAGCGTTGTACCTCGCCTTTTGGCAGGACTTGACGCACTCGGGGTCCCCACCGCAGAGATCACAGATTACCGCCTTCTTAGTTTCAGGATGAAGTATTGGTATTTGACCGGGGCAGGCCTTGATGCAGAGAGAGCAGCTTGTGCACTTATCATCGTCCACCAGCACTGCGCTGGTCTCTTCTTCGACGCTGAGGGCGTCCACAGGACAGCTCTCGATACAAGGATAATCCTGGCACTGGGCACAGAAATGGGGCACCTCGACCCCAGGGAAGGGCATAAAGACCCTGATTCTAGAGGCCTCGGGCCATATCCAGTCCTCGTGATGGATACTGCAAGCAATTTCGCATCTACGGCATCCGGTACAATTGAGATAATCTCTTGTGATCCATATCTGATCGGTCATATTCTCACCAGAATTGTTGCTTTCAATTACGCCTCTCTCAATAAAAAAAGTTTGCTGATAGTAAAAAGAGATCGGATTATGCGTTTAAAAGAGCATCAACCTTGGGCTATGCTCTCCTTAACCTGCTTAGGCATTCTTTCGAGTGTGCCATCGATTCATGATCATGCTCAAGAGTTCAGGCTGGAGCACATGAAGAGTCTTCGCCTCCCCTTTTGGTATAAAGATCCTGATCAGCATTAGCTTCCCCAGACGATCCCCCGTCTCCAGGTAGGCCTCAGGCTTCCTTAGCTGCTCATCCAAGTGCCTCTCATGAAACTCAGCAATAGCGGGTTGAATGCACTCGTCTAGGATGACCCTGTTAGACAACTCATGCCCGAATCCCACAGTAAAAGTGTACTTGATAAACCCCTCATGAGTGAGGTTTAATATCCGGCTGTTCATTACCTGGGTGTTGGGCACCTTCAGCAGATTGAATGTTGGAGTGTACAAGTTCGTGTAGTTTATAGTGATCTCCTCAACCTGCCCCTCCAGAGCGCCGATCTTCACATAGTCCTTTACCTTAAAGGGCTGGGTTACCAGTACGTAGAATCCTGCTACCACGTTGTTAATGGTCTGGCTAGAACCGAAGCCCAAGACGGCACCAATAAGAGCTGAACTCCCCACGAACCAGTCGGTGGGGAGGCTCCAAACCCTAAGAAGAACTGTGGAGGCTACCATGATTGCGGCGACCCTAAAAACAAGCCTTGCAGCGTTCATCGCATGTGGCTCCAACTCGGCATTCTTTCCAGTACGGGAGAGGAGCCGGCTCAGGTACTTGTAAGTGATAAAGATCACCACAATCGCCACAACACTCTGAAGAAGCTTCACGGCATCAGGGGGAAGCTGAGACCAAATATCCAACAACGACATATACAGACTTTCAGAAGGCTCTCGCCTTATCTATTTTTCGAGTGTTTTCTCGAAAAATGGTTTTTTGTGCTCCGCACGCATATATTATCTCTAAGGGGAACTACAGCCAGCCCCTGAGTTAGAGGACTGGGTGGAAGAGTAGGAGCCTGATAGATATAGCCTGGAACCCCCAGAGGAGGATCGTGCTGAGGAAGAGTGGAGGTTCACGAAGTCCCCGGGGCTGAGGCAGGTTGCTTTTAGGATAGTTATCAAAGGCCTCAAAGCTCACGCTTTGCATCTGCTGGTTTATGAAAGCTAAGATCATTGAAGAGTCTCACAGTATAGCTTAAATCATCAAAGGAGAACGCTGACTGAATAGCCCTCTCAAAGGCTTGAAAATAAAGCCCTATCCAAAAAAAAACTAATAGAAGATAAGAATACTATAATTGCTACCCGATTTCCACTGCATTTTGAAGAAAAGAGAACTGGAATAAATTAAAAATAGAGGGCAAGGGTACCCCATTCATAAATAGATCTCCAAACACCTAGGTGATCAAAAAAAAGTCCTTTGAGATTATATTCAACTCAATAAGCTAAACCATCCAGCTAAATTTCCGTAAAATAAGCGACCGCTCACTAGGTGGGAATGGAGCCCCGGGCGGGAGTCGAACCCGCGGCCAACAGCTTACAAGGCTGCCGCTCTGGCCACTGAGCTACCGGGGCGCAGTCACAACAAATAACCACCCAACATATAATTATTAGTCAATCGAGTCTAGAGCCGCTATTCTATGTAAAGGGGTTAAATAAGTATGGGTCGATGCCCCTCACTGTTTGCCGATATCTAACGTATTTTTCCGCCCGGAGCTAAATGAGAGGAGCATCTGGATGGCGTGTTCTGATGATGTAGTGTAGGGCTTTAGGGTATAGGACGATCCCCAGGCCGAGGAGGATTTTTACACGGATAACGCGTATCACGTTTTGGTGAAGTATTTCCCTTGTTTCGGGAATTTAAGGCCCATCAACAGCTAGGCAGGCCAGGACGTGATTAATAGCTTTGACCAGCTGCCTTTAGTGAAGTCGGTGCCTGGGAGGATCTATGTGGGGGCGGCGAGCGGAAGGGGTATCATGAAGTGCGATGCTATTGGGAGGATCGCTTCATCCCTGTATGTTGGTGAAAAGAAGGCGGAACTCGTCGGGGGGTGCCGGTTCCGGGTCTCAGACCAGAGGATCCACCACGGGCGGAGCGGGAGACTCTGGTTATCCAGGTTCCCGGTTCTTTAGGCATTCAAGGACACTCTCCGCCATGATGTGGACCGCCTTGAGGCTGAGGACATCATGGTATGAGCCGATTCGGAACGCGCCGCTAGACGGGTGCTAAAATATTATCTCCAAGGATCCAGCTACCTCTTTGCGCGCGCTGGGCGCTAAAGTCTCTCTAGAATTGTGCCTTAGTTCCACTATCTTTGCATAATATTTGCATCAGGTTTTANAATTGAATATAAATGTCCCCTACGTGGGCTATAACAAACAAGAAATGAGTAAGATCCAAGTCCGAGATAGGGAAAANTAATGATCAACTCTATCGCTATAGTAGTCATNGTCTTGATCATCGCGGGCTCCCTCTTCATCGTAAAGCAGTGGGAGAACGCGGCAGTACTTCGCTTAGGAAAGATCATCAAAACTGTAGAGCCGGATCTTAACTTCAAGATACCTATCATCGACACAATCACCAAGGTCGATATGAGGACCCAGACCGTTGACCTCAAAGGCCAGTCAGCCATCACCGCGGATAACATCTCCTTGAGCGTCGATGCCGTCGTCTTCATGACTATTGAGGACCCCGAGAAGATCATCACCCAGATCGTCAACTATAGGGACGCCGTCTCTAAGTATGCCCAAACGGCCATACGGAACATCATCGGCCAGTATAACCTTGACGACCTCCTTGAGAGCAGAGAGGAGATCGCGATCAAACTCAAAGATGAGATCGACATACTCTCCAAGGATTGGGGCATCGATATCGCAAGGGCAGGCCTCCAAGACATCAGCCTCCCAAAGGACATGAAGCGAGCCTTCGCTGTCCAGGCCGAAGCGGAGAGGGAAAGCAGAGCCATTCTCATCAAGGCTGAAGCTGAGCTCCAGGCCTCTTCTAAACTCGCTGAGGCCGCCATGAACATGCAAGATCCCAATGCCATGCAGCTAAGAATCCTCTCAACGGTGAACGATGTGAGCAAGGACCAGAGCAACACTATCATCTTGGCCCTTCCCCTGGAGACCCTAAAAGCCGCAGGGGTCCAAGGCGTAGCAAGCCTCTCAGCCATAGGCTCAAAGAAAAACACGAACTAGCCAGACCCGGCTAGGAACCTATGTTTCGGTTAATAAGTGAGGCCCCCCAAGGCAGTTTCATCTTCCCCTTCTTGAGGTCACGCGTGCGACAACCCCTAATCTCTCCTCAAGCTTACTTTATATGACACCTTCGAACAAGAAGAGTGACATATGTTTCATCCAACAGTCATCGTCATCTCCCACGGAGAAGATGCTGACGGTATCACATGCGCAGCCCTAATAAAGCGTATGAAGCAAGCCCGACCTGTCTTGGTCAACTACGACGAGCTCAAAGACGCCTTGAGGAACATCCAGCCCCCACTAGACGAATTATATTTCTGCGACCTCAACGTCAGGGAGGATCTTCTTGAGGAGTTTCTTCGAATCGCCAGCTTCAGCCGGGTTACTATTGTAGACCACCATCCTACTGCACCCGGCATCCTAGAACAAATAGAGAATGCCGGGGCAGAGGTGATCCACGACACTAGGGACTGCGCCAGCGTCCTCCTCTATAACCGATATAGGGACGAGCTAGGACGGAAAGCGGGGAGGATGGCTGCATTCGCTGCATGGGCAGACCAGTTCGATGATGGCCCCATCGCCAAAACTCTTCTCCTGGACTACGACCGGCAATCCGTTCAGCATGAGGGACTACTCCTAGCCCACGCCCTACCCCAAAGGGCCACCAAGGAGTTTAGAGCAAAGGTACTAGATGCGATAAGCCGCCTCGAACCCCCTCACAGGACTCAAGGAGTGCCGGAGGCCGCTATCGAGCATCTTGAAAAGGTTGCTACCCTCATAAACACCCTTACTGGAAAGGCGAAGCGCCTCCGTGTGCTGGCATACGTGAAAGTTGACGAAGGGTTGTCCTCAGGCTCCGTCGCAGGGCTCATAACAGACGCCATTGGAACTCAGGTAGGCGTTTGCTATAAGCAGAAGGGCGATCACATAAACATCTCGCTCAGAAGCAGACGGGAGCTTCCCCATCATTTAGGGGAGATAACAAGACGGATCGCCACTGGACTCGGAGGCTTTGGAGGCGGCCACAAACATGCCAGCGGGGCAAGTATACCCGGGGAAGCTCTTGAGAAGTTCCTAGAGCAGTTGGATGCGAGACTCAGCCTATAAGAGAATAAGTTAACGTTGTATTCGGTCGGTTGTCTTAGTTCACTATTGGATGTTATAAGATAGTTCTAGGAGTTTCTTTGTAATCCTATACCGGGTCTTCATTATTGTGAGGTGGCCTATCTGGGCGGTCCTTGGTGTGTGGTGTTTGTTGCAAGCATTTACATTCCAATCGGGGATGTGGAGGATGGTCAGCCTGGTGATGGCGGCGGGGATGGGGAATAAATCGTAAATGGCGTCGCCGTGTTGCTCTTCAGCATCTATTCTCTCCATTTCGACGACATCAACATGGGCATCTTCCAGTATCTTGGAGTTTGCGAGCTCCTCAATGTGGAGGACCTCTTTAGGTGTTGGTTTCCGGTTAAACTGGAGGGTAAGCCTCCCATGGTTCTCCTTAACGTGCACACCGGCGGTCCACCTGGCACCTAGTACCTTCACAGCAGCACCTTTGAGGACATGTAAAGCTGTGTGGGTCCTCGTCTCGATAGCCATTGTGTATTCACCTAATCCTTAGGAGTTCCTCTATATCGCGATACTCAAAGACAGTCTGAATTGCTCGTGCTATATAATGAAGCTGCTACTATATGCTCGCGTACAATGAGGTTAGGTTCTACTTGGCAGAGCATGCCGCATGGATCAAAGCGATTCCTCAAGATGGCCCTTAGGGTATTCTCAACTCTAATCTCCTCATTCCCCTTTTTGAGGCCCAATATCACAAACACCAAATATCTCCTGGCCCAATTCCGTTTAAAACCATGTGGGCCTTCTACAAAATATTGACGCAGCAGATTAGATAGTGTCGAGATTGCCACACACTAAAACCTAGCATCCAGAGAAGGCATTAAGTGAGCGTTAGTATAACAATTGACTATTGGTGAAAATGGAATGACGGAAATAGATTTTGCCCTCGGAAGCAGGTACACAGAAAAGTACAATACCCTCTCTCTTAGGAAGAGGGCTGAGATCCAAAATAATTGGCTTAAGGAGCGCCTCGACAAGGTGCTTCCGGAGATTATGACAAGAGAGGGCTTTGATATGTGGATAGTCACATCCCGCGAATCCAACGAGGACCCCACATATTTTTCATTGACACCAGAGCCTACCCTATACGCAAAAAGGCGCACGATCCTCCTCTTCCACCTAAAGAACGGGGAGCTAGAGAGACTTACTGTCTCTAAGTCAGGGTCCCCCGGCTTCTATAAGGCCGTCTGGGACCCCAAGAAAGAGAAACAGCATGTATGCCTCGGCAGGATTGTCCGAGAACGAGATCCTGAGTCAATCGGAATAAACACATCCCAGATGACCCAGTATAGCGACGGCCTTACTCACAGCGATTACATCTACCTCGAGAAGGCCCTTGGTAAAGAGTACATGGCTAGAACTAAGGGCGCTTGGAGGCTTACCTGTGGTTGGCTGGAGAGACGGATCCTCCCTGAGGTCATGGCCTACGAGAGCCTCGTGGAGATCACCCACGCCATAATCGCAGAAGCCTTCTCAAGCAGAATAATCACCCCCGGGATCACCACAGTTGATGACGTAGCGTGGTGGATGCGGCAGAAGATCCGTGACCTTGGCTTCCTCGCCTGGTTCCAACCTAGTATAGACCTGCAGGCCGAGGACGTTGATATGATCCCAATGGGACGCAGCAAGATAGAGGGAGAGCGGCGGACTATCATGCCGGGTGACCTTATCCACTGCGATGTTGGATTCAGATATCTGGGGCTTCATACTGACGTCCAGCAAAACGCATACGTCCTGAAGCCGGGGGAAATCAACGCCCCTGAGGGCCTTAAAAAGGCAATAACCCTTGGCAATAGGCTCCAGGACATCCATGCCGAGTCCATGATTACCGGCAGAACAGGAAACGAAATCTTGAAAGCCGCACGGGAGAAAGCGAAGACGGAAGGGATCAAAGCCAGCATCTATACTCATCCTATCGGGTTTCACGGCCACGCCGCGGGGCCTATTATAGGGCTCTGGGATAACCAGAGGGGCGTCCCAGGGATGGGGGACTACGAGCTTTTCAACGATACATGCTACTCTATTGAACTCAACGTACGATGCGGTATTCCTGAGTGGGGAGGAAAACAGATCCGCATGTCTCTTGAGCAGGACGCTGTATTCACCAAGGGAAAACTGAGGTTCTTAGCAGGGAGACAGAAAAAGCTACATCTCGTGGGGAGTCCTCTTCCTACTTGATCTTCCTAAAAGGGGGTCTAATTCACACGCGCTGAGAGCTTGGAAAATTAAGGAGTGCAGGCTCGTTTTCCTAAATATCATCTTCTAAGCAGTCCATCACGAGATTGTCCCTTTTGGGATATTAAAAAACTGATTTGAGGCAGATAAGAGCCTCACGGGGACAACAGGGACCTTCAACCCTCGCCGATTCTCGTGGATCCAGACGGAAAAACGGATTCGTGCGCGGATGCCAACGTTCCCTTGAGGTTTTACAATACTTTTTAGGTTCAAAGTTCTCATCTACTTCATGTAAAAGGGATCTGTAAGCAAGGTCCTAAGAAACGAGATCTTCCCTAGGAACGCTCCGTCCAGCAGATAGACGTCAAAATCATCAACGTTAACAGCTCCAGACCTGAATAGGGGACCCAGAAGGCCCTTTGGTGTCTCTGCATTGACAGGAATCCCCCCCATGAGATCGTTAAACGTAGGCATAATCACTAATTGAGGGGGGCGGATAATTGTACCGAAAGCCGCCTCGAAGGAGGCCAAGGGATTCTCCTTCACTTTTATTTTCTCAAATCCCATGAGTGCCACCGCGAGGCTCACAGGATCAAGATTGCCTCTCACCCAAGCCCTACGCGTAAACCTCACACCCAAAGGCGTGTTTAACTGGACTGCAGGATGGTTGTGTCCCATGACAATAAGGTCTGCCGCGAGGAGCGGGGGATAAGGCCAAGCGTGGCCGTGAAGGACTGCGACCTGATACTCATCTCCAAAGAGGGCGCCCCGGCTGGGATGAATCTCTACCTCTTCGGGGGCGAGGTTCTGGATGTTCGCGTCATGATTGCCCCGAACTAGACTAACCCTATCAACCTCACTAAGAAGGGCGTTAAAGAATCGGGGGATTTCCCTCTTCTCCTGAAAGCTAGTGAGAGGGACACCATGCTTTAGATCTCCGAGAATGACGACCCTATCGGGATTATGCTCCAACACCAGATCCATGAACTCCCTAAGAAAGCGGTTGGTCTGGTAAGGGATGCTGATACCCATCTTCGCGAGCTCATATTCAATGCCCAAATGAAAGTCAGTAGCTAAGAGGATCCTCTCTCCAGCCTCAATGAGCATCGCCGGCCAAGGAGTGAGAAGCTTGAACACCTGGATCCCCGCCCAATATCCTGCGACGTTCAATTTAAACCCGGTTCCTAACCCTCTTCTGACAAAAAAGTTGTAAAGGGAGGCATCAAGATATCCCTGGAGATTCAAACTGGCAATCACTGAGGAGCGACGGGTCCTAGAGCAAATCTGCGATGAGCTAAGAGCCACGCCAACCCTCACTAAGGCCCAATGGGATCGTCTCAGGTCAAGCCTTGCAGATCGCTTCGATAAGGCTTGGAGGATCGTAGGACAGAAAAGAGTAAAAAAGTACATCTTTGAGCGCTCAGGTCGGGTAGTCTGGATCGTCGTTGGTCGGGGAAGCGAATATCAAGTGCTCCCCTATTCCGGGTACTGCGACTGTAGCGACTTCTATTTCAGAGTTGTTGATGGGGAGGCTGGACTCTGCTACCACCTCCTAGCGCAGAGACTCTCAGAAGCCCTCAATGAGTATGAGGAGATCCGGGAAGATGATGAAGTGTATGAGCCTCTCATGGAGGATTGGCGTCGCCTCTCAGCGGATCAAGCATCGTAAGTGACAGCTTAAATATGGGTCATGTTGTGATCTCTTCGAAGCATGACGTCCCCTGCCTTCTTCAACTTCCTACAGCAAATGTCCATACTCCTGGGCGTGATCACCCTAGGTCTGGGATTCCTCCATCTCTTTATCCAAAAAGATGAAGATTAGCGTAGCAATTTTATTCCTAAATCGCAGAAGGATGAGATAGGTGTCGTATTGTCAAGTGTAGAAGAGATCATAAAAAGGATACTGGCCTTGAGGCCCAACCTAACTAGGGAGGCTGTAGAGAGACTTATTGATGAGGAGCGAGCAAAGGCTGCAGGGCTCCTCACCGAAGAGGCCGCTACCCACCTTGTAGCCTCAAACCTGGGTCTTGATGGTGCCGGGGAGCGCATCGAGGCTAAGGTGAAGATAGGTGATCTCACTACTGGGCTCAGTGATGTCTCTATCACAGCAAGGGTGATTTTCATCTCCCTACCCCATACTTTCACCCGAACGGATGGAACAGAGGGAAAAGTCCTTAATATGCTCCTAGGGGACTCTACGGGCTCAGTAACTGCTGTTTTCTGGGACAACAAAGCGGACCAGGTCTCCGCGAGCAAAGTGGCCCCAGGAAAGATTGTCCGAGTTCTCCATGGATACAGCCGCGAAAGGAGAGGAGAAATCCAGATAAACGTAGGAAATCGGGGGCAGATCTACATGGAGCCCTTGGACGCCGTAGAAAACGACTACCCGGACCTAGAGAGCTTCTACAAGACCCCAGGGGAGATATTCAACCCGGGAACGGTGAACCTCATAGGAGTCATAATGGACAAGTCCCCAGTATCCAAATTCAACAGGCAGGACGGCTCAGAGGGCCGGGTTGCCCGTGTCAGCCTTGAAGAAGGAGAGGGGAGGATCAATCTAGTCCTCTGGGACAATAAAGTAGATGAAATAAAAGGGCTGGAGCCCGGCACTAGGATTAGGGTTACCGGAGGGAACGCCAGAGAACGCCAGGATAGAAGCCTTGAGGTCCACAGTAATTATGGGACCATCCTAGAGGTCCTAGAGATAGGTACAATGCCTGTGAATCCCGTCCCCAAGTGGACCAAGATCGGGAACCTTAGAACGGGGATGAACAACGTCAACACCGTAGGCAGGATCACCAACATCGGTAGTATACGAGAGTTCAACAGACGAGACGGGGGCTCTGGAAGGGTCATTTCGGTCCTCCTCGAGGATGAAACCGGCAACGTGAGACTCAGTCTCTGGGATGACGACGTTAAGATGGTTGACGACATAAAGCCCAGCACTATCATCTCTATAGAGAACGGCTACACTCGGCTCAGCCTTGGGGATATAGGGCTAAATATAGGCCAGAGAGGTAAACTCCAGATCAACCCTAAAGATATCAAGATCGCTGAGTCAAACCTAGATACCAAGATTGTCCCCCTCGGGGAACTAAGGGAGGGCCAGACTAATATTCATGTCCGGGGCACCGTCTTGGAGCCCCCCGAGGTTAGGGAGGTTGAGACATCTCGGGGCCCTGCCACTGTTGCATCTTTCCGCATTGATGACGGCACCGGAGAGGTCCGAGTCTCATTTTGGAGGGACCTAGTGGACCAAGTAGAGGGTTTATCCGGGGGGACCCAAGTCCGGATAGAGAACTGCAATATCCGAGAGCCCTTCGACGGGCTTCTGCAGGTTAGCTCCGGGATGTTTACCCGGATCGTAGTGGAAAAAAAGTAAGAAAAAAACTTAGTCCAGTCACAATATATGCGGGGACTCTGAACCCTCAAAGCTATGTTCAATCATCACTTTGGTCTCCCTCTAGCGCCTCTATTTGAGTATGTTGTTCTCTCAAGTAAACGCTCGCATATGAGGGCTGGGCGATCCGGATCTCTATGGTGGAAACAAACCGCTCTTTTCCTTCCTCTCCAATGTGCTTATCCGTTCCTATCTCAATCTTATCAACCTCAAGATCCTTTAGAAAGACACTCTGAAGCATGTTGATGGCGTCCACGGCTTTAGTGATATGCCGCCCCCTCGCCCTCAAGATAACATGTTCTGTGCCTGCGTTGAATAAGGTCATACAAGCAACCACGTAGTTCATGATGGGCTTAAGCCCAACGACAACGAAATCCCTAGAAGATTTGAGAGGTGAGTTGTTCATTTCTTATTTTCTATAAAGCTCTCCCTTATTAAAATTCTACATCCAGTGCACCACGAAAGTGCCTATCAAAAACAGTCGAAGATTTATGAAGGGCTGCTTTCCCCGATGAATAAAGAAAATCGGCACAAGTTCTCTATCTACTAAGGGTAATGCTACGCTCAGCAAGCCAAAATGGAGACCAGAGTGTGGATTCAACCTAATATCAAGTGTAAATATCATGAGGGTCCTAGGCCTGAAAATAATAAAATCCCTAAGAAAAGAATATTATGGGAAAGAAAGGTACAAAAAAGGGAGCAGTAGACTCCAAGATACGCGCTGCGTTCAAAGAGGTCTATCTATGAAACCCTCTTCCCAGCAAATCAAATTATAGGCGTTAGTCTTTCAAGGGTTCATCAGGACAAAAGAAGTAGAAATACTATTACAGGGGTTAGAAAACTACATGGGCTACGATTACACTAAGGACGAGTAAAATAGCTCCCCCTAGAACGAACTCTGGCCTTATCTTTATGCCATATGCCTCGTCCTGAAAGAAGCGCATCAGTCCCGCACTAGAAGCAGGCATAGATGGAGTGCTCTCTTTTTTCTTCTTGCTCATTTAAGCATCTCTTTTCTTGAATGGAGACTAGGAGAAAAAGGTTTGGTTTAGTCTACTGTTATTAACCTCTCATGAAATCTGTAAGACTGATCTGTTTATCAAGCTGTTCCTTTACATCCTCTTCTTCACGGAAAAGTGATTGGAGCTCTTCGTTTACGAGGAACAGCCTATCGCTATAATAGCTATCTAAGTCAAACTGTTGTACGAGGTTCAGAGCGGGAGAAACGTATTTCTTAATGCCTCCTTTGTACACGGTGAGGCTTAGCTTGCCACCGCAGCGAAGGCATACCCCTTTAAGTGGGACCCGCCGGTACTTCCGGTTGCAGCCCATGCAACGGAACTTCTGACTGGTGAAAGCCCTGAGGTTTCCGAAGATATCCTTCATGAAATGACTTGTTATCACCTTGAGCGCGACGACCTCAGCGTCTACAGCCCAGATCTTTTCGCTTAGATCCAGCTGACTCTCTAGTTTTTCTAGCATAGACTTAAGGGTAGTATATGCCCCGAAATGAGCCCCTAGGTTGATATCACTGCAAACCTCGGTGTACTTCATGTCTTGGAATTGGCCGATCGACCCAATCCTGTCTCCGATAGTCTCGATAACGGCGGCATACTCTCTAGGGTTTGCACCCTGCTCGCAAAGCGAATAGAATTCAGGGGGATATGCAGACATTACATCGACATTGAGGGCTTCCTTATCTACCTCACTGGGGTTCAGCACGGGGATAACATAGAGAGGCGCATCCATGAGACCTCCGCTCTGCTCTGGGAGGAAGTCCCGGCTAAAGTTGAGAAGGGGATCCAACGCCAGCATAATACCGTCCTCGTCTCCGTCACAGTTACGGCGCTTTGCTGCATGCCATAGGGGATGTGCATAGCAAACTCGGGTTCTGGTATAACCGATAACACGTCCTATGATGGTAGCGCTGGTGTGGGGAGCAAGTCCATGGATGAGTTGCCCCACCATTTGGCCCCTTTCATTGATCTGGTAGTAGGGATCTACGCCGTAAAATAATGTAAGGAGGTCATCTATGAACTTCGAGGCCTTGACAAGATAGTCGCCGCAATCCTCTGGTAAAACGATGTCTTGGACCTTGAGCTCTAACATCTGATCGGCATTCTTCAAGGGATTCCCATGCATGTCATAGATATACCCGAGATTCCGGAGCTGCTCTATGTTACCTCCAACCTCTGAGGGGGTAAAGTGGGTGAGAGGAACATCAGTGAGATCGTATCTTAATGTGCCATCCTTGAAGACTGAGAGATCATAACGAGCCCTGAGAAAACCTTTCTCAAGGGGCTCCGCAGTCTTATTCTTATTCATGAGTGCCTTTACACATTTGAATCGTGCCGGGAGCTGTTCTCCTAACTTGGCTCCAATCTTTTTCCAGGCTTGATCTAAAAGGCTCCTCAGGTCTAGGTCCGTTGAGTGACTGCAATTAGTTTCCACTTTGCAGACTGGGCAGACCATGGTATCAACTGCCCTCCCGCATCTAGGACATCTTTTTCGCGCAATAGCTGTCTCCCCGCAGACGTGGCAACAGACCCCGTAGCAAAGTGTCCCGCACTGGGAGCAGTAATTGGCAGAGATTTGAATAGCGGTAGTCTGTCCCTTTTTAGTCTTTAAAATATTCCTTTGTGCACCCCCGGCATTACCGATGGGAAAGAGGCCATGAACATAGGGGGACATTTTCCTTTCTTTTGCCTTCTCAGGGCGCCCCATCCTGGCACCCACATGAACAGGCGCCTTATCCCTGATGTCGATGTCTGAAAGGGCCCTAACAATCTCCAAGGGCGTCCCTTCCACTACGTCTATTTTTGATTCATATAATCTGAGAAGTTTTTCTAAAATTGGGGCGACCATGTCAAGGCCCACCATACTTCCAAAATAGTCATGAGGTATCAGGAGCATTTCTAGGATTCTCTTAGTTTCGGGTTCTAACCTAAGTTCATAAGGGGCTTGGGATGGCCATGATTCCGCAAGGGCATTTCGGAGCCTTAATAATTCTTCTCGAGTTACAGCATTCCATGTATAGGTATACCTCGGGTGGAGGGGTACTCCAAACTCTGTCAAGGTGATAGCTTCAATGGGACTGGGTATTGTGTCTTTTTTCGCTATAAACGCTTCAAGTCTCGTGGTGCTAATCGGGGTTCCAAGACTGCTTTTGTTTATGGTGTGCCTCAGGTCTTGTACCCATTGGTTCTCGTCGTAACCCGACTTTAACAGTGTCTTATTGTTCTGGAGGAAATCTCCAACGTTAACTAGAACATCCCCGAGGAAAAGAATCTCCTCAATTCTCTCAAAAAGCCTGTTGGCTTCATTCTCGGTCTCTATGCGTACGACTGAGCCATCCTTGAGCTTGACAACGGGAGCTTCAATGGAGTCTACTGGTGTAATAGCTGCAGATTTCCCAGGGAGCTCTATACGAAGCTGGACCCCGGTGCAGAGGAATCGGTTAAGGATGATCATAGTTGCTGGGTGAACTCCCACAGCGGCAAGCCCTGTAGTCCTAGCGCGGCCGTACCTTAGCCTGAAGCCGCCAATTCTGTTTGGAAAAGAAAAGACGGGCCGGCCGACGATGATTTCCGCCATAAAGCTTGCCTCAGGCTTCTTCTTAGAGTTAATTTCTGCCGGTTTGTTTCCGATATTGACCAGCCAATCCCAACCCTCCAACCTGAGAGACTCGCAAATCCCATGTAGCTTCTTTGCCCGCCCCACGATGCCATCAATGACAACTATAAGGGCCCCGCCTCTGAGACGATTTGTTTCAATCCCAGGAATATCCCTATAGTTGGAGACCTCGAAATGATCAGTGGAGACCCCAGTTGCCTCCACTGTGAGGCACCTGAGCGCGTAGTCCAGGTCGGCTTCGGTAACATGAAACTGAAACCGCCTCACCCTCTGCCTGTAGAGTGTCACCTCTTCAATGAACCTGCCTATAGTGTCATCTGATGGTTTAAACCTGTCAAGGCCCAGCATCCGTCTAACATAATCGGCAACTACAAGGGTTAGGGCTTGGGCGGTACCTCCTGCTGGTCGAATGGGCCCCGCAAAATATACTGCGAGATAGCTCGTCTTGTCAGAGTTCTGTTTTATTTTTATTTCTGGGATGCCTTGAATAGGGGCTACAGTGACCCCCTCGGTCACAATGGCGAGGGCCGTTCGAACCGCCTGGTCAGCCGCGTCTATTGCTTCGAGCCTCCCAAATCGTCCTTCCACGATTTCACCTGCGATTTTAAAGGCCATGGCACGACGGTCCATACCCTCGAGCTCGCGCATTCTGTCCCTGATGCCTGAAGGACCAATGAGCTTTTCAATGCGCTCAGCGATATCATGAGTGATCTGAGGTTCGGGCTCAAGGCTAGGGTCTAGACCATTCCTTTTTGCATTACGAGCTACATCGTATAGATCGTTAAGCCCGTCTACTAAGGAGTCAAAATATTCCGCGGCTTCGGAGGACATTGAGATTTTTGTCAATGTAGACTCTCCGCTATTCGGGGCTATGGATTCTGCAGAGCATGATAGTGGGCCACTTTTCAAGCTCCCGGCCTGTCGATGAAATATAAGCCTCAGACGCGATCCCGCTTCTCTTCCCGACGCACTCCTTGCAGCGAACATGGCGCACGTCTGATGGACCATCGCAACTCCCGCAGTTCAATAAGAGCGTGTTCCCAAGCCCCCTGAGGGGGGTCCAAGAGTACTCATTTTCTTCGTAAACTGGTTCAAAATCGGGCCAAACGTCATATAACCGGGGCTTCAGAAGGACCTTTTTAAGTGCATTAAAGAAGCTCTCGAATGAGGTCAGAGTATCACCTAAACTCTATACTAGACACTATCTCGTTTATGCTTTCCCTGACTAGCCTATTCTCTTCAACTAGATTTCCTGTAACAATAATGTCAGCACCCGCATCAACGGCCTTTTTAGCCATAGATGCGTTTCTAATTCCCCCCCCAACAATAAGAGGCACGTCTAGTTGGTTCTTCACAACTTTTATCATAGTGGAAGGGACAGGAGCCTTAGCCCCCGACCCTGCCTCAAGGTATATGAAACGGGTACCAAGCATCTGGGATGCAAGGGCGTATGCAGTTGCCAATTCTGGGCGGTCATATGGAATGCCTCTTGCTTGGCCAATGTAACCAACGGTGCCTCCTGGCCCAATGATAATGTAACCCAATGGTATCGCCTCCAATCCATAACTTTTCACGGTATATGCCGCCATCGCTTGGGCATCTATAACATAATATGTGAGCCTTGAATTAAGAAGGGACATAAACCAAATAGCATCTGCATACTTGCTTATTCCCGTGATGTCGTTAGGGAATAGGATTATAGGAATATCTACTTTAGCTTTGATTTTCTTGATTCCAACATCGAGATCATACTTAGAGATTAGAGTCGATCCACCCACCATTAGCGCAAATGTTCCACCTTTTTTCGCCTCAGAGGCAATCTCTACGCTTTTCTTAGAGCCTATTTTTTGGGGGTCCAACAGTGTCATGTGGATAGCCCCCTTATCAATTATTGCTTCTTTAATTTGATTTTCAACAGAATCAAGCAATCTCCTCTTCCTCCTGGCTCCCATGAGTATAATATTGGTCTATGAAAGTACAGTAGGCATCTACGGACATTAAGTTTCTAGTGGCGGCGAAGCTTGTCCTGAGGGAGCAATTACTGCAGATCACTGTAGCTTTGCTCTCGGCCTTATTGATGCTTGCCTTCACAGTATTTTTGCCACATCGAGGACATAGAAAGAGCTCTGGTAAGGCCCTCCGAATGTATTTTGTTACCTGTTTTTTTCTGCGTCCCATTACAGTTTCACCATTGAGATTTTAGATCATCAGGTGAGGGAAGATAGTCTTAAGATTAACGGGAGATGACGCTTATGCTCATTTGTTTTTACCCGGTTAAGAATACTCTTAACTACTTCTAAATCCGCACCAGTTCGTAAGGAAATATCTTGCGAGGTATAGCCGTTCTTATAGTCTAACAAGATCATATCGATGGTATCATAGGTTGCTCCCATTTCTTTTTCATCAGACTGCCCAGGCCAAAGTCCAGCACTTGGGGTTTTATTTATGATCTTGGGGGGTATTCCCATGTATTTCGCTAGTTGCTTTATCTGACCCTTAAAAAGGTCTCCAAAAGGCATCAAATCAACCCCCCCATCCCCATATTTTGTAAAATAACCGGTCAAAAGCTCTGTTTTATTAGAACTTCCAACAACCATCATTCTTAGGGTATTTGCGTAATGGTAGGAAATTAACATCCGAATCCGTGGTCTAATATTGCCTGTAGATAATTTATCACATTTATTGTGATAAGGAAGGGTTTTACTTATGGAGTCTAGGATAGGCGTGATATCTACGATGTCACATGTTACATCATAAAGTTGCGTAAGATGAATCACATCCGTGATATCACGTTCAGATGTGATGTCACGTTCAGGCATAGTAATTGCATGTACACGTTTAGGTCCTAAGGCTTTTGCTAAATAGGAAAGTGTAAGTGCTGAATCAATTCCGCCACTTACTGCGATTATAGCTCCATTTAATCCGGATTTATGTACTTGATATGAAATAAACTTGGTAATTTTAGACGAAATTTCTATAGGGTCTATATTTAGGGATTCAGTACCAAACATGTTTTGTATTAATGTTTATTATGTAAAAAGATTCTGATTAGGTCTAAATTACATTAAAATGTAAAGTATCGTTATTTTATTTGTAGTATTTATCATTTTGGAGATTAAATATAAAAAAACCTTAAGGACAAAAAGACTAATATGACTTTTGAAATTGTATACACTTTTGTATACCAGGTATCTATAATTTAGGATGTAAAGTTATGAGGTATAGAGGTGTAAAATATTTTTAACCAGGTTCAAAAAATGATTAATAATATAAATAGAAATCCTATTATTTCTATTTTATTAAAAAACAGTAATTTAACTAATATACAATTCGAAAGCATTCTAATTGACCATTATTCGGAAAATATGAGCTCTAATCATATTAATTATGATAATAAGGCACTTTTAAGGTCAAAAAAGGTAAGCAGGGGATCATTTGGCCGTACTTTGAATCAAGGACGAAAAAATATAATTTCGTCTATTTATACAATAATCTTGTTAAGTTATATTGGAATATATGATACATACCCTTTTGAAGATTACAAAAATATCGCAGATAAATTAAGTGAATATACTTCATTTATTGAAAAATCTAATAATTCAAATTTAAATTTAAAATTAAAAAAATTAGAACTTGAATTAATGAAGGGTTTAGAGTCTTTGGCTAACCCTAAAAACCTCAAAAGTTTGTGATATCACAATAAATCACACAATTTAAAAATCTACTCAAACAAATTTATTGATGAATAAATAGATTGGGTTAAAATAAAGCTGTTTTCTGATTATTCTTAGTTATATAGTCATAATTGTCTATAATTGATAAAAAAAGGCCTTTTTATTCAATAATTTGGAAAAGAGAAGATAAATATTAATTTGATGTATAAATTTTAGGGGATTTTATATTTATCGGCAAAAAAAACATTTACTTTTCAAAATTTTTTTTATATTAGTGTGATATCATATGATTTCCTGGATATCACACCAAATCACATAGAAGTTACATGTGATTTTTCAATAATTCATTTTTATTAACAATCAAAGTANCTCAATTATAACTAAAATATTTTAACAAAATTCTCTCTCCTATTAAGAATAACCGTAAANAACTTGAATNCTAACAAATAGTTGATATTCTTNTATGATAATAATAACTTTTTTTTATTAATATTCTTATATTATGTTATTTTTATATCATAAGAATAAAAACAATCATATACATCATCATCAATTTCTGTTATTGTCAACCTTATTATTTGGGAATAAAAAATGGAATTATTTTTTGCAACCTTAATGCTTTTTACAGTAACTTTTTTTGCATCTTTTATTTATTATCAAAAGATCCGTCTAGCTCATGAGGAATATACTAAATCTAAATTAATAGTAAAAGGAATAACTAACGGCTACAATAAGCAGGTCTCTAGGTTAAGTAAAGCTATTTCTGGTATGAAGGGCGAAGCATCAGAAACTTATGATGTAGCTCTTCAAGCCTTAAACATGAGCAGGAAGGCCATAGCGGCTTCTATATCAGGCGAAGCTGAAAGAAAAATCTTAACTAATATGTTCGAAGATACGAAAAATACAATAAATGACCTTAGAAAAGAGGTTCAGGTGATTTCGAAAAGACCAGTATCTATGTTGCCGGCTTCAATAGATGCGCCCATACCCCTTCAACAGAAGGATGTCCTAGATCAACTTACCCCAACGGAATTTGAAGTGCTTATTTTAATTGATGAATTGGCGGAGGGGTCTGTTCCGGAGATCCGCAAAAGAATCAAAAAGACCCGAGAACATACTGCAAGAGTTTTAAAGAAATTATTTGATAAAGGTTTCATTGACAGGAATAGCAATAGCATGCCCTACAGATATTACCTTAGGAAAGAAATAATGGAGCTTGTAAAAAATTATAATTCTCGAAACGAGATGAACCTTTAATCATCTCCGCAATTCTTAATTGCTATATTAGTTGAAACCATCCTAATAATTCATGAAGTCAACTCGAATAGGTGACGCACCTAAATTTAGTCCTGTGAAAGGTGCTATGATGGAACTAATAGGTGATGGTGAGCGAATGACCTTTATCCGGATCACATCCCAACCAGGCGTAACCTTTCCAAATCATTCCCATCATCACGAACAGATAGGAACCTGTATAGAAGGAAAAGGGATTCTTTCATGTGGCGAGATAGAGTTAGAAGTCAAGCCAGGGCATTCATGGGTTGTATCGCCAAACGAAATACACAAATTTGTAACCGGAGATGAACTAACAATCATTTACGAGTCATGGAGCCCACCACGGGAGGATTACCGCGAGCTCGCGAAAATGATTTAATCAGTTTTATCTTTATCATCTTCCGGAGATTATTTTTGTGTCTGAAAATTTGAGGAAAGTCCTTGAAGATATCATAAAGGCTGGTTACCAGCTTACAGCAGACGGGTTTGAGTATCTCAAGACCTTAGAAGGCGAGAGCCTCGGGGAAAGTGTTCAAGGCGCACTTACCCACGCTTCTAATACTTCACCAGAAATAACGATTCTAGACAAGGCCTTTCTTCAGGATGTCTACAAGAAAGATGAGAGGATCCCCAAAGCCTTCACATTTGCTTCCCGCACCCCCCGGACCAAACCCCTAGCTGCTGAATACGACGAACTGATACGTTTACCCGAGAATATTCCGGGGGAACCCGAAGGTAACATTAACGGATACTTAGAGCTTTTCCGGAATCGTTTCAGTAAGTTGGAGCGTATCCTCCGTCACCGGATTGATGTCAGAGACGCAGTCTCCATTAAAAGCGCGTTAAAAATGCCCCTCAAGTCAAAGTTGAAGGTTATCGGCATTGTAACAACAAGGAGGTCTAGAGGTCATCGTTTATTTTTAGACATCGAGGATCGGGAGGATTCAATCACCGTGATGGCGACAGACAGCGAAGTGGTTCGAAAAGGGCTTTCTATCCTCCAGGATCAGGTTCTTTGTATAGATGCTATTAAGTACCGTCAGGACCTCCTCGTCGCTAAAGACTTTATCTGGCCGGATATTCCAAGTAAACCCCCAAACAGATCAAAAGAGCCTTTATGTGCCGCGTTTCTATCGGACATCCATATTGGTAGCATCCACTTCAATAAAGAGCTCTTTGATCGTTTCACCCGTTGGATGAATCTCGAATTAGGTTCTCTGCAGTCCAAGAAGCTCGCAGGCCGGGTAAAATACGTAATTATCGCCGGGGACCTCGTAGATGGCATCGGGGTTTATCCAAACCAAATAAGGGAACTCGAGATCACAGATATACGGGAGCAATACAAGATCGCAGGGATGCTTCTTCAGGAACTCCCTGAATATGTTGAGATCATCATTATTCCAGGCAACCACGACGCAGTCAGGAAGAGTTTACCCCAGGATCCACTCTCCCGGGAATACGCTGAGGTCTTAGACGAGAACGCAAGGATTCACCTCTACGGGAATCCAAGTCGTCTCCAACTTCATAACGTTGAGACGTTCATAAGTCACGGAAAGGCCCTTGACGAGATCTTGGCACATGCCCCCGGTCTCGAATTTCAAAAACCGGTAGAAGGCATGGAACTTCTCCTTCGTTGCAGACACGTAGCCCCCACCTACGGTAGTTCGACACCTATCGCCCCGGAGAGGGAGGACCGATTAGTGATATCAACTACCCCCGATATCTTCCATATGGGGCATATCCACATTTTTGGAACCAAGAAATATAAAGGATCAACCTTAATTGCCTCTGCATCTTGGCAGAATCAAACACCCTTCCAGGTACGGGTCAACCTTACACCAACGATCGGAGTCGCTCCAATTGTAGACCTCCAGACCCATAAAGTTATACCCATTGACTTCAAGAAACTTGGGTAGACTCACAGGCCGCCAACTCCACTACTCTAGCAAGCTGATGGGGTCAGCTTATCAACACAAAAGTCTTGAGGTCTGCCATGTAGCCTTCTGAACTGAATTTTATGACCAAAAATAGATCTCCACTTTTCCCTGAATTACTCGAGTGCTATGAATTTCATCCCACCTTTTCGATATTACCCATCTTCACTCCCAGATAGGAAAGTGTGTCTTTATTATCGTATACCCTGCACTATGTATGGCTTTTTTGCAAAATTGATGACGATAAGGTTTCACGTTTTTTGTGATTCATATATACAATTATGTGAAATAATCGAAGGTTAATCTCCCGGGGATTAATACCAGAGGTCTCTTACTCTCTCACCATAAAGAGGGGTTTATCGGTGGTGTTAAGGACATTGACTTGGAGCTCAATGTGACTAAGTTCAAAGAACCTCCCTTAGTCTATGATGCCTTCACAGAAAAGCGCCTGGCCTAGGAGGTCTCATTTTAAGGCATCAAAACATCCCCCTCGCACCTCATAAAAGACGGAGAGGGGTCATCTGGTGTTAATACTTCTCGATCTTACCGAAGATATCGGATATAATAAGAAGTTGGGGGTAGAGGGCAGAGGGCACCTCGACGACCCCGTCGTGGACGACTATCCTCTTTATATTTTCCATAGTTTTCTTGTTAAGGTCCTTTTCGAAGGTAAGGCGTCCCGAAGTTTCTATTCTGAATGGACCCACTTCCTTCTTGAGGCCTAGTATATCCTTCTTGGAGAGAGTGATCTCCCCCTCATTTTTGAGAGTAAATGTGCCTGAGTTTTTTTCCTCGTTTAAGTTAGCCTTGCCATTCTGGTGGCCTCCCTTGAGGAAGTCCGTGAGTGCTTGGTTCATCACCTCACTGACCCGTCTGCCATCCTTTTTTGCCATAGTGAACACCTCATGGTATAGCTCTGTATCGAGCCCACGGATGGCTACAGTTTTACGAGGCACCTTAATAACACAACCAGACGCTAGAATGTTTACTTGTTTACATGTTAACAAGTTATCTTATAAGGTTGTCTAAACGGTTGTATGATGAAAGACCACGGCCGATTTCTTGGTTGGGGTCTAGGCTGTAATTGTATGTTAGATCTAGACGGTACCATGAGCTTTAAAAAGCGCTCGGAAACCCATGACGGGAGAGGGCACAACTTCGGTAGGTTTATCGCTATCTATCGCCAGCTTTTGCTTCTGAATAAGAAGAACAACCTCGCGACAACACTCAAGAACATTCAAGAACTCCTTACCTTTACCGAACAAGTGTTTTCCTCCTCAGCAGTGGCCGAGGTGTTCCTATACTTCTGTCTACATGGGGCCTCCACCGCTTGGATTCTTCAGAATGAGCTAAGCCTCCCTGAGGCCACTGCTTACAGGGCCTTGAAGAGGCTCAGGTCAATGGGCATCGTGGTCCCCGCACTCAAGGTATCCAAGGTTCCAAGTTCAAAGGGAGGTCCTCGTCCCACTGTCTGGGCGCTTGAAGGGTCATCCAATGAGGAGGTGGCCAAATCTCTTAGGCTACACTTTAAGTTACTAAGCCCAAAATTCCAAGTGGCGGAAACAGTGGCCCAGACCATCCTTGAAGAATACATCATCAAAAGGAAGGTGAACGAGATCAGTTACCAGGAGATTATGGTCCAAGTCAAGGCGCTACATATTCCCTTTAGGACCCCGGACATTGCCAACCTTGCTGCAACATATCTCAACGAGCGGGGTATTAAGGTCTGGCGTTAGAGCTTAGCTAGCCGCGTAAACTAGAACGCCGTCCCGGATTCTTTCTTCCGCCCTCTCCTGATTCCTAAGATAGATAAGATGGGCATATGTCTCCGCAGCTGCCATCCTCTTGGTCCAGAATTGCATCTCGTTCCAGGGCCTGCTATTCCATGAGATAACAGATGATACCCCGAAGACCGTCTCAGCACCCCCCTTTAGCGCGGCAATGATATCCTCGCAACGTCCCTCATGATGAGTCATTAGGGAGGAGACCCGCCCCGCGAGATCATGGAAAATCCTCTCATGTCCCGGGAGCACCGTTTTTGTCGGAAGGTCTCTAATCTTATAGAGTGATTTTAAATAGTCTTTGAGGGGGTCTCCTTCAAATTTGATATGATGGCTTATATGAGAGGTGATGTTTGGAAGAACGTGATCCCCAGAGAAAAAGATCTCTTTCTCCGCGTCATAAAGGCATAGGTGCTCCCTGGCATGCCCTGGCGTCCAGAATGCCTGTAAATAATGGGTGTCAATATAGAAGCATTCTCTATCAGCCAGTTTCTCATCAATCTTAAGTTTCCAGCGGGGACGCCTGAAAACATGCTCGTACTTGTGGTAGTCTTCGAGGAACTTGTTGCCCCCCCATGTAGAGATCTCTATCTGGGTATCTTCAAAAGCCGTTTCTAGGGTATTCTTCCACTGGCGTAGAACATCATCCGCCTCTTTGAGAGCGACAACAGTGACAGAGGTCTTTTCCTGGATCCTGCTGATAAGGCCAACATGATCCATGTGCATATGGGTAACAAATATTTTATGAATATCCGAGATTTCAAGGGATAGGTTCGAGAGTTGTGCTACAAGGGCATCAAATGCAGCCTCATTTTGGATGCCCGTGTCAATGAGGGTTCCTGCGTCCTTGAATAGATAAGAATACGTTTTCCTCTGGGTGTTACGCCGAATTGGTATCTCTAGTTGAAAAACTCCCTCTGCTATCTCTAGCATTGCCTTGGTTATGGAGATACCATTTGTATTAGGTGTTCTGGTAGGGGAGCTATCCTCGTACTTTAGGGGATAAACTGATATAGTGAATAAATAACTGAAAATCAACCTCTCTTAATCTTCCAGCTTGTTCCCTCGTTGGTGTCTGCTAGAAACACCCCCGCCTTGTCCATAAGGTCCCTAACAACATCTGCCATCGTATAGTTTTTCTCCGCTCGAAGTTTCTCTCTAACCTCCGTAATTATTCCTATCAGTTTTTCTGAGAGGTCGTCGCCGCCTCTCCCCCTCTTTATGAAGAGGCCCAGCGCATCTAGAAGCTCCTTAAACACCGCTTCACCTTTGAGGAGAATACCTTTGTTTGTGGGGCCCGAAATGTATTCATTGATTGATCCTGAGAGGGCGTGGATGGTATCGATGGCCCTGTGGGTATCTAGGTCATCATCCATAGCGGCCTCAAAGCTTAATCGTTGGGTTTCAATTGCTTTGAGGAACCCTTTTTCTCTTTCCCCATAGGAGAGGTCTTTATCCTTCTTCCGCAAGGCGTCCTCGATGAGGTCCAGCGTATTCTCTAGCCGATTCACGGAGTTCTGGGCCACCTCCATGGCCTTCTCGGTATAATCGAGGGGTCTCCTGTAATGAACGCTAAGGTAAAAGTAGCGGAAGGCGTTTACAGTATACTTTGAAAGGACCTCGTCGAAGCTTACGTAGTTTCCAAGGCTCTTAGACATCTTGTGTCCATTGATCATTAGGAAGCGGGCATGGATCCAGTTCCTCACAAACTCTTTTCCGGTGAGGCTTTCGCTCTGCGCGATTTCGTTTTCGTGGTGGGGAAACACAAGGTCCTCCCCTCCAGCGTGGATGTCAATGCTATCACCGCATAGACTTCTGCTCATAACACTGCACTCTATGTGCCACCCTGGTCTCCCCGGACCCCAAGGAGAATCGTAATAGATTCCCCTCTCATACTCTTCGGGGGTCGAGTTTTTCCAGAGGGCAAAGTCGTTAACATTCTCTTTTCCGTACTCGTCCACAGACATCCTCTCTGTCTTTTCAACTTCGGAGATATTTATCCCGCTGAGCTTCCCATAATGCGGGAACTTATTGATATCAAAATAGACCCCATCCTTCGCGACATATGCAACTCTCTTTTTCACGAGTTCCGTCACGAAATCAACCATTAGGGGTGTGTATTCCGTGGCTTTCGGGTAGACATGGGCCCTTTTGATATTCATTAGGTCTAATCCCCTGAGGAATGACTCCGTGTACCTCTCTGTGAACTTTTCGAGACTCACTCCTTCTTCCCCGGAGTCTCTGATGGTCTTATCATCAATATCAGTTATATTCATCACGTGGAATACATTGTAGCCCCTGTACTCTAGCCATCTACGTATAATATCTCCAACAGTAAAGGTACGGAAATTTCCGATGTGTGGATCGCTATAGACCGTAGGGCCACAGACGTACATTCTTACCTTCCCAGGTTCTAAAGACTTGAATGGTTTTTTTGACCGCGTGAAGGTATTATAAAATTGAAGATCTTTTTGGTTTTCCTTGGACAAAATTTTTCACTCCTTGTCTGCTAGAATTAGCCAGACAAGGCGAAATACTGGACCCATTTGGGTTGATATATGCAAAAATATTAGTCTCCCTTTCTAGCTGGGAGAAGAGCGGATTTGCCGAAATAAAAACATAAGGATTCCTGTTTAAAGTTGTCCAAGCCTGTCCGTAAATCTTTGCATGCACTCCTCAAGTCTCCGCCTCCCCGCCTCAGCGGTTACCTCGCTCCGGGTCCTCTCAATAACACCCCGAGTGATATCCAACTTTCGTCTAAGTCCCTTCAGCAGTGGTACCTCCTCCATGATCACCAGGGTCAAATAGATTTCCTGCATAGTTGAGAGCCGGGCCTCAGCAGTTTCGATGTCCCCTCTTCTTAAGGCATCGAGGGCCTGCCTTCTTAGCTCACCTGGCACATCTCCCAATCCCAGGAGATAGGATCTCATGGGTACTCCCAGTTTTGCTGGATCAGGAAACTCCCCTGACTTTGTAAGCACCGCGATTATGGAAGCCTCAGAGAACTCCTCTTTTGCAGCGGAGACCTGATCGAAGCGAACCAGTTCGGGATACTTGGCAATGATAGTATCCATCTTGGAAATTAGATCAGATGCCTCTTCAAGTCTACGCTCGGCCTCAACCCCCTCTCCCGAATGCACCTTAATGATGGCTTGTTTGGATAGTATCCTAGCTTTGCGAGCTCGCTTCATAACTTTATCCAAGGCTTTATCTCTAATCCGGAGCTCTTCGGCACCCTTTCTTACCCACTTCTTGAGCACTTGCCTCCCCTCTTACAGAATATCCTTGAGCACCTCCGCAGGCAAATTCCCACCACTTAGGATGAGGGCAACCTTCTTCCCTTGGAGTTTGTCTCGGATCTTAATTCCCGCGGCGAGTGAAGCCGCGCCTGCTCCTTCTGCGATGGTGTGAGCTTTTTCTACGTAAAGCCTGATCGCGGCCTCGAGCTCCTCATCTGTAACAAGGAGGAACTTATCGAGGAGATCCTTCATAATACTAACAGGTAGCTCAAAAGCGACCCGGGTGGCAAGTCCATCAGCCATCGTTTTCGCAGAATCCGTTACCTCGAGTTTCCCGCTCCTCCAACTGTTATAAACGCTAGGTGCGTTAGCTGACTGAACAGCGATGATCTCGACGTTCGGGGTTGCAGTCTTGAAACACGTGCAAATGCCTGATATTTGGGAGCCTGCTCCCACCGGGGCGATCACAACATCCAAGTCAGGAAGGTCTTCTAGGATCTCTAGGCCAATTGTGCCCACCCCAGAGATGAGAAGGGGCTCGTTAGCGCTGTGTATATACCTGTACCCTTTTTCTATGGAAAGGCGCTCTGCGTTCTCTCTTGCCTGGTCAAAGTCCCGTCCCTCCTCAACTATTTCTGCCCCATAGCTCTTTATCCCCTCGATCTTGACGTGGTTTGCTCCCTTTTGGACACAGACAACTGCTTTTACACCGAACATCTTACTCGCGAGGGCTATTGACTGGCCATGGTTCCCCGTGGAGGCCGTGATCACCCCTTGTTTTTGTTCTTCGGGGCTCAGTTGGCTTATGAGATTGATGCCTCCCCGAATCTTAAAGGCCCCCGTAGGCTGGTAGTTTTCGTGCTTCACATAGGCTTTGAAGCCGAGCGCCTTGGATAAAAGAGGATACTCTTGCAGGGGAGTTTTTGAGAGGTAAGGGGAGATTCTATTTTTCGCCTTTAAAATATCAATAAATGTGGGCTTTACATACAATCTTATCAAGAACTATGTTAACCAACAGGGTTTATATCTCTAAGCTTAGAGTCTTTGCCATCCGATGAGCTTCACCCCAGAGATACTAAATTAGACGCCTTACGTGAGCGGTATCCTCTGAATTTCGTTGTGGGCTGAACCGGTAATACCATAATTTCATTATATTTCCCCATATATTTACGATAAGGGCCCCTATCGGAGCTTTGATGGATACCTCCTAACGTTCATCCTTTTTGAGATATATCTCCTTAAGAAAAATTTTATTTTCGAATAAAACCGCTTATTAACTAACTTTATTATATAACCATACGCCTGAAGCTTGGTATTCCTTAGGTAATAACAATGAAAACTCGTTCTCTAACTCTTTTAGCGGTCTTAGCCGCTGTGTACGCCGTGGCCAGCCTACTGCCCGGGTTCCCTATGATCGGGGTCCCCAGCTCCAAGATCGACCTGGCCAGAGCCCTGGAGATGGGCTTTGGCTTCGCCCTGGGGCCCTACCTCGGCCCACCGACAGCGTTCCTTGGAGCCCTCGTTGGGAAGACCCTAGGCGGAGGTGGCGTCGGCCTATTCTTCACCCCGCTGGCGTTGGTCTCCTCTCTGGTGGCTGCATGCCTCAGCCGGAGGCAGGTCAGGGGAGTGGATGGATGGAAAATAGCCGCAGCGATACTGGCCCTCCTGATCTTAGGCTGGTACGCGACACCCACAGGGCGGGCAGTCCCCTACGTCCCCATGATACACGTCGCCGGCCTCGTCATCATACTGGCTTTCCGGGGGATGCTAGCGGAGGAGTTCTCGGAGTACCTCGGGGGAGGTGACCGGAGGCTTCTCACCCTGGGGGTGGCTCTCTCCTGCTATCCCTCGACGATGGCGGGCCATATGCTAGGGAACCTGATCTACATCCAGATGTTCGGCCCCGATCCCCTCTTCTTCGCCTCTGTGCTCCCGATAGCAATTATAGAGAGGCTTGTCTTGACGGCAATCGGGACCGCAATAGCGGTGCCCCTCCTCGTGGTGGTCAGGCAGCTCTACCCAGAGCTGGATAGGTATAGAAGAGGGGATGCGGAGGGAAGCCGAGTTGATGGTACAAGTGATTTTTCACGCTCCTAGGGGGGTTGACGA
>PBSW01000016.1 GCA_002726865.1 Candidatus Bathyarchaeota archaeon
TACCCGCTATTGTCAGCCAAGATGACACCATCTGGAAGCCAATCGCTCCAAATATACACATAAGCGGTATAAGTACCAGTATCAGCAGTGTCATCTATCAGAAAACCGACACCTCTAGAAAGAATTTCCTCCGAGGAAATTGAGTCAGCTACGAATCCATGAAAAACCGATTGACCATTATAAACAACTCGAACAAGAAGAAGATATGACGTAGAATTGCCAGTGTCCCAGTAGTTATAGGAAGACCGATAGAGGTATTGTGTCGCTCGCTCTACCGAAACATTCAGCATAAACATACTTCCCCTAGCAAAAGAGGTTTGAACCGTTCCATTAACATCCGACGCAAAAACAGAATTTATATGAATAGGATAATCTTCGGAGGGGGCAATAAAAGCCCACAATGCAGAAAAGTATCCCGTAAGAGAAAACAAAATCATTCCTGAAATTAGTAGAAACCCAATAAATCGCTTAGCATCGATATTTAATACTAATTCTGTGTCACTTGACATCGTAAGCATAGGACAAAACACTTTCCATCATTTAATAATTATGGTTTTATAATGGGCATATTTATGATCTTTTTAAGTTAAAAGATGTTTTCGAGGGAGTACTATGTACAACAGCATAAAGTATCACGTAAACTCACTATAGTAAAGCATTAAGACACTTTGCTGTTTCTGTTATAGCTTCCAAACTGGATAATTCGGCTCTCCAACCTTTTGAATGTAATAAAGTTATATCCAACTGCATTTTTTTTACATCACCTTTCCATCCACGCCCTCCACTAACGCCCCCGGTAGTATAAATTTCCACATCTTCAAAACCAACAACATCAACGACAGCACTTGCTAGCGATAGCACATCTACACGAGTATTAGAGCCAATATTATATATCCTAATTTGATGGCCAAGATTATCCAATCCAGCCATTACACCCGTAATACAATCATCAACATAGAGATATGATTTAGTTTGTGTACCATCCCCGAGAACCTCAAGACGAGAAGGAGTCTCCTTCAGCTTTGTAACAAAATCATAGATTACACCATGATTACTCCTAGGCCCAATAACATTGGCAAATCGATAGACTACGCAACCAAATTCATACATAGAGGCATACGCCATAGAGAGGGCTTCCGACGCTAATTTAGAGGCCCCGTAATGTGAAATGGGCATTAAAGGAGCATAGGTCTCGGGAGTAGGGATCACAGAAGGTTCACCGTATACAGTAGAAGTCGAAGCGAATACATATCGCTTAACTCCTCCAGACTCACGTATACATTCCAATAGATTGTATGTCCCTTGAATATTCTGTTTAAAATGGTCAGTAGGACTAGCGTTTTCACTTCGAACCTCAGGATTAGCAGCCAGATGAAAAACGGTATCGCAACCCTCAAGAGCTTCAGAAATATGTTCCTTGTTAAGAATATCTCCTTGAAATACCGTAAGGCGAGGGGAGGTCAACCACGCGGAAATATTATTTAGATCTCCGGAACTCAGGTTATCTAGAACGTGGACAGTCTCACCTAATTCCATCATTAAATCCACGAGATGGCTACCTATGAAACCGGCTCCCCCAGTAATCAGACAGGTCATATAAGGGGGTATTTAGTGCCTAGATATTTGATTATGTCGAATATTTCATGAAATAGAGTAGTCCAAGTATCCATAGTTTTAATTAAATGATAGATAGGAACGAACTCCATAATGTAAAAAAAGAGAGAGGCCTTCCAATAGAATCACGCGTCATATTACCGCATGAGTTTCCACCGATATTAAAAAAAATACGTTCGATAAACAACAACAAAAAGATTAACAGGTTAGCTCATTGATTCAGGCAATATTTTCAGCATTTTTTGACCATATTTACTAAATCGTTATAATTCCAAACAATCAACATACTATAATGAATACTACTATTGCTTAAATTAAAGTAAGAAAAAGATAAAATAACTAAAGATACACGTTCTCGATGATCCTGAAAAACCCTTTCTTAGAATAAGACCTAAGAGACTTTCCCTAGGTGGACCTCCGTCATGTCTCAGATGACGAGAGAATGCCCGTTAGAGCAGTAATAGTTGGTCTTCCCCTCAATATTGACGGTGAAGTCACCTTAGCCCTCTATTATCTCCTAGCAGCGAAAGTTGCATACCACCATGTTTGATCCTCCTCGCGTTGGGTCGGTTCAGACAATGCCAAACCAGAATTGAGATTTTAGACTGAGACTATAATAGATCTTGCGTCATCGGGTCCCTCGGATAGAAAAATATAGACGGCGGTCGCGATGATACCAAGTCCCCCAAGTACAGCACCCAGGGGATCCCATCCATAGTAGATAAGCACAAGGCCACCAACGCTGGTCCCAAGAGCGTAGCCAAGGCATGAAGAGGCCGTATGCATAGACATCATGGAGCCTCGTGCACCGGGAAGCTGTTCAAGGCTGAGACTGGCAGATGTCGAGTACTGAATCGCGGCGAAGAGGTGAGCTAGCATGACTGAGGCTACAGTCCACCAAACGCCAGGGAGGATTGGGTACAAGACAGTGAAAAAAGTAAAGACAAGGATTGAGGAGATCGTTGCTCTCTTACGTCCAAGCCTTTCCGCAATCCATCCGTTAGCTAAGCTGCCGATAAAAAAGAATCCGGATGATATGGAAAATATTGTGGAAGCGAGCCCCGGAGAGAGTAGAAGAACTTCCTTGAGATAGGAGAGGCTGAAGAGATAAATCCCCTGGCTCATGGCCGATGCCAGCAGGTTACCTACGAGGCATGCTAGCGCAGACCTGTTCGAAGTAATGGCACTAAATCCAGACATGAGATTAGCATCCTTTATCTGGCTTACCACATTCTGGGATGGAATCCCCCTGAAGGCGAGAACCAACCCAATTAGAGGAAGGACCATCGCATATCCCAAGAAAGCCGCCCTCCACCCCCATTTTAGCCCAATGTACCCCACGGTAAATCCCCCCATGATGAACGTTAGGCTCCCTCCAGCCCCCATCCAGCCAATGACCATAGATCTCTTACTTATGGGATAATAGTAAGCCACTAGGGTTCTCACCATGGGCTCCACCAGTGAGATCCCTATCCCTGTTATAGCATAGAAGACAGTCAGTGATTCAACATTTGGCGCCAATCCGCTTCCAAGGGACGAAATGCCCAAGAACGAGAGACCAGCTAGGAGCAGGGCCTTGGCTTTGAATCGAACGCTTAGGGCAACCATCGCGATAGCCGAAAAGAACCCCACTAATGACCCTAGGGTTCGCATCTGGGCCATCACCCCGACAGGTTGATCGAATGTGAGCCCAATCTCAACAAGAAGAAGGATGGAGACAACGGAATTAGGGTATGTGGAGAAGATTGAAAGGAAGAGGGAAGTCACGATCCAGCGGCTCCGCTTCACCTCTCCCAAATCCTCATTATCACGCATGTTCTTTTCTCCTTGAAATTGCTATGAACTATTAAACGTACAAACCTTTTACATTTTTGACACCATCAGAGCTGAAAGAGGTCTAACAATAAAGGTGTACAAGAAGAGAGTATGTTCATCCTCACTTGTGTGCGAGTGCAAGGAGCGACACTTTTGCCTCGGAGATATGAAGAACTTGAACAAGGGTTTACGGACGTTGAATAGTTACCTGTTCCATTACAAGACTAATCTCTACTAAAACAAAGATGTCTGTTCTTTAAATGTACGATGAACGCACATAAGTAACTAAGAGAATTATTGAGGTCACCAAAGCACATATCGGTATGCTTGGTTATGGTCGGAGATATCCCCCTAGGGAGGGACTCGTAGTCAATGTCCCTGAGGAGTAGGAGCTAAAAATCTTTGGCATTTTTAGTGGTCCTTTAGTCTCTACATCGGGGATCACATATTTCAAAGCCATGTTTAAGGTCCTTATAAATCTCTTATCTTATTCACGGATGTAGACGATACTAGGAGGAGATTGAATGGACCTCTTTTTATTATCCAATTAATATTCTCATGAAATTGAGTTAATGGACGATCTGCATTGCTCTGAGACAGAAAAAAATCTGCTGAAATCATTCGCAGGGGAGAGTCAGGCGCGGAACAGGTACACATTTTTCGCTAATGTCGCCAAGGCTGAGGGATACCATCAGATCGCTGGAATCTTCGTGGACTCGGCAAGAAACGAAAAGGAGTAACACTGAGATCTTCTTCAATCATCTCCTAGGCAGCAACGTTGAGATCACGGCCCAATACCCCGCTGGAAGGATAGGGAATACGGCAGAGAACCTTCTGGCTGAGCAGAGGGGGAGAAGCTGGAAGGGGGGGCACTCTCTACCCAGGATTTAAGGAAATCGCGAGGCAAGAGGGATTTGGGAGGGTAGACGAGGCCTTCGAGGAGATCGGCGATGTCGAGGAACGGCATGAAATAAGGTTTAGGAAGCTCCTAGACAACGTGCTGAAGGGGATAGTGTTCAAAAGAGACGCAATAGTCCTCTGGAAATGCCGGAACTGTGGTTATATCCACCTCGAAGAAGAGCCTCCAGACACCTGCCCTGCTTGCAAACATTCTCAAGGATACTACGAGTTGTTAGACGAAAACCATTAACTAACCCCTGTACGCTGGTTTTCCAGCGCCTACCAGTGCGATTCTGGATCACTCTAGGATCCTCGCCTCGAGTAAAACTTCCAAGGAGTCAGCCCTTTTCTGGATGAGCTCCCTGATGGGAAGACCATAGGGGCATCTATCCTCGCACTCTGCGCATTCTGAGCAGGTTCGAGTCACCTCAATTACGTCAATCAACCTCTCCTCCATACCGGACCTCCATCCCATCCTCTTTAGCGTCTGGCTCTCAGCCCTTAGCACATAGCTTATGGGGATATCCTGCTGGCAGGGCTGGCAGTAGTTGCAGGCCCGGCAGAACTGGACACCCAATTCCGCCCTGTCTATCTCAATCAGGGCGTTGTCCTCCAGGCTGAGGTTCAGAGAACCGGTAGCAACGGCGTGGTTTTCCTCCAACTCGCCGATAGTCATCATCCCAGGGATGACGACGTCAACATTCTCGCTCCCAAGGACAAATCTAAGGGCAGCATTGACATTGGTGAAGGCGCCACCACCAAAGGGTTTCATAACAATAGTTCCCACATTCATATTTCGGCACAGTGGGAGGAGTCTCTCCTGAGGGATCGGGGTGAGATAGTTGAAGGGAATCATCATAGTCTCGAAGATGTTCTCCTCAATGATCTCGATGCAAATCCCCGGGTCGTGGCTAGTGATTCCCAGATGCTCGATCTGACCTCTGTCCTTAGCCCGGTAAAGTGCCGTTAGGGCACCACCGGGACCCTTAATCTCCGCCCAAGCTTCCGGGCTGGAAACATTATGGAGCTGGTAAACATCAATCCGATCAGTACGGAGGTTCCCCAAGCTGGTCTCGAGATCTGCCTCCAACCCCTCTGCGGTCCTGCGGCCAGACTTTGTGGCAAAAATGACATCATCTCTGACATCCTTAAGAGCCTTGCCGATTCGCTCCTCACTTACGGTGTAGCCCCTGGCCGTGTCGAAGTAGTTAACCCCAAGATCGTAGCAGCGACGGACTACGGCAACTGCCTCATCTTCAGTTACACGTTGAATGGGGATTCCTCCGAATCCGAAGGGATTGACCTTAAGACCTGTTCTACCGAGGACGACATGGTTCATAAAGAAGATTCTAGAGTTTGAGCTGATAAGGTTTCACGCGTGCACCTCAATCATAATCAAAGAGCTCGCATGCGTGAAACTCCCAGATACCTAGCTCTAGCCTTTGACTATCCGATAAATATCTAGAATACCTTAAAACTCCTGGGCCAGTCTATTGAAAAGGAGATTGAAAATGCTGAGACTCATGCTTGTAGGATGTGGGAACCGGGGGAGAAAATGGGCGAGAGTCGTGAAGGCGAACCTAGACTGCGAAATAGCAGCCTATGTGGACATTGATCCTAAGGCCTTGATCAGAGTCAAGAAAGAGTGCGACGGTAAAGACGTCCTCAGTTTCACGGATTACACTGAAGCCGCGGAAAATGTGGATATTGACGCCGCCATCATCGTCACTCCACCACAGTACCATCACGAGCAGGCCATTTACCTCCTTGAAAAAGGCCTCCACCTGATCGTCGAGAAGCCTCTTACCGAGGATTTTGAGACTAGCCTAGAGATCGTGAAGCTTGCCGAAGCAAAGGGACTAAACCTCACGGTCGGGATGCAGTTCAGATACATGCCGATAACACTGGCGTACAGGGAACTCTTTGAGAGGGGAGACTTGGGTAGGCCCAGCTTCTCCCAATTCTCATACATCCGAACCAGAAATCCCATCAGCTACAAGGGTCGGATACTAAACCAGTACTGTAACGATATGGCCCACACCTTCCTCCTAGAGCAGGCCATTCACCATATAGACCTCATCCGCTTCGTCTACTCCTCAGACGTTGAGTGGGTCCAATCCCATGAGTGGAACCCCGCAGACTGGGGGTTTAACCCCTATAAGCAAGACCCCAACGTCTCCATTCTCCTCAATCTCAAGAATGGAATGCATGTCAACTATATTGGCACATGGATCTCTGGGAATAGCGGGATGACGGAGGGTATCGACTTTAGATGGCGCACCGATCTTGAGAGGGGAATCATTATCCAAAAGACACTATTCGGAGAAGACGGTATCTATAAGGCCCTTCGGGACGACATTGCGCTTACCAAACTGGAGACGGGGCCTATCGAGCCATTCTATACAGACACAGTAGGGCTCCTCGACGAGTTTGTTGGATGCCTCAAGAACGGGAGGCCCCCTAAGACCAGTGGGAAGGACCACCTAAAGACCCTCTCAGTGATATTGGCAAGCATAGAGTCAGCAGTCATGGGAAAGAAGGTCTACATAGAAGAATTCATGAAGGGACTTGGACTCCCCAAGGAACTAACGCGCTAAACCCGGCCCAAGCTGGGCTCCGTCCCTTTTCTAGATATATATGATTCAACAGCATAGATTATATCGGTCCAAGAGAGTGAAAATTTGACGAAATTCAGCGTAGGTCCCATTGCCGTGGAGAGGGGAACAAAGGAATATGGCACCATCCCCGTGACCACGATGTCAACGGGCTTCAAGATAGAGGTACCGATCCATATCATCGCAGGGAGGGAGCCTGGGCCAACTGTGACACTTATCCCAATGCTCCATGGTCATGAGTTTAGCGTCATAGATGTCATCTTTGAGGCCTTGAAGCGGGTGAATCCTCGACACCTGAAGGGGAACATCATCGCGACCACTGTGACCAATCCCCTGGCGTTCCAGATGGGCACCCGGTCCTCTTGGTTTGATGGGCAGTGGGGGCCCATTAACGACCTAAACAGGGCCTTCCCCGGGAATCCTCAAGGCTGGATCGTAGAACGGATTGCTTACCAGATCTCAGAGCATATTATCCCCGTCTCCGACGTCATTCTAGACTTCCATGGTGAATCAACCCACAAATTCGCCGCCGCGTACTACGCCTACCGTCATGACTCTCCGGGCAAGCTGGGAAAGGAGGCGGACAAAGTCACTAGGGACCTAGGGCTCGAGATCATCGTGGACATAGGGAGCCCCCAACCCGGCTCAATAATAGGGTACGCCCGGAGCCAGGGCAAGNTCGGGGTTGGAATNGAAGTCTGCGACTTNTGGGGCCTCGAGGGGGAGACGAGGGTGGANGANCCCAGGCGCACNATAACAGAGGCNGGNCTCACCTGCATCACGAACAGCTTGAAGAACCTCGANATGATAGANGGAGAGATTAAGCTGCCCCGGAGGCAGGTCGTCCTCGANGCAGGCTATACGGGNGTTNCNCCCNNGTCAGGGGGNCTCCTCTGNCCCGGGGTAACCCGGGAGGATATNGGCAGGGNCTATGAAAAGGATAAGTCTCTTGGGGAGGTNATCAACCCCTATACTTTCGAGGTCNTCGACNATCTCCAGATGCCNTACGAGGAGTCTGTGGTCCTNGCCGTCAAGGACTGGCNGCCCTTCACNCATATCGAGCCTGGAGGTAGCGACGTTGCCTTTGAAGTCTCTGACTGGANCAANAAAAGGTGGATTACTCGATCCGCGGAGGANGGGACTATCATTGACTGATAGTTTCAATATCGGNCACNTNTCCGTCCCCGCAGGATCCAGAGGCTATGGGGCCCTCCCAGTGGCAAAAATGTCCAGCGGATTCATGATTAACATCCCCATGCACGTCATCACCGGGGACCCGGCTGGACCTGTGCTTTGCGTTATGGCCTGTGTGCACGCCCATGAATATACCTCAATCGACACCATTCGCCAGCTGGTGATGAACACGGATCCTAGAGGAATCTCGGGGACAATCATCGCAATCCCGGTGGTCAATACTATGGCGTTCTCCATGGCGAGCCGGGGCAACTGGTTCGACGGCATGTGGGGGCCTAGTGGAGACCTAGGAAGGGCCGCGCCCGGGAACCCTAGAGGCTGGATTGTAGAGAGGATCGCCCAAGTCCTCACCAACGAGGTAGTCCCAAAGACCGAGGTCATGATCGACTTCCACGGAGAGGCCCCTAACCGGAGGAATTTCATTTACTATCCTTACATCCGGATGGGGAATAAGGGGTACTCTCAGGAGTACCGAAGATATGTGGAGAACCTTGGCACCGACTTAATGGTCGAGGTAGAGTCCTCTGGGGAAGGGGCGACCACGGGCCAGATGCTAGAGATGGGAAAAATTGGCATCGAGGTGGAGATCAGCGACTTTTATGGGCTAGGAGAAGAGAATCGGGGTATCCTCAAGAGGACTGCCACCGAAATTGGGGTGACATGTATAGAAAACACTATGAAAAAGATGGGAATGATTGACGGAGAGCCCCTGAAGCCTCAGAGACAGGTGGTGTTAAAAGGATACGCCCAAGTCTCTCCGGCGAATGGGGGGCTCATGAGACCAGAGGTCTCCAAGCGGGACCTAGGACGAGTAATAGAAGGGGGAGAGGTCATCGCAAGAGTCTACGATCCGTATAACCTGGAGATGATTGAGGAGCTGGTAGCCCCCTTCGAGGAGACTATGCTTTTAGCAGTCAAGGAGGGGACTCCATTCTATCAAGTAGAGCCAGCCGGATGTGATGCCTCTGGGTTCGAGGTTTGCGATTGGAGTGAAGCGGTCTGGTTGAACACATAGTAGACCCTCCTCAAAAAAAACATGGGTAATAGCTGGGTTACACCTAGGGCCAGAGCCCTTTTTCCGTTACTCCTTTCCACCAGTTGATATAGGCCTTAATCCCGCGTGGTAAGTCATACTTGGGCTCAAAACCCAGCTCTTTGCGGGCTTTTTCGATATTCAAGGGGCCCCGGCGGATTCCCACGTTATCTGGGAAGTCGGCGTCCTCATTGTCCTCTACCTCCTCCCACTCAAAGTCGACCCCGGGCACACTTTGGATTGTAGTTAGTATATCCTTGAGACTTGAGTCGATCCCACATGTGACGTTATAGACTGAGCTCAATGGCGCCGGGGCCGTTAATCCGGATATGATGCACCTTGCAGTATCCATGGCGAATGTCCAGTCTCTGGTATATTCAAGCTCCCTGACCCGGAGCCTATCTCTCCCCTTGGTGAGGATCAGCTCAAGGAGCCTGTGGATGGGGCCCATGCGTTGTCTGGAGGATGTAGGTCTCTCCATACACCCATAGGGGGCGCCGACCCGCATACTGGTGGTGGTCATCGGGAAGAGGCTGCAATAGTACTCAGTAAGGCGCTCGCATGCTATCTTTGTGGTACGGTAGAACCCGCTCGCCTGGAGGTACGGAGTGGGGGACGACTCCAGTACGGATTCGTCAGGGTTCCCGGAACTACCATAGACTCCGGAGGAGGAGATGTAAATGTACCTACCCACAGCAGCCTCTTTTGCGAGCTCCAGAGTGTTCACGGTCCCCATGAGATTGGACTCGAGAATGTCTCTCGACCTTGTCTGCTCCAGATCCCTAGAGGCGGGGGTGAATACGGCTGCGTGGATAATGCCCCAGATATCATAATCTTCAGCGAGATTCATCACGGCCTCAGAGTCCCTCAGGTCGCAGGTTATCCAGGCAACTCTATTACCAACGCCCCCAAGATAATCATTGACTAAAGGTCCGGGCCCGCCTTCCCTTCGAGTGGTCCCTAGGACGCTATAGCCTTTCTCGGCAAGGCATCGAACTATGTTAGCCCCTATAAACCCGGAGGCGCCGCTCACTAGGACCTTGGATCCATCACCTTTCATGAGCAAAACCCAAGGAAAAGGCTGGGAGAAGCTGCGGTGGGCTACTTTTTCTCCCGGAGCGTGATGGTCTGTTGGCCGTGCCTACCGATATTCCTGCCCACCTCGTTGAGCTTTTCTAGGTCTTTAGTGATCTCGGCAAAGATGTATGTTGGTTCAACACCCTCAGGGGGACCGTAGAACCTGGTCTTGCCGTAACTAATGAAGACCCCGTTGCCCACGGGATAAAAGCCCACGTCTCCGGGGCATCCATAGATGCTAGGGTTTTCACTATAGTCCGGAAAGTTAGCAGTGGGCCAGAGGCCATAATCCTCTGCCATCTTTTTCAGGGTGGGGCTGTGGATCTGAAACCCGCTGCCCGACCAGAACTGGTGGTATGTTATATCCTCATAGGGAAGGATGCTGAGGATGCCCGCGCAGGTTTTGGGGGCCTTATGGTCCAGCAGCCTCGCCGTGAACACCACATCTCCAATCTGGATCTCTATTTCTTTTCCCGATGGCTCAGCCATTGCTAAGGGTACGTCTACCGGTGCCATTACATTTCACCATTCTAGATAGTGATTCAAAGTATTAGAGTTTACAGGTAAGGATTTTCCAGCTGGAAGAGAAAATTCGCGCGCGGGTTGCAAAAAAAGTATAAGTGACTATTTGTTCGCTCTGCCTTTTCTCCGTTTACCTTTTCTGCCTTTTCGGTTCACGAGATATCCATTCTTAAGCATCCACTTGATATTCTCATCCGTTTTCTCCTCTGGGGTGTAGCCATAGAGCTCCTTGGATCGTTCTATGACCAGGGACGTGGTTTGTTTAAGATCTTTTTCAGCAGTCAGTCTGACTCACTTGAAGTTTCATGCTGCTGGGTCCCATATAAATAGGGGTGATCTTGAGGGGGTTTCTGAGTGGACATGTTGAATATTGTTAAAGGTCATGGTACAGCGCGCTCCTCGACAGATATTATAATTCTGGAGTTCAGCTTGGGGATGGATTTTGGCTAGGGCTTGAGATGGATTGGAGGGGGTTCTATCCTCAGTCGCGCGCGTAAAACTCTCATAAAAAAAATTATTGACCACTATCTGCGGGCATTTATCGAAATTATCCTTGATGGTGAAGGACGAGGTACTAAATAGGGTCAATGTTACTAGAAATGAAAAAGACTTCTATCAATTGTAGAGACATGCTAAGTAGACCAAACATAGTGAAACAGCATCAATGGATTTCCCTAGCTTTAGAGTAGAATATTAAATGCGGAAGGTGGTTCTGTTACTGGCTGATTGTCAGATTTAAAACAGAAGGACTTCTTACAGGATCCAAATTGAAATTTTCCCGCGTATTAGAGTAAAGGAAAAAGAGCGTATAAAAAATAGGAATTTGCTTTAACGGTTACTCATGTTAATTTAATACAAAGTTTGAAGATAATTAATTCAACCCTTAATCCTTAAAATCATTTTAAGAGGAAAAGACCACAAAAACACTATTCTGAACTACCCCCTAAAAACGATTTGAGATTAACTCCCCCCGCTTATTCAGGTATATTTCAAAGGTCATTCCGGACGATTCCTAAGATAAAAGTAATCAGAAAAATCCCCTGAAAGCCGAAGTCGGCCAAGATACTAGGCCAAATATAAAGAGGTGGGTCAAACTCCAATCACAAACTATCAATCTTATTATCACTAACAAAGAAAAATACAGCCGTGTAAAGGCTTCCGATGTCTCCCCTGGGACCAGGTAATATACTGATAAATCGAGCAATTGGGGACCGCGGGCTGAATATCTCGGCCAAAGCCTTGATACTTACACCCCGGTTCCATCAAACCCGTCTTTTACGGGCGCTCTCCACCCGTCTCGATGGCAAAGCCACCAAGTACGGGAAGGCTGTCTATTTTCAGGGCCGGCTTCGAGCTTAGATGCATTCAGCTCTTATCCGAAGAGGCGTAGCTGCCCGGCCTGCCCTGTC
>PBSW01000017.1 GCA_002726865.1 Candidatus Bathyarchaeota archaeon
TACAAATACTCTAGCTGATCTTGTAATATCATTTCTACCTCAACTAGGGTAGTCTGGAATAGATGGAAAATGCATAAAAAAACCTGTATTTTGCCATTTTTATTGCCTTTTGCGAAGAAAGACTGGGTATGCAGAAAAAGTAGTTGACTGTTCCTAGAGGTTAAGGCGATCTTTTACTTTGATTGAGACAGGGATACCAACCACGCCTGCTACAAGCATTTGAACCAGGTTGAATGGGAGCTCAACATAGGCCGGCCCGAAGCCCAACCTGAATGCCTGGAAGAAGAAATAACCAGCAACCATGACAAGGGACCCCCCGACCCACGCTATGATAGTTCTGTTAAGTGGCCTATCCGTGGAGTCTCCTGCGAGGCATCCAACGACGTAGCCCTCAACCCCCTTTATAATCATAGTAGCAAAGACATAGTCATACCATCCGGCTAACTGATCTGCTAGGGCGGAACCAATTCCCCCTGCGATGGCCCCAACGAGAGGCCCAAAGATGAGGGCCGTGCTCATGACGATAGCGTCCCCGAAGTTAAAATACCCCGAAGTTGCAGGTATGGGAAACATGAAAATCATAGTAGCAATGGTGGTGAGGGCACCCATCACTGAAATAGCGGCTATCTCTTTCGTTGTTAACTTAGTTATACTCATATCGATCTCTCTTTACTTGTGTTATGTTAAAGACACAACTAATGTATTTAACAATTCTAGTATTAACTATAATATTCCGTAGTTTAGTCCTATAATTATGGGACAAAAAGAGGTTAAATGCGGTTCAGAGCTTAAAAACCGTTAATCGCGCGTGAAGGTGAATGAATCTCATTTGTTACGCCCATCAACTTTTTTATTCCCTCCATCCTACGTGGCAATGATACTATGGTGAAGGTAGTAGATCTCCGACCGGGCATGGAGCACATGGACATCAGAGTCACGCTGAAGGCTCTGAACGAGCCCAGGGAGGTCCTCACCAACTACGGAATTACCCATAATCTTGTAGACGGGGTGGTAATGGACGACTCTGGAAGCGTTGGTATAACATTCTGGAACGAGAAGATAGAGCTTCTCAAAGGAATAGATACAGGAAGTCGGGTAGAGCTCAGAGACTGCTTTGTAACGTCTTTCAAAGGGGATTTAAGCATCAACGTGGGCAGGGACTCTACACTAGAGAAGATTAAGTGATGCCCTAATGCGTGCGGTACTCAAAAAATTGGAGAGAATTGTAAGCGAACTCATCCCTTCCCATGGGACTCACGGCTTTGAGCACACAAATCGGGTCTATAAAACCTGTATTGCCCTCGGAAATACATTAAACGCAGATATGTCTGTTTTACTTCCTGCTGTCCTGCTCCATGATATTGTAAGGGTCGGGGAGAACCACGCATGTGCTAGCTCCAATATGGCAAGGGATATACTTCGAGGACTAAATTATCCTGAAAAGGCAATAATGGCAATCTCCGAAATCATTAGATCCCACAGCTTCTCAGCTGGGAAGATACCTGAGTCGTTGGAGGCTAAGATCCTTTCAGACGCAGATAAGCTTGATGCGATAGGCGCTCTGGGAATTTACAGGGCCGCGATGTACAGTACAGAGAACAGGAGGCTCCTAGAGGACTATATCGCCCATTTCAGTGAGAAACTTCTCAACCTCAAAGAAATGATGTATACAGATGAGGCGAGCCGTATAGCTGAGTCTAGGCATAGATTCCTGCTCGTATATCTAGATCAAATCGAGGATGAATTAATCCAAGGATGAAGTATATGAAAACGATAAGGCCTAACAAAGCTTTAGTTTCTTTGATTAAAAATTTATTCCTTAATTACGAGATTCAACTGAGCTGCCTCTTAGGAATGGGGCGGAGCTATAGGGTCTATGGAAATGTAGGAGACATTGTTTCCTCTGATGAAGACGTCTCCATGCCTTGCGACCAATCCGTTTTTGTCGTATTCTTTTGCGTCCTTGAGCATCATATTCATATACATATCTGCGTTGGTCATCCTGCCCCAGTATTGCCCCCGGTTCTTGAGGGTGATAGTAACGTTATTTCCTACAGCTTTTATGAGGGTATTGAGCGGCTTCTTCCTTGATTGCATGTTTATCACTTTTTGTGGGTATCTATTAGCCCATCAAATATCTATAAAAGCGTTATGAAATAGCTACTTGCTCATAACATCGGTTATAGATCTATAATAGCTACCCAGTCGTTCAAACCATGCGAATGCAGAATGACAAAAGATGAAAAGTCACTCATTTTTAGGAGCGTTCTAAACGATTTTTCCGTAAATACTTTCTTGAGACTAGTAATGCCCGCTCTTTCCCGTCCCACCCTCTTCATCTCCAGGAGGGCTAACGACGGATTCGGGAGATTCTGGAGGAGGGTAACCGAATAAACCCGATCAATAGAGGAATCCCTGAAGGGAAGGGCTTCTGCGTCCCCTAGAATCAAGTGGTTTGAGCCGTTACTTTTAAGCCGGGAGAGAGCCTTGAAAATTAGAGCTGTTGAAACGTCAAGACCTACGACCCCAGACTTAAATCGCTTAGCTAGGAGTCCCGTACCACAACCCACATCTAGGACTGTCCCATCTGGATCAGGAGGCAACTTATTGAGAAGTGCATCATATTTTGAACCCTGTTCTTTTGCATATCTTAGATCGTAGATTCTTCCGCCGAGGGTGTTATACAAGTCGGTGACCCCTCGTTTCTTTTCACCCTCCATCGTTGAACAGTAATAGGTGCTAATATAATCCTTTATCACGCACGTGGATGAAACCATCAATAATAGCTTGCTAGGGAGTCTAAGGAAGTTAAACAATCCTCTTTTTGATTTACCCATTTCCCTTGAGATCTAAATAATTGCTACTTTACGATGAAGTTAAAATAGATAGAATTTACGTCCAAAATTTCGAAGGTATATATACTATAAGGCGTCGAAAACATGATAGAAGAGTTGATTTATACATGTTATTTTGAATCGAAACATAGGTTGATAATTACAAAAACAGATTTCTTATTGCTGATAAATAAAAATACGGCCCAGAGTAAGGGATATCTTTTATATCCATTGTAAAAATTACCGAAAAAACCTGAAATACTACGATTTCAATAAAATAATGCATAGTCCTAATGCACTTGAAAACAATAATAGCCGTCAAGTTCCATTCAAGAGAATGTGTTCACCTTTTTTAGTGACTTGTAGCAAATATTTCTGCTTATTGGATATGCCTAAATATCTGAATATTTTTTCCATAATGCTTGACGGTCTAGCAATCTCAACTGTGAGGAGGCCGTTGAGGCTTCCCTGAGATATCAGCTTTATGATAGCCTCAGGTGATGGAGAGATAAGCTCTCGGAGATCATTGAGAGTGACCAAGTTTTTAGAGTTTGTTATAGTTCTCAGGAGGCAGAACATGAACCAATCAGTATGTGGAACTAGAAGTTCATCGTTAACGACGTCTGTTTCTTTTAAATTGGCTACGTTCAAGACGTTTTCGTCGCTATTATAACTAGTCTTTTCCGAGTAAAGAATCATTATTTTTTTTGCTATGTCTTGTCCTTTCTCGGTAAGACGCCATAAATCGTAAGTGTATCTACCTTTGTAATTAATTGTTGTAGGTTTCCCTCGTTCGTATTCTTTAGTTATAAGTCCGGCTGTTTGGAGACTGCTTAGCCATGAATTAATCTCTTTTTTATGAAGGTTTAGATTGTTTCCTTGGAGTTTATTCTGTATATCCAGGGTTGTGAGATGTTCTACTTCAGTTGATTCAATAAACATAGCGTAAAGAAGCCTTGCATAGGCGTTTCGAAGTGGTTTCAAATCAATCTCAAATAGACTTTCTAATGCTTTCAAGTCAAGAGAAACTGTAAAGTTTTTTGAATTTACCTGTTCCATCATTGTTTAATATTCAGTAAAAAAAAGAATATTAAAGTTTTCCCCCCTAAATGGTTCTAAATTTATATTATGATGTAAGATCAAATGTCCCACCTATGGATTAAATTCATATACAATTTAACATACCAAAAGTAGGGGTATTAGGTCAAACTTAGTCATTTAATCCCTTTCTATCTTAGCTATACGCAATGAGCTCTCTATTGTTTAATGTTCAGCCTTTAGTGGATAAGTAGAAGGAGGACCTATGTAGAGTTGTTCTTTAGATACACGATTCAAAGAAAGACGGAGCTTCCGATATTTTTTATCAATATCCTCTGTCACACCCTCTTTATAGTTGAGCAGCATATCCGAGTCTTGAAGGTTATCAAGGAACAGAACTTTGTTTTTCCTTAACCAGTATCTCGGTATTTTCATGGAAGTAATCGGCAGCAGAGGAGAGTTATATGAAGATTGAGCGGGAGAAAGCACGCGTGATTTAGTTTCTATGAGGATGGCATTCATTGTAGTCCCAATAACCACGCCCCTCATCCTGTCTTTTATCGCTAATTTCTATTCATGGCCTCTTCTCAATTCCAAAAAACCTTCCATTTGCTTCCTGGAGTTGATCTAGTAAAGTGGAAAATCCCCATTCTTTGTTGGGTGCCCCTCTTTAGCTAACTTCGGATTTAACGCAGCAAAGTTATACTCGAGGAAACGCTTAAACTCAAATAAATCATGATGCTACCACATAAAACCCGCCAATAAACTGCGCATAGGAAGAAGCGGGGGTAAGCTCTAGATGAGAGCTTAAAGGGTTTCTACAAGAAGGCTCCAGAGAGAACCCTCCCCTTTACAACTCCACTCATTTAAAACAGGACTTGGGATTCTGGATCCGATTAAATGATCGTAAAGGAATTTAGTTGATAGCCCCCTTTTTTAGTGGATGTAACCCCCACATAATATACTCAAAATGAAAATCGATTCTTTTCTTGTTGAAAAATGGCTTAACAAATATGAGCACAATGTTGAAGTTAATATTTCGGAGACCTGTATGGAGCCATTTACAATTGGGGAATTTCTCCATCTTGTAGGTAGGGAGAACTTTTTTATCGAGATGTGGGATACCCAACTCACCTACGGCCATATTCCAGGTTCTCAAGACCTAAGACAAGGAATCTCAAAGTTATACAGTAATCTTCAACCGGAAAACATTCTCTTAGAAGGAGGGGCTATAGGAGCTAATTTCTTAGCTTTATACAGCATTGTTGAACCCGGTGACAAAGTTATTTCCATTGTGCCTACATATCAACAGCTTTACAGTGTACCTCGGTCATTTGGCGCCGATGTCAAGTTACTAAGACTAAAAATGGATGAAAACTGGCTTCCTAATCTTAAAGAGCTTGAGAAGTTGGTTGATGATGAAACGAAGCTAATTATTATAAATAACCCGAACAATCCGACAGGGAGTCTCATCGAGAATAAGATGCTGAATGAGATATGTGAGATTGCAAATAATGTAGGAGCATATCTCCTCAGTGATGAGTCTTATAGAGGGATTTACGTCAACCCTTCGAATAAAGTCTCATCTGTAGTTGAGCTATATGATAAAGGAATTTCAACTGGATCGTTCTCAAAACCATTTTCTCTAACGGGCTTAAGGTTAGGTTGGATTTCAGCTAAGGAAGAGATAATAAAATTATGTGAAACCCGTAGAGATTACACAACTATAAGCACAGGATTGCTTGATGATGCCCTTGCTACTCTTGCAGTTGAAACTGTTGAAAAGATAGATAGGAGAAATAACGAGATAGTTCAACGAAATTATCAAATCCTTTCAGAGTGGGTAAACAACGAACCATTAATTGACTGGATTCCGCCTAAGGGAGGCTCAATAGCATTTCTGCGATATGATATAGATATAGCCTCAGAGAAACTTTGTCTCAAACTAATAGAAGAGAAAAGTGTATTATTAGTTCCCGGAACCTGTTTTGAGACAGAAGGCTTTGTGAGAATAGGTTGGGGCGCAGATACAAACATATTAATTGAGGGATTATTAAGATTCAAAACGTTTCTCAACAGTATTTAAAGATTTTATTGTGCTCTAAAAATTTAACAATTCTATTGAACATACAAAATATATCCTAGTAGATATCCATGTTTAATCAGGGTTTTTTCTAATACCCGAGCTCGATATCTGTTTCTATGGTAGACCATGTTTGCTGAGGCATAGTCCATTCTAGTCCAAGTCACCAGATGTAAAAACCAGGGAATAGTTTAGCAGCCTGAATCAAATCATAAATCCCTCTACCTATAGACGTTGCAGCATTCACCAGATCTTTCTGTTCACATGCGCTTTATTTTTTATTTAGACGGGAAGGGAAAAAGTTGTCTTCTCCCCAAGAAGAGTTTCTATAAATATAGCGAAGTCGATGTTCCATAAGAGATTCATCTATGAAAAATGGCAGTAGAAACATGATCCTGAATTGTCCAACGGTTCAGGAGGCCTATCATGCTGTTTTGAACGGGACCTCAAAGCATAGGAACGTGATCATAGTCGGGCACTGTTGGGTGGATTATCAGGGTAGGGCTAGTTCAACGCTAGAACCCGGGGAAAGGACCGTGATCTTAAAGCCCGACGGATCAGCTCTCGTCCACAGATCCACAAACTATGCCCCTATTAACTGGCAGCCTCCGGGATCACTTTTTAGGACAGCTATTAAGGATGGAAATCTTTCTATTCGAGCCTTCCGAAGAAGGGAGAATGAGACCCTAAAAATAACAATTGACAAGTTCATTATGGTCGCTGTTCTGGACCTCAGGGACTCCGGGGAATTCTATCTCCATGCAAGCGAGAAAGACATGCAGGAGGCAATACTATTCCAACCCGATCTCTTGGAAAAAGGATTTCGACCTATAAAGGCGGAGAAGTCTGTGAACCCAGGATTCATAGACATCATGGGAGTAGACACAAATAATATTCTCACCATTGTGGAGATCAAAAGGACTCCTGCAACAAACGACGCGGTACTCCAGCTCCAGAAATATCTGGCGGTTTTCACGAATGATCCGAGCCGGAAGGTACGTGGCATCCTCGTGGCACCCGTTCTCGCCAAAGGCGCGCAGGGACTACTGGCTAAGCTGGGATTAGAGTTTAAGGCTCTGTCTCCAGAGGTTTGCGCTAAAGTGCTCAAACAGAAAAGAGCCAAACCCCTCACTGAATTCTTCTAACGTTATACCTCGATCGTTAAGCCCTCTTTATCATTCCAATTAAAATCTGTATTACGGTGCAAGTCTACTTGGTAGTTCCCTGATAAAACTTCAGTCTTATTATTATAGATCGCGCCGAGCTCAGCACGGTATGCCTCTTCAACGCTCTGTGCCTGAAGTATCACGTTCATTCACCTTTCAGGTATTATGATTCTTGCATTTAATGGATTCTAGACTTGATTATATTTAATGGAAACCTCCATATGTGATCAAAGAAAGAAAAAATTATCTAGTTTTCTAAAACACTCATAATAAATATTCGCATGCGTCTTCAGGTTCTTTTTCTCGGATGAGGAGCCAGTTAACTGAAAAAACATCATAATGACTCTCTCACAACAATTACCAATATTTTTCTTAGGATAGTACCCTTTAATGAGTGTACGCTGCGCAAGCATTCTACACTCATTTTATAGGTTAGGAAAAATAAAACAAATCGCCCGCGTAATGAAGTGAAATTGATGGATAAACCCAGTTTTCCCGATGGATACATTCATTGGCCGATTTTAGAGATCGAATCATCGAACCCAAGTAGTAAAAGACTTGGAATTTATTTTTTCATGCAACTCGTATAGTTTAATCCCGAATATTCGAAAAATATTCGATGTTTTTTTTTGACGCCTTATAATAAATATACCTTCAAGATTATGGACTTAAAACATGTCTCTGGAGCCTCGTTAATAATTCTCGGAGGAGCGGTTAATCCTTGACCATTTTGAACCTCTCAGCCATCTTCTTCAATACCTCTGGTCAAAGTTTAGTATAGTGCTACGATGCCCAAGATTGATTTGGAATCGCTTGCTTTCAGGGGTTACAGTCTGTCTTTCAGAGTATTGGTATCACTATATTCTAGACTGCGACTAAATGACCTAGCTTTTTGGATTCTTTACCTGGATGGAATAGTCATTTCTGAACATATGTAGTTATTTTACGGGCATATCAGTAAATCTTTAAGGGAAAATCCGATTTTGTCTCGTTAATATGAGGCAATAAATGCCTTTTTCCGAAAACAATACAACTTTTAAGAGGTCAACATGCCATTATGAGGCGGGAGCCAAATTGTCTGATAGAGAAGACTCCAATATAACGTGGATGACATGTCCAGATTGCGGGGCAAAATTAGGCGTAGTTATCTCGGTGGGAAAATCGGGGATAGAAATCCAAGCTCCGTCTGCTCCCAAAGCAGTATCTGCTCCTCACTTGATCGCTCAAGAGGGGATACCGGAAAGGCTAGTCCAAGCCGGTGTGGATCTTAACCTAGTTGACGTCGAAGATGGAGAGGAAACGTTCTCTGTGAGACCAAAAAAGTTTCTCGGTGACCTTTGGGGTCCCATAAACGAGGCCGTCCGTACCCTAGACGGAATATGGATAAGAGACGGGCGTCACAGCCGCTGGGAGATTAAAAAGAGAGAACTGAAATAGTTTCCCGTCACGCCTTGCTTGAGTTTGTTTACTGTGGATATAATTCAATTTTCATTCGCTTGTCATTTTTAATCTCTTTTTTTCGATTCACTGCACGTTAAACGAGGGGTTATTAGTCTACCGAAAACAGTTGAAGGATTTAATTCTCTGGTGAACTCTCAGTTAGGAGGTCTTTGGCAACCTCCCTTGCCCATCTTCCTGTTTCTTCTGCCTGGATTATCTCCTCCAAATATCCGTTCCAAATGATCCCGATGGATCTCTTCCATTCGTCGTAAGCCTCAATGAGAGTTATATGCGCATTCTCATGATAACTACAGTAACCTCCCTTGAAGTCATCCCTATGGCAAAGCTTACATCTCGTCATTAGTCTAACTCCGTTTTCTTTTGCTGGGGCAATCAAAGTTGATGCACAGGTCCCATGGACGTTTATAGTACCTGATCACCCTGATTAGAAGAGCGCCGCACACTGTACAATTCCTTCCTACAGCTTGAATCGTCCCTTTTTGGGGTAGCGGATAGCTCGTATCACATCCTCCCTTGAAGTGATTAGTACAGCCCGCAAACCGTTTTCCCGTAGTCTTGCTCACGATGATCCTGATCTCTCCTCTCTTACAGACCGGACAAACCCCAAGCGTTTTGCCTTTTATCGTGGGCCTTATTATCGTTTTAGTGATTTCGGTTCCAATGCTCGCTTCATTCTGTTTGAACTTTAATAGCGCTGGTTCAAGGACTCTAATGGCTTCCTCGACAACAGCCATTGCATTTGTTTCCCCCGCCCTGATTTCCTCGATGTTGTCCTCGAGCTTTCGAGTCATCTCCACGGAGAGGATCTCCGGAATTATCCTTTCAAGGGAATCAACGACTGTGAAACCAAGATCGGTGAGTCTAATCTCCCTGCCACTGATATATCCCCTTTTGAACATTGTACTGATGATGTCAGATCTAGTCACCTTTGTTCCAAGGCCCTTGCGTTCCATAAGGGTGAGTAGACTGCCCGAGTTAAGCCTCTGTGGGGGCCTTGTAAACCTTCGAGGCGATTCAATCGTCCTGATTTGGATTTTTTGGCCTATTTTAAGAGCTGGCAGGACTACCCCTTTAGCCCTGAAGAATGGTTCGTATACCAAGACCCATCCCCTCTCCACAAGCCTTGATCCCTTAAGAAAGAAAATGTGACCGTTTACATTAATGGTTGCCCTAGTGACTTCCCTAACTGCGGGGTCTTCCAAAGAAGCCATGAACCTTCTGCAGATCAGATCATATACTCTGCCATCCACCGTTTTCATCCTGCCCGGCTTCTTCCCTGTGGGATAGATGGCGGGGTGGGCTGGATCGTCTTTCTTCCCTTGCAGGGGGCTCAGAAAGTATTTTCCAAGGAGCCTAGATGAAAACTCAACATATCGGGTTTGCTCGTTTAGTCCATTAAGTATCCACCTTAGGTCAATGGAGGGTGGAATCCTTTGGCTCGATGTCCGGGGATAGCTAATAAGCGCCCTGAGGTAGAGTCTTTCCGCAGCCCGGAGGGTGGTCTGAGGAGAATAATGAAAGTTTTTATATGCCTCCCTCTGGAGGTCTCCCAGGCTGAATGGGGGGTGGGTGGGAATTTTAATGCGATCAATCTCAAGTTTTCTTAGATCCCCTTCCTTCCCCTTACACTGTTTTATAATTTCGGTTGCTCTTGTTTCATTTTGCAGCCTAGAGGACTCATGATCTAGAGTAAACTTTTTCCGCCCCAATCTGATATCCGCACTAATGATCCAAAATGGAGTAGGGACGAAGGACTGAATTTTAACATCCCTCTTCTTGATAAAGTTTAGTGTAGGTCCTTGTACCCTCCCTACGCTGATAACCTTGTAGAACCCTGTAGTATTCTTAACGGCCAACGTGAGGGCCCGAGTTAAATTTATACCAAAAAGCCAGTCCACCTCGTGACGAGATCGACCGGCCTCGATAAGGGGAAAATCTAGGGAGTCTGACAGCTCATCCCAGGCACGGTTGATGTCCCGGTCTGTGAGGGTCGAATATTTCATCCTCTTGGCCATCTTGGTGGTCTCTCCACAGACGTGGTGTAGTACCATGTAAGCGATGAGGCTCCCTTCCATATCGTGGTCACAGGCACTCACAAATCCTTCAACCCCTTGCGAGAGCTCCTGGATAACCTCCATAAAGTATTTCGTCCTCGCCATCTTCTTATCCACTATATATGATGGTACCCATTCGAACTCAAAGGCTGGGTATACCCATTTTCCTCCCTTTTTGGAGATCGAGAACATTTGCCCCAAGACAGGGACTACGATAAGGGTGGTCTTCCCACGCTGTGATGCGTGATAAGGCACCCCGCTTAGCGAGAAGCTCTCAGGCGCCCCATTATCATCAAGGGCCTTGGCTATCCGCCTTGCTACGCTAGGCTTCTCACAGACGACTAGTATCCGTTTAGTCAACCCGGTCTACATGTCGCTTTAGAGGACTAAAACTTTGGGAAAAATGATTCTCTACAAAGGCCGAGAGGGTGTCACTTGAGATATTTTCTCATGTGGGCTGTTGTTGCATGAGGAGGCGGCATGTCAACCATTGTCTTAAATCCCGGATCCGAATTTATTACATGGGGAATCACATTTGAGGTGATCGCAATGGTGCCAAAGTCCCCATGTATACATGGTGACGTACGCTCATTGATTGGTGGCTCCCCCCTGATCGAGACGCTATCAAATTCGTCCGGCGCTCCTATATAGGCTTTAAAGTCCATAGTTATGAGGGGCTTTCCCCCCCGCATCCCGTAGGCCATCTGCATTGAGCCAGCGTTGTGTCCCTTGGGAACATCAATGGCATCGCTTGCAGCATCATAGTCTAGGACGACTGGTTGAACCTGGTTAACCTTTATCTCATCCAATTCCCAGCCTACAGCGTCAGCGATCATTTGAATAGACTGCTCAAGCCCGACGTGGCCTGTTATCTCACGAGTAGCGATTTTATCTCTGAATACATTTACGCTGAGCCCTGCACCGATCTTTTTCTGAAAGGGAACCCTACGTGTGGCAGCATCCATCTGCCTTTTTATGGAGATGTCGTCGACTCTAGTGCAAACACCCGTTAGGAAAATGGGGAGTGTATCCATAAGGAACCCTGGATTGATGCCCGTCCCTAACAACGTGACTCCGTTCTCCTTTGCCACCTTATCAAGCTTCTTGGCGTACGCTCCTCCCTCTTTTGTAGCGTAGGGGTAGGCTAACTCCTCACAGGTGGAGACGATATTCACTCCATGATTAAGTATCTGGACGAATTGATCGTGGGTTTGTTTCAAGTAGGATAAGGTTGTATGGCAGACGATATCTGGTTTTATGGTGGACAAGACCTTATCAGTGTCATTGGAAATGGTGACCCCCAGCTTATCGACATCAAGGACCTCCCCGAGGTCTTTGCCTATGATTTCGGGATTGATATCGATGGCCCCTACAATCTCCACGCCTTTCTTAGTGAGCAGGTGTCTCGCCAACCGCCTCCCAATTACACCGATCCCATATGACACGACTTTGACCGGCTTAAGCTCAGTCTTACCCTGTTTGTTAGGATTACCCATTGTACAAATCGTCCATACCTTTCTTTAAAGAGATATTAATCTATCTTAAGTATGTACGGATAGTGCACGTATAAAATCCAACGCATTATTAGGCGCGCAATTTAGCCAAGAGTTATTGGAAAACTTTCTAGAAATAGAATAATAGACTGGTTCTTGGACATGACAAATATAGAAACAACTTTCTAATACCATCGCCTAACCGACCTTTTATATTATCCTCCTACTTGGAAACTATAGAAGAGCTAATAGGAAAACAATGCGCACCCCTTCAAGATTTTAATGGGCTAAATAAACTTTGGAATAAGGCGTTGATGAACGCGCTTAGATTTAATTTATTATTACTGCATATGTGTACAGTTTTAAGCTAAAATAATAAAAAAGCGGTTTATTTTTTCAAAGGTATAACCTGATAATAAATAACAATTTTAGGCACGCGGATTGAGAAAATCCCATTAAAATTATTTCATCATCAATATTTTGAACTAATATTAACAGTACGCGAATATATCAATGCAATAAGGTTCACTGAAACCAAATAAAACCTATTCATGCACTCATAATGAGTGATGGAACATAACATATATTGAATGTTTCAATTTACTAGGAGAAATGAATGGGGTGTTTTCGGACTATCGAGCCCTGGAGAATCGCCTTATTGCTATATCAGCCGCGACCAATAAGGGATCGTAGACCTCAGATAGCACAGGGACGTAGGCAAGCTCAATGGTGCAAAATTCCTGTATTGTCATCCGTTGATTGATTGCTAAGGCCACAATGTTCATCCTCCAGGCTGCGCCCTCTTCGCCAATTGCTTGACCGCCGAGGAGCCTCCCTGTTTTTGCATCTATCACCAGCTTCACAGAGATGTTCTTAGCCCCCGGTATCCAGCTGGGTTTATTCAACATGTTCGCCCTGCCAGTTATCACCTTAAAGCCATTTCTCTCAGCAGTAGCTGAGTTATACCCGGTGGTGGAGACCTCCAAATTCCCGATGAAGGAAACAAAAGTGCCAATGTTGCCACCAAAGACCATGTTCCCTCCAGCAGCATTCACGCCGGCAACAGCCGCCTGTTTGAAGGCGGTCGTGGCTAGGGCGATATATGAGGGTTTTCCATCTATGCCGCTGAACGACTGGGCACAATCTCCTATAGCGTAGACGTCTTTGACACTGGTTTCCATCCTTTCATCTACTAGAAGAGCCCCTCTCTCGGTTTCAAGACCTGCATCCACCCCAAGAGCAGAGAATGGCTTGACGCCAACTGCCATCACCACGATATCTGTAGGTATGGTCTCGCCTGCAATTGTTACTGACTCTACTTGATCTGTGCCGTTAACTGAGTCGATCCCCTTCCCAAAGAGGATGTGTAGCCCGTGTGCGTCCAGGGCTTCGCTGATAATCTTCCCCATATCTGGATCCAAGTTCCGAGGGAAGGGGGGAGGACTTCTTTTGGTGACGTAGATATCTAATCCCAGTTCTTTTAAAGCGAAGGCAATCTCTAGACCTATAGCGCCTCCGCCTACAACCACGGCTCTCTTGGATTTACAAGCCACGTTTTTAAGCTCTTTCGCGTTTTCAGGATTAGTGACCACATGTACTCCGCGGCCCAATAACTCTTTGGCCCCGGGTATGGGTAAGATAAGGGGTTGGCTCCCTGTGGACAAGATAAGGGAATCATAGTCAATCCATTTCTTTTCTCCAGTTGCCAGATTCTCTACCTGGACCTTTTTTTCCTCCGTGTCAATGGAGATAGCGTTGTGTCTAAGTAATTTCTTGAGCCGCCTAGTAGAAGGGACACTGTGTTTAAGATCTTCGAAGCTTTCGACAAGCCCTCCAATCGCATAGGGTAACCCACAGGGGGAGAACATGTCGTATTCACGCCTCTCTATAATCGTGACCTTGACTTTCCGATTAAATCGTGTGGCAGCTCTTGAAGAATAGAGGCCACCCGTTCCAAGGCCAATTATCACGATTTTGTGTAACTCCGGGTTCTTATTTTCACCCATTGTTTGTAATCCCCTCTTTTTCACCGCTGGCGATTTTTAATGCTTTCTAGTATCTTAGAATAAAGAGGCGAAAAATGATAAATTAGTTCAGGATGAACAAATTGATCTCAACAGATGCGGATATACTGCTGACCTCATGTCCCTACTGCAATATGAAGCTAAGAAAGGATCACTTTGATAGAATCAAGGTAATGGGAATCGTCAAGCTCCTTGAGGCTGAGATATGCGGGGCAGATTCCTAGAGAAAAAGACCAGATCGTCCTAAACCAGAGCAAGTTCAGGCACGCTCCAGTTTTACTGCACAAATTTTGAGTTCGGGTATCTTCGCTAAAGGGTCAACCGCGGAGTTCGTAAGGACGTTAGCGGCAGCCTCAGCATAGTGGAATGGTATGAAAACGACGCCTTCTAGTATTTTCTCTGTAACCATGGCTTTTAGGGATATTTTACCCCGTCTACTTGAGACCAAGACACGTTCATCGTTGCCTAACCCAATCTTATCAGCATCAGATGGATTAATCTCCATAAAAGCCTCGTTTCCCTGTCCCGTCAATGTCTCAGACCGCCTAGTCATGGTCCCAGTGTGCCAGTGATGGAGAAGTCTCCCTGTAGTTAATATGAATGGATATTCTTCGTCTGGCGCCTCTGCAGGAGGCTTGTATTCTACAGTATGGAACTTTCCGAGCCCCCGGCTAAACTCATCCCGATGAAGGATTCTGGTCCCAGGGTGACTCTTAGTGGGGCATGGCCATCGAAGGTCCTCTTTCTGCAGCCTCTCATGGCTGATCCCTCCATATATACCACCCAAACTCGCGATTTCATCCATGATCTCAGTTGTGGATCCGTAGTTCATCAGGAATCCCAACCGCGTAGATATTTCAGAGATTATCACCCAATCGGGGCGACTGTCGCCAACAGGATCAATAGCCTTCCTTACCATCTGAATTCGCCTGTCAGTTGCTGTAAAAGTCCCGTCTTTTTCTGCGAAACTAGCTGCGGGAAGAACCACATCCGCAAGTTCCGCAGTTTCGCTCATGAAAAGTTCAGAAACTAAAAGGAAGTCAAGTTTCTTGAGTTGTTTTCTAACGTGATTGGTGTCTGGGTCAGAAAGCATTGGATTCTCCCCCATAATGAACATGGCGTGGATACCGTCGCCGCACTCGTCAATCATCTCCATGAGGGTGAGCCCATTTTTCCTTGGTAGAGTGCAGCCCCATACCTCCTCGAATCGCTCCCTCCTTGCATCACCCTTAACTCTTACATATCCCGGCAGGTAACTTGGGAGGCATCCAATGTCAGATGCACCTTGGACGTTATTCTGGCCTCTTAGAGGATTGACACCTGTTCCGGGTCTCCCCACGTTTCCTGTTAGCATGGCTAGATTGGTTGTCGAGAGAACATTTTCAACGCCGGTGATATGCTGTGTAATACCCATGCCAAAAAAGATGGAGGCTTTATTAGCTTCCCCGAACAGCCTTGCCGCCTCCTGAATCTCTTTCATGGGCACCCCTGTTATCCTCTCTATGCGTTCAGGGGAGTAGCCTTCAACCCGCTTCCTAAATTCTTGAAACCCTTCCGTGCGGGCGTCAATGAAATCATTGTTTTGAAGGCCTTCTTCAAGGATCACACTCATCATCCCGTTCAAGAGAGCTACATCGGATCCAGGCCTATGCTTGAGGTGGAGCACGGCATGGGCTGTTAGGTCTATCTCTCGGGGGTCCGCTACTATGATCTTGGTCCCCTTCTTCGTTGCACTAATCATTCGTCTCGAGATGAGCGGATGCTGCTCAGAAGTGTTGGACCCTATAACGAAGATAACGTCGGCCTCCTCGATGTCCTCCTGAGAGTTGGTCATTGCACCGCTTCCAAAAGAGGATATTAGACCTGTAACTGTACTAGCGTGGCATAGTCTAGCGCAATGGTCAATATTATTGGTCCCAACAGTTGCCCTGGCCAGTTTCTGCATCAGATAGTTCTCCTCGTTGGTGGCCTTCGCTGACGACAGGAATGCAAGAGAGTCGCTCCCGTGATTATCTCTGGCTTCCCTAAGTTCATTTGAGACCTTTTCGAGAGCTTCTTCCCAAGTTGCCTCCCTAAAGCCATGTTCTTCTCTAATTAAGGGAGTCTTCAATCTGTCTGGATGGTGGACAAACTCGTGGGCGCTCCACCCCTTGATGCAGAGCTTCCCCTCTCCAGGGCCGTCCTGATGGGGGAGGACTTTTACCACCTTCCTGTTTCGGATCATGAGGAAAAGCCTGCAGCCGGTCCCACAATAGATACAGACAGTTGGGATCTTCATCTGAGGACCTCCAGAATCTTTTCTTTGAACCCGGATGACATTGTCCTGTGGCGCTTGAGACCTATTTCCTCAAAGGTGTACCCCATAGCCAAACCCAAGAGCTGAAGATAAAACATGACAGGCACTTTGAACTCGAGCCCAAGCCTTCGGGAGGTAAGGAGTTGTCCCATGTCGAACTGATAGAAGCACTGGGGGCAAATTACGGTGATGCAGTCAGACCTGGCGTTGTACATAGCCTCGAGCTTGGCGCTGAGAAGTTTGTCCGCCCCGTCTTTATCCCCGTAATTGGTAAGGGTCCAGCCGCAACAGAGAGTTTTGAGATCAAAATTAGCAGGTGCCGAGCCTAATGCAGTAACCATTGAGTCTAGCACCTGAGGATCGAAGGGGTCGTCGAATGCCATAATCTCAGGGGGGCTGACAATGTGACAGCCAGTATGACCAGCAACTGTAAGACCCTTTAGAGGTCTCTCAATTTTGCCAGTAACCCGATGTAGTCCCAGGTCATCCACAAGCACAGATGCAAAGTGCTTAACCTCCACAGTCCCTTTAAACTGGTGATTGGTATCACTGAGAACCTCGTTGACCTTCTCCCTCGCCTCTTCGTCCTCCTTCAGGGCATGATTAACATGTCTGAGGGAGTATGTACACCCGTTGCAAAGGGTGATTATATCGAGCCCTTCCTCTTCGGCAAGAGAGATATTCCGAGCGGCAATTACCATACCTGCAAACTTATCGTTAGAGAGAAAGCCCACAGGCTCAGGGCAACAGCTGAATCCCTTTGTCTCCTGGAGCTCCACCCCCAATTCCCCAAGCACTCTAACGGAGACCTTTTCAATGTGGGGTAGCCTCACTGGTAAGAAGCAGCCTTTAAAGAAGCTATATTTTACTGTTTTTTCCCCCTATATTGACGAATCTTAATTGAAAGCCCAGTTTTATCAGCGATCTTTTTCAAGTCATCTGCTCCCGATTCGTCAAGAGGGCTCAGACCCATCTGCTGGCGATGACGCCTGGAAGAGGCTGTAAGGGGAAACGCGAAAGCAGTGGAAACCACGTTTGTTACCTCACCAAAAATAACCGGATGCGCCAGCCCCTCTTCAAATGCCTTGGCCTTCATAGACTCTATAAAACGGATCGGAGAGACCCCATAGGGGCATAGCTCCTCACATTTGTGACAAGAGACACAGAGCCATATATTTGGGTTATAAGAAGGTGATTCGGCACCGAGACAATCATAGACGTATGTGTATTGAGGATGGAATTGGCTGTCAAGCTGTGCGTGGCAGGCGTGCTCCTTCACCACGCAACAAACGCCGCATTTCAAACATATTTCCGAGACTTTTTCAATCGAAAGGTTATCATCGGCATCATAGTTAACACGAATGACCAAGTTAAACAGGATCCATTTGGGAACGGCGTTATTTACTCTTATCGCGCGCGAATCATGATGAAATTAATTATGCCTACAACAAACTATCTGCACTTGAGAATTTTTTCAAGAAGCCGTAGATACGCTTCTTAGAAGATAAAGATTATGAAATGCTAACGGGTGCGGCACGAACCACAAAGCATCCGATCTTAGTTAATTTCTACCAGAGATAGCGACGCAGCCTTGCGCTGATCTCGGTTAGGGGAAATACCCCCCTCCGCTTCAGAGCCGTGATCACAAAAAACAACAAGCAACCCGGAACCAAAAGAAGCGTGATCCTGTTAAAAGCCTCAAAGAAAAAAGGCGTTTCCCCCCTGAATAACCAGGTAAGGGGTACCGTGCTCCCGGAGACACGCCACCAGTTGCTAGGGGTAATCTGAGTCATCCACCAGACCATATCGTTGATTAGGGGAATCATCACCAGTACAAAATGATACAACCATAACATCATCCCCATATCATCGTCATCAAATGCGAGGGGCGCGACCAGGCAGCCTATATACCACGCAGCCAGAGCAAACCTCTCATATTCTAGGTGGTTGTCAGGCCTCGTCATAAATAACGCGAGTGTAAGGGGTGCAATGAGGAAGGGGATCAATGATAGAAAAGGGAAATGTCCACCAGCTTTTTTTATTCTCATTTCAGGCAAAAAAAAATCCGCGAAAAACACCAGCGCCATGAGTCCGGTAATAAGGAGGAAACCTCTGGAAGTCTTTATAAACAAAGGGAAATAGCCCAGCACAGGGATCCTACCTATGACCTTGCCCACGACTCTAGTCTCGCTCACTGATCGCCTATCTTGAACCTTATTATTATCGCCTTTAGTGACATATTGCCATGCTCCATTCAAAAAAAACTTATCCACAGCCCTATGGACAATATATTCGTTAGTTGAACTAGACCTTAGGAATACTAGAATTTCTCCCTCGGGCATTGATTCAGCGACCACAGCCTCGAAGTCATCTATTTTCTCCACCAATATGAAATCCCCAACCCCCAGTGTAGGGACCATGCTCTGAGAGACCACAACCATGATGGGATACTTGGTTTTCAGGTTAGACTTGAGGAACTGCATACCACCAAGGGCTAAACCGGCTAAGATCACGAAGAAAATGATATATTTCAGATATTCTTTCCAGCCTTCCAATTTTTTCCCGTCTTAATAAATTAGACGTCTTGTTCAACTGGGATTGGATTCATCCATAGAGTTAACAGTTGACAAGTAAGAGGAGAGACCTGGCCACCATCAAAGCACTTGTTTAAGGCCTCACATACAATACAAGGACAACTCTTGATAGATTTGATGGTTACAAGTTTCATCTTTGTGAACAACTTGTAGGTCCATCTCCCCTTGTTTAGGACTTTACTTCGCTCAATAGCTCCCTTCTCCTCGAACTTTAAAGCGAGCCTCGACCCCTCACGGCTAGTCACACCTAGACTCTTCCACATGTCGCTTTGAAGTAAACCTTCGGGACCTGCCTCAAACACAAGTTGTATGGCCTTGCGCTCTAGATCGTTTTTCTGGGGCAATTTTCAATCTCGTCCATGATTTAATCATAGTAGAGGAGCTCGTCTTCCTCCAGGATGCCATGGAGTTTAAAGACTGCTTCCTTTACCATATTTTCATGTTTTGCTCCTGTGCAGACAAGCTTTCCGCTAGCGAAGAGAAGCATAACCACCTTGGGAATACCCATCCTGTAAATAAGACCAGGGAACTGCTCAGGCTCATACATAACATTGTCCATGATATCTGCAGCCATCTCTAGGTCGATTTTTCCATGGAGATTAGCAGACGCTACAATGTTCTGGATCACTATGCTGGGCTTACTCAAAATGATAATCCCGTCACTTTTTAGCTCCCGTACGACCTTATTTACAGCGCTCCGGGCCATCTTTTCCGACTTAGCACCGGTGCAGACCATCTTCCCTGAACCAAAGATAAGTGTAGCCGTCTTCGGTCTCTTTAACCTGAAAACGAGCCCTGGAAATTGTTTCGGCCTGTACTCAACGTTCCTGAATACTTTCATAATAGCTAGTAGATCTATTTTCTGGTCCAGCGAAGCAGATGCTACAACGTTCTCAATACTAATATCAATTTTTTCAGTCAAATATATCACACTACAATTATGTAATAATTCAGGTTCAAAGGTTGTTCACCTTGGAGAGCAGGTCATCAGGTAAAAGATCCTGGTTCTCAATCTCCACAAGAGGGAATGAGTTTTGATTTGGCTCCTTGGCCACCTTTTCGCTGGATCCGATCTCCCCCGTATAGGAGTTATATGTGACGAATTTACCTTCGATTGCCTCCGCCTCCCTCACGAAATACAGAAAAATTTCATTCAACGTGCCACCGATGATGAAATATAGATGGAACTCTCCATTCTGGAGATGCTGTATAACGTTCATCGATGGAGACGATGCTACAAGCATAATAAGGTCTCTCAACGTCTTAAGATGAACAAATTTCATGGCATTCCATATATAAGAAAAAACCCTCTATTTAAATACTATAAAAAATAGGTACGCATGAAAACTTATGGGATGACCCGGGAACCCATTAAATCCATTCCAGTAACTTCCACCCATCCTGATGAAGAACCCTATATTATAGGATTTCTCGGACATGAAAAACGCGAATGTCCTAATATTCCTAAATATTAAGAAAGACCAACTAATCTCCTCGGGGGTTGTCTTAAAGTTGATCGATGGCGTCGCTTAAACGCTCCACAACCTAAAGTCAGGAGGCACTTGGACTTTTCACATCCATAGAGACCCTTCTCTGAGAAGAGTTCAGTTTCACAGATTTCAACTATATAATGATCCCTTTCAAACTCATGGACAGCCAACATTTGAGCTCTTGCTCACCCCATCTTGGAGATCTTTCTTACCCATGAGGGCCTCCTAATCAGCTCAGAAGATTTTATGAACGAGCAGAGATAGACACTGTCCTTTTTTTATATTCCAAAGAAAACCTTGGAACGTGCATGATATCTGGGAAAATTCTAGGTTATCCACCACAAGGGGAGGAGGAGTCATCCCGAAGAGGAACTTCATTGGAAATGCCCGCGCGCGTTTCCCTAGACTACTCTTGGCTCCAGCTCCCCTCTACCAACCCTAACGGCTATTTCTGCCAGGATCTGCAAAGGATCAACCACAGGCACCGCTATATCCCCATTCTTTAGGACCAATGAAATCTCAGTGCATCCGCAGATAACAAGGTCAACATCACGCCCTAAGAGGTCCTGGGTCACATCCAATGTTAAACTCCGACCTGTGTCCAAGTCTCCCTTCTTGATATGTCGGTATATAGCATCCATCACGCGGCGCTGGAGCTCGATCGTTGGAACCAGAACCTCAATTCCAGCCATNNCAACAAATTTCTCATATATTCCACTCTTGATGGTNCCATCCGTTGCGATAAGCCCAACAGACCTTGTATCCGGATACTCACTGGTTAAGTGNCTCACNGTCAGTTCGATCATATGGAGTACCGGGATNCCGAGCAGTTTTCTCAGGTCATCGATGAAGAAGTGAGCGGTGTTGCAAGGGATGATGANNAAGTCAGCNCCTGCTCTCTCCAGGCTTCTTGCTGCCATGAGCATCTCGGGCATAGGGCTCTCACCATTCTTTGTGATCGCAGAGGTCCTGTCGGGGACTTTAGAGTTGCTGTAGATGATAGTCCTGGGATGGTCCTGGTCTCTCTCCACGGGTGTGGCATTCACTATACGGTAGAAGAGTTCTGCCGTTGCCTCGGGGCCCATTCCACCAAGAATACCGATTACCTTCTCACCCATGCTTATACTCCACCTTTCGATAAATGTATAAACGGGAGTACTTCACATTTAGCAATCGCACGTGCACGTATTAATTACAGTATGGAATTGTTTTTCTTCCCCATATTTTCTTCTAACTGGTCTTTCGGTTTTCAGGCAATACCCAAATTCCATAAGACTCAAGCAATACTGTTTTTAACTTGATTTTATATTTAGGTAACACAAAATTAGGGCGGTACAATATACCCTCAGGTAAATGGAATCTTAGAGATTCATACTAAAACACCAACATCGTCTTTTCAAGCTCCGCCCTTAGCACTCTTCAAATGTGCTCATCTCACGAGATACAATATCGAAAGTAACTGGAAAATTACCGGTTTGGTAATATAAGGTGTTGAAGAACTCAAGGTATCTTCTGTGAGATCCAAGGTAGGATTCTTTCCTCTGATCCGCCGACCAAAATAATAGAAAGGATATACTAAAAGACCGGGATCATCAGGAACCAAACCACTGCAAAACGCAGTAAACTTTTCTCAAACTTCCTCCCTTTACGTGATGTCTAATCGCCAATCCAACCTGTCATAGGTACAAAACCCTAAACAGTGAGCAACATAATTTGTATACAACGTTAAGGGCAGCTTCAGATCACTTAACGAAAAAGGACTAAATAACCCAAAGTCAGGATGAGGCCGAGAACATTATAGAAAATATAACCAAGCAGTTTCTACATGGATGCATTCACACGCGTTATTTTTCTTGTAAGGTCGTCTACAAGCTCCTCGGGCAAAGTAAATTTTCTTACATAATCGAGATAGTTTCCCATTTAACTATCTCTAACATAATCATTAACTGAAGTTAAGACCTCAGGAATGCTTTCTTGTTTGGGACCTAGTTCCTTAACAAAGGGATAGGTGTTAAGAATATCCCGGCAAATTTCAATATCAACCACGGAATAAAGGCCATTAAGATATACCTTATCGATATAAATCATCAAAGCCTGTGCATTCTCAGCACGTACAATGAGTTTCGTTTCAGTAATAGACGCTACCATTAGGAAATAATGGGCAAGATTATTCTGATTCTCATAAAAGTGCTAAATGAGTCAAATAATATCTTCTCCATTAGATTTTGGTCCCGCTTAAGATTTATTAAAATTTGAATTCTGAGCGAAATCTCGAATTAGGTCCTTAACTTTATCAATGGACAAATTAAATCAATGTTGATTTATCTAAACTTAATGCTTGGGTAAAAATTAGCTTTTTTTGCTGTTTCCAAGGAATCGTTTACTAATCCATATTTTTATTCATCGAGTTGATCTATCTCACGCCTTGCTCGAGTTCATGCTCGCCCCCCTGGAACGCTACACAGATAGCGTGTTCCGCACCCTCTGCCATAACCATGGCGCTGACCTGACATTCACGGAGATGGCTCACGTGGAAAGCTTTCTGAACAGGAACCGAGGCTCCCTTGAAAAGATCAAGATAAGGGACTCCACTCCTGTCCAGATCCAGATACTGTCCGGCAACGAGGGAAAACTGAACCGTTTCCTGACTGATTTCAAGCCTTTCGATGGCTTTAAGGGGTTCAACCTGAATCTTAGTTGCCCCAGCAGGGACGTCATCAGGCAAGGCAAGGGCGCAGCCATGGTTAAAAGGGGTGCGAAAACGGCGCGACTAGTATCATTAATAAGAGATTATGGATACCCGGTCTCTGTCAAGATTAGACTCGGCCTGAACAGAAAGGAAAAGGCGAACAAGATCTATCTAAACAATCTAAGAGGTGTGGATCCGGACTTTTTTGTTGTCCACGCCAAGCATGCGGCTCAAGGATCTGATGCGAAGGAAGATAACTCGGTTTATCCGGAGTGTGTCGAGGCTGCAAGAGGAATCCCTGTCGTCGCCAATGGAAGTATAGAGACTCCTAAGATGGTTCAAACGTTGATAAAGATGGGGGTTAGCGGGGTGATGATGGGACGTCCAGCGTTAAGGAATTCCGCGATATTTGATTATCTCAAGAACGAGTTGGGGGTCAATGATCCGCCTAAACAGGTCCCTACAATTGGTGATCTAATGCGAGAGTATGATGATATCTATGCGGAAATAAGGGGCTCAGAAACGTTTCGGTCCAGGTTCCTGAAGGTAGTGGGAAAAACACACCCCCGGTATTGAGGAGTAGCGGATATAATTATTCACCCACACACACTATGTTAGAAGGATAAAAGTCGCTTTGGGTTCTCCTCTAATATATTCCTTATCCCTTTATCCGATACCTCAGAAAATTTGAGAGCAGGAACGATGAAATCGAGAATAAATGCGTAGCCCTGCCCACCGTATCGAGTTAGGTGTTTCTTCAGGAATACATCCTGGGATATTACTATTTTTCCATCATACCCTTGGTCACATAGCTCCACGATCGCCGCTATCCTCTCTCTGTCTGTAGGCGAACTCATACCGTCAGGGGTGAATCGTTGATATCTACCAAAAGCGTCATATGCAATGGTCACTCCCCTTTCCAATATTTTTCGATTGTATTCGACATTTAGCCCCAGCTGTGGCTTCTTTTCCCTGTTATAATGATCCATGTGTAGCATTATAACCCTCTCTAGATTCCCCCCCTCTTTCTCGATGATATCCAGATATCTCTGACCGTCTCTCTGATATTTTTTATATCTTCGTCTCCATTCCTCAGATGGGCAGTGGATGCTGACACACGCCCCAGTGACCGTTTGGGCTCTGGCGACTGCCTGCAAAACCTTCGCCTCATCTGGATGAAAAGGATAGCTACATCCGATCTCGCCTATGATGCCCGCTCTAATCCCGGTGTCACCTATGCCTTCCACTAGTTCCTCTATCATTATCTCAGCTAATTCTTCAACACTCTTCTTCTTAACTAAAGGTGGATGCGTGCTCTCAACGTACCAGCCTGTACCACAGACTATTGCTATACCTGTAGCTTCTGAGATCCGTTTCATGGCTAGCACATCTCTTCCGGCGCCAGGAAGGGTTAGTTCAATGATGCTCTGTCCCCCACTTTTTTTGAAGGGCTTGAGCTCCTCGATGGCCAAATCAACATCGTCAAGCGTGTAATTGTCTTTTATAACCCCATTATTTCTACGAAGCTCTGAGATGTTTTCCAAGGTAATCTCGGCATCAATAAATGGGATTTTCGAGGTTTCCTGGGGTGGAGTCCACCAGTTTGTGAAATTGGCTATCATATGTTCATGGGAAAGGGTGATCCCTAAATCCTCTGATTTTATAGGACCCTCCACGGTATTGATCTTCATCCTGAAAAGGGATAGACGGGTTATCTCCTAAAGGGCTTAGGGTCACCCAACACCCCATTAGGGACCCTCATAACTTGCATACAGGGAGAGTTTAAAAACAGGCGGCTTTAATGAATATCCCATCTTAACGTGGTTCTATGCCAGTGAAGAGCAGGACTCTCTCCGATACCATGGAGGACACAAAGGATAGGCACAGGCGATACATGCGGGCCATCCAGCACCATATTAGAAGGGACATCCTCAGACTCATGGAGAAAGGACTCACCACAATTGGGGAGTTCGAGAAAGAGTTGGGTATTGATGCCAAGGTCCTTGATTGGCATCTAAGAACACTGGAACACGGTTTTTGTATTGAGCGAATTGGGGAAGGTGACAGCCCCAGTTTTGCTCTTGCTAGTGAGGGCAAGATCGTGGGATATCTGGACAGAAAAGCAAAGCAGTGACATCCCATTTGCGGGAGATATGTTAGCGAAGTTTGGTAGTTTTAATTACAGGCCTTAGGATATGAGTGTTTACGGGCATGCTCACTTTGGTGAGTCATTTTTTATTCACGCATGAAATGATAAATAGATCATTTCACAACTTCTAGGGATGGCGGTCCATTATGCGTGTGGCGCGGATTTTCAAGTAATGAAAGAGCATGTTGAGTATGTATTCAAACTATTTGAGAACACTATTTCAGATATAACTGAAGACGAATTAGACTGGCAACCAACTGAAGAAGCTAATACCATTCGGGGGATACTCACACATATTTCTAGGATATGCAATGTCTCGTTACCAAGTAGAATGAAGGGAGACCCAAATTATCTACCTAATAATTGGCCAAAGAATTACGAGGGAACACTTCATTCGTCTAAAAAACTCTTTAGTGATCTAGAGAACGGAAAAAAAGCGGTCATAGGAGGTTTGGATGGTTTATCATCATCAGATCTAGAAGTTGAAATAGATCTATGGGGACGAAGGGTAAAACGTAAGATCGGGTTATTCTCTCATCTATCTGAGATTGCTCATCATAAAGGACAGATCGCTTACATAAGGGGAATCAGAAAACGGCAAAGAGAAAAAACAAAGGTTTCGATGAAAACATAGAGCGCGTATGGAAAAATATGTTTTAGTCTTTAAAGATGTAGATGAAAGCCTATCACTCAAGTTTTAAGAAATGAGTAATGTAACTATTATTCATGTCGGATATTGATTGGAAAACCATTGGTGTTACTTCGCTTATTTCGGCTATAATTGCAATTCTCGTTGTTTCTGGACTTATTATGAGTATCCCAATGATTCAGGATGCGTTACGTGGTCCTGAAGGAGCTCAGGGTACACAAGGGATACCAGGAGACCAAGGAGCTCAAGGGATACCAGGAGACCAAGGGTTACGGGGAGAAACTGGTTTAGCCGGATTACAAGGGTCTAGGGGTTTAAAGGGGGATCAAGGAGAGATTGGACTACCGGGAAAATTTTCTGGGCATTGGGAAAGAACGCTTCTTATACATGATGAAGATATCACCACAGAAACAATAGACGTGTTTGAAACTTTCACAATTAACAATGAAATGGGGTTATGGATGGTAGATTGGTGGTCTGCCTCTTCTTCCAGTTCTGCGCGGTCGCGGATAAGAATTTACGAGGGAATCATAACACAAGACGATATTAGAAATGGCGATGCTTCGCTATTTTTTCAAACGTCTGCACAGGGAAAGCTTGTGGGTTCTACCGATTATGCTTTTGGAACTGGCGTTTATACGATTAGAGTTCGTGCAAGGTATGCAGACAAGATCTATGTTAGGATAAATCAGATTCTAAAGTAGTCTAATATTAAGCACGTAGTTGTATGTGTAGGGGTTTAATTTTAACCCCCCCACACACACACATTTAACGGGCGACGACGGGGTAAACGAACGACCGCTCTGTGAACCCTCCATTTTAACACCTCATAGCACAGGTTGAAGATGTTATTCGTGCCATCATAGGCCCTGAACTTCTTCCTCTTCCCGGGTCGAAGCTTCTCAGGGATCAAACCGAATAATTGCCTGAAATAGCCCTCCGTGAACTTACCCTCGATACCCGTGAGCCTCCTCCTGAATAAGTCCCGGTCAGA
>PBSW01000018.1 GCA_002726865.1 Candidatus Bathyarchaeota archaeon
TATGGCATTCCCTCGATGTTAAGGGTTGGTTCAAAGAGATTTTGTCTGAGGATATTCTTTCCTACGGCGTCTTTATAAAAGACATCCGCACCCATCCTCTTTTTTAAGGCATCTCCGCTGAAGGACTCCGCCATAATATCCAAGTATTTTTGTTCCTCAGCAGTCACAGGCCTCACATCATCGAAAAAGCCGTCGATAAGAATCTCGTTTCCACTGTCACCCACAAAGGTGTTTATAGCTTCAACCAGCCTCCACATAGGACTATCTATTATGGCCTTTGTACTGCTATGAATATCATGTTCCTTCGGACCTCTGCCCCACTTAGCACCATGACAAATTAGTTCATAACCCACAAAGCCCTTACCACCCAACTGAATAGCAGCAACATTCCCCTCCGAGTTCTGCCTCATCGAAGGAACATATAACGCATCAACATCCTCCAACTTGTCCGGATGATTCTCAATAAACCAAGGAAGATGAGGACTGCCATACATCTCTTCACCTTCCGCGATTATCTTCAAGTTAACAGGCAACTTTCCCTCTGCCTTAAGACAACCCTCAATGGCATTTATGAACGCAACGCCACTCCCCTTCATACCCATGCTCCTACCCGTTACACACCTTCCAAAAGGCTCTATGTCCTTTACTTCTGACTCGAAGACCTGATCCTCGTCTTTCTTCGGTAACATGTCGAAGAAGTTATAGACCAAGACAGTTTTGGCTGCCCCACAATAGTGCTCACCATAAACCAGGGGGCTTCCATCTGTTTCAATGAGGGAAACCTCTTTCATCCCTGCCTTTTTTAGGTAGTCTACATAAATTTCAGCGCATTTTCGGATATTTGGGTAATCGTTGAATATAGTCGGCTGCCTCAATACTTTGACAATTCGTTCAACATGTTCACCCTTAAGCTGCTCCAAGGTTTTAGATATTTTATCCATTTTTTTCACCTTTCAATTTAAGAATATTTTTACATTAGGTGTGGATTACTACACCCCAATAGTTTATTATCCTTTTCACGTTTAACCAATTCAGATTAACTTATTATTTTCTGATGCGAATGAATTAGGTTAATTATGAACCTTCAACTAAATGGTTTTAATCTGTTCACTCCAAAAAAGGGGGAATTCACACGCAAAAGATTAATAAATTATAGTTGTCGCGCTCGCACATAGTTGGATAATCAGGTCATTTATGCCGTAGCACCATAATTTATCTGAGTTGAATCTTCTCCAGATCACAATCTCGCTGCAAAATATCCCGAATTGGCTAAGTTGCATCTAAATGGGAACGGGGATTTGAAGCCGGATCAGGTTACTCCAGGAAGCAGCAGGAAAGTCTGGTGGAAGTGCCGCCGAGAACATGAATGGGAAGCTACCCCGGATAAAAGAAAAAGGGGAACTGTTTGTCCATACTGCTACAGGGAACGCAGGCAAAAGATATAGAAAGGCGCGCGCGTAAATTACAAAATCTGAATATGGTAATCTTTTTTCTTCTGTGTATCGAATAAACGACGTAGGTCATGAGTTTTTTGGTACCAAATATGTAATTATACATGGACTAAACTTTATGACGAGAAAATGCAAAAATCTATGAGCCTAGAGGAATAGGCGTCAACACGAGTAATACTCCTTAGAAATATCATTCCCTTTTTCGTCCATGTAATAATTGTTTATATCTGATCATTGTTGAAAAAACAAAGATGCCCAACACGCCCTAAAAAAAATATTTAAAATTTCTACCAGTTCCCCGAAGAAACCCGTCTCCTATTATTCCCACTATTCCCTCATCGGCTCTCAGCCATTATTACAATCCTACACCTTCGAGCGTTAACACATCTAACTTTATCATGTTAACGCAGAAAAAACGTGCTTGTAAGGTTATAAGGAACTTTAGAGAATGATGTAGTAATTTTAGACGTTTTTTAATGCTTTTCTGAATAGGTAAAAGTTGAATAATTCTTAGAGTGTTTGTAGTGTGTAAGTTCTAAGTTAAACCTGAGAGGACTAGAAAAAAACTAATATTAGGGGTTATTTAAAACCCACATTAATCTATTATTTTGGCAAATATAGCCAACGCTTCATCCGCTTGGGTCTTATTTAATATCAATGGGGGGGTTAACGCCAATACGTTTCTATATCGACCAACCCTTCGGATGATCAAACCGTTTTCAAGAGCTTTCTTCTCAATAATAGTTGCATATGAACCATCCGCTACCTTACTATCTTTATCCTCAACCAAATCTATTCCTATTAACAACCCCATACCTCTGATATCCCCTATGCGTTTTTTTTCCTCGCTAATATCCTTTAATGATTCCATTAAATAATTCCCAACTTCCATAGCATTCACATCCAGCTGTTTCTCCTCTAGGTAATTTAATGTGGCAAGCCCAGTTGAACACGCAACTAAGTTACCTGAGAAAGTCCCTGTGAATCTGACGCCCCCAAAGGTTTCATCAGTGACCTCTCGTTTTGTCACTACGGCCGATAATGGAAATCCGCCCCCAATGGCTTTTCCAATGCACAATATTTCAGGGGTGATATTCCAGTGTTCCATTGTAAGGAATTTTCCGCTTTTTCCAATACCTGTATAAACCTCATCCATTATCAGTAAAATGCCGTTATCCCTGCACAATTTCACAATTCCTTCCATGTACTTCTTTGGGGGTACATACATGCCTCCATTCACAAGTATCGGCTCGAACAGCAGGGCAGCGACCTGATCAGGTAGGACGACAGTCTCTAAGGTGTTATGTAAATAATCTAGACATAACAGATCACANTCTGAGNNATGTAGTTTAAAGGGACAGCGGTAACATTTTGGATAAGGTATATGAANAATATCNGATATTTTAGCTGGCCANGTACTCTTAATCCTTGGATCACCNCTTACTTGATAGGGCGTTCCTATGAAACCGTGATGTGAATCGTGGTAGCTAATAATTATCGGCCTTCCGGTATAGGCTCTAGCCAACGATATGGCCAACTCAACAGTTTCAGTTCCACTTGAAGTAAAGTTGACTCTCCCGGTACGTAGTGCTTTAGGAACTTTACTGAGTAGTTTTTCTGTAAACTCGATTAAGATAGGTGAACCAGCTGCCCGGGAAATGTTTTTTTTCAACTGTTTTTCTGCAGCTCCAAGTATCTTGTGGTTAGAATATCCCGCTATATCTGTTGAATTTGCTAGAACAAGAAATCTATTTCCATCAACATCTTGAAAAGTGCACCCTTCTGCACTCTCTATTGATATATTAGAGTGGCTTCCAAAAACATCATAATACCGTTTAATCCATGATTGAGTCTTAGGCCCAGGAATTGATATTATTCTCTTTGGAAGCTGCTTTTTTTCAGTCATTTGAAAATCACCTTATTCAATATCTACCCTCCCGTTAATACAATAATAATTTTTCTGATAAGTGGTTTAACTTGATCGATTCCGAGATTTTTCTTGGGCGTTTCCCTGTACTCTCCTTCCATTTCACGCGTTCACCAACTTTTTAGAAACAGATACCCGTGTTGCTAGCTCTTCTATAATGTAATCCATACCTTTAGCTAACTGCCATTCAATAAAAACAAGTTAAAAAGCAATAACTTCATTCCACCGAAGGTTTTAATAGGTCAGCCTTCGCAGGAAACTCTGCAATGTCCGACAGGAACATCGTCTATATCGGGAATAAGCCTATCATGAACTACTGTCTCGCGGTCCTAAGTTCTCTTCAGGGTGACGGGAGCACAGTACATTTGAAGGCCAGGGGACGTGCTATAAGCTCCGCAGTTGACGTAGCTGAAGTCACAAAGAACAGATTCTTGAACGACCTCACAGTCGACAACATAGAAATTGGCACAGAAGAACTTGAGAATCAAGAAGGCCAGAAGCGGAACGTAAGCACCATAACCATAACCCTAAAGAAAGGCTAGGGAAAAAACAGTCAACGCACTAGTTTTACCCGATTGCTCCAAAAAATTCAGCGTCAGCAATATCTTTTCAAGTTATTTCTAGTTATCAAAGCGTGTACATTTGTGACTAATGACTTAATCTTTTATGCAATAAAATATCATTAACTTTACCTGAGTATTTCATCATTCTTTGAAAGTTGTACAAACTTATTTTTTTACTCGATCGGATTAGACATGTTCATTATATATTAAACCAATAAAAAGGTGCTATTCCGCGTTAGCGTGTCTCTTTCTGAGGTCGACCTCCGAGACCCCTAGCCTCTGTATCAGCTCGGCTATAATCGAGTCCAGGAAGATCATGCAGCTGAGCTCAAACATCGTCCCCAGGGGGGCGTTGTTGTGCTCCCCCGTAATCTGACTCCGGTCGTAATCGAATATCTGATCTATCTTTGTCCTCCCCTTTACCTGAACCACTTTATGGGCAATGCTTGCGAGAGGAGAATCAAGATGGGAAGTGACTGCAATGACCTTTGAGCCAATACTTTCCGCGACCTCAGCCTGAGCCACTACGGTTGTGGTGGTGCCTGATCCAGACAATGCCACAACCAAGTCTTCTCCTGTTAGAGCTGGTGTTATCGTCTCCCCGCTTACGTAGACATTGAATCCCAGATGCATTAAACGCAAGGCGAAAGCCCGTCCCACAAATCCGCTTCGCCCGGAGCCAATCAGCAGGATCTTATAGTCTTTATGACTCAGCAACGTGTTGATTATGGTCTCTATCTCGGAGTCATCTATGGATTGGATGACACCATCAATTTCTGTGAGGAACCACGACGATACTTTCTTGACGATACTCATATCCAACGATCTCAAAGATACGCTAACCCTATTTTTCATTATCTCAGAGGAGAGAGGAAAACCGAATTTTTTATAGGCCTACTATATACTAGTATATACAATAACTTCAAAACAATTATTAACAACGTTGGAGAGATTTTTTTATTGACCTTCACCTTTCAACTATTGAAGCGAGAAAATTGTCTTAACGGTTATGATGCCCATTACTTAGCAGTCAAGACTTTTTTTGCATGGCAATAATTGTTCTCCCCTTTGAGAATGATGTCAATAGCGATCTCGGCTATGGCAGAACTGTGCTCTGCTATGATATCCAGGTCCCATAAGATCTCGCTCACTATCCCGCTGAGTTCTAAGCGGCTCCCGTTCTGAAGTCGCTTCATCAATGTACTCTCCTTATGCTCTATAGTGTCGTACATGTCCACCGCATCGCTCGCGGTAGTTAGGTTGCCATCAAAGATACTCGAGAAGGCCCTATCAAACATGTTGAATGTGATGAAACCGATATGGCTCACCCGTTCAATAAGGTCGATTTTATTCCATTTACAGATATCCTGGAGTCTTATAACGCTAGAGGCAATATGATTCACTCGGTCGCAGATCATCTCCAGGTACCATGCAATAATGCTATACTGGACGATATCCATAGAATCCACGATTCCTATACTCTCAGAGACAGATCTGGACTGCTGCGCCAAGCTAAGGATGCGGACTAGGAGCCAGTAAATGGTATCTGCCTCATATTCTCTGGTGATTGCGTCCTTTGCAAGTTCTACATCGCCGTTGACGATACTGTCTAGGGTTTCTTTGAACATGATAGATGTGAGTTTATAGAGTCGATCCACTATGGTTTCCAATGGAAAGTTCTTGGGGTCTATGGAGCACTGTAGCAGGAGGTGGTGCTCGGATTCTTCTATGATTCCGATGCCTAACAAACGATGAGTGACTTTCCGAATGCTCTCAATCTGCTTCCGCTTTAGCCTTTGATTTGATTCCACCCTGATGAGACTCCTTCCCAGGACGTAATTACCGACGATGACGCGCTCGAGAACCTTGGTGTTATCACACTGGTCTACGTCGACAACGTATTCAACATCATCCGCGATCTTCCGTTTCTGAGCGGTCATCCTTATAGCGCCATCGCTCTCCTCTGAGATGAAGACGAGATCGCCCTTCTGAATGCCTACTTTCTTAGTCCATTTTATGGGTAGGGAGACCGAGAGAGTTGAGTACCCTACTTTCTGAACTTTTCGTGGCTCCAATCTGACTCTACCTTTATTCTATATAGTGATTCTGGGTAAACCTATATAGTAATTATTTATACATTACGGGTTAGGTGGATCCTAAGGACGCTATATTATGGTACTAGGGGGAAATAACGGTCCAAGTGGTGGAAACACGTATTTAATATATAGTGCCAAGGCAAGTGCCAAGAGCACTATACCCAGAGCGGCATAGTCCTTTCCAATCATCTTAAGCTCGTAGAGATTCGTTCTTTTTCTGGTTGCCCCAAATGCCCGAGACTCCATGGCCTCGGCCAGCTCAAGGCTCCGTCTGATGGAGTTGATTATTAGCGGGAGCAATATGGGAATATAATTCTTTATCCTCCCAAACAAGTTTCCTTTGTCGAGCTCAAGCCCTCTAGACCTCTGGGCGTCAATAATAGATTGGGCCTCGTCTGCGAGAACAGGGACGAACCGGATCGCTGTAATGAACGCGAAGTTGAACTCAAATGGAATCCGTGCTTTCTCAAGTGCAAGGCTTAGCTTGTCTGGGGAGGTAGTAAGGAAGAAGATGGAGAAAGAGGTAATAAGCACTAGAAAGCGGACAGTGATGGCGAGACCGTACTCCAGATTCTCAGTGGTGAGGGTCCTGTTGTTGAAATAGTAAAGAGAGACCAGATTAGTCGTCAGGATAATGATTGCCAGGAATAGACCTCCTTTCAAGCTCTGGGCCCACTCCCTTTGGATCTTTCCGATGAAGACAATGGGGACCTGGATTAGCAAGATGAACAGGAGGGGCAGAAGCCGGGTGAATAGAATAGCGGAGACAAAAATCACCATAGTTAGGAGGAACTTCACTCGGGGGTCAATCTCGTGGATGGGAGAATTTACTCTACTGAAACGGAGTCTCTCCAGCAGGCTCAATTCGACCCCTCCGTGAGATGAATTAATAGCTTGGCGGCCTCATCAACGTCAACTACATCACGTGGGAGGCCGTATTCAGATAGCTTGGAAAAGACTTTAGTGATCATAGGGGGAGCTACAGATGCTTTGCTCATGGCCGTAACGTTGGTCATAATTTCTTTGGTGGTACCGTCTCCGATTATCCCTCCCTCTGCCATGAGGATAATGCGGGGCTCTATATCAGCTACGAACTCAACATCGTGAGTCACTATAATAATCGTCTTCCCCTGGATCCTAAGTTGCTCAAGAAAATGTCTGAGCCTCTCCTTCTGTCGGTAGTCCTGACCTATCGTAGGCTCATCGAGGACCACAACATCGGGATCCCATGCAAGTACAGAGGCCAATGCGACCCTCTTCCTCTCCCCCCCACTTAGGAGAAAGGGGCTGGATTTACAATATTTTTTGATGTTAAGGAGATTAAGGGCCCATTCCACCCTCGTTTCAACCTCATTCTTCTTGAATCCGAAGTTATTTAGGGCGAAGCTAATCTCCGTCTCAACAGTCTCGGAGAAAAGCTGGTCGTCAGGATTCTGGAAGACTAGGCCGATCTTTCTGGCCAGCGCCGCGACGCTGAGATTTGCAATATCGGCGCCATTAAAGGCAATTCTCCCATCATGGGGCCTCAAAAGGCCGTTGAGATGTTTAACCAGGGTGGTCTTCCCAGCGCCGTTCTCCCCCATGATCGCTACAAACTCTCCTTTATGGATTGTTAGGGAGATACCCCTAAGCGCTTTGACCCCGCTGGGATAAGCAAACGAGAGCCTCTCAATTTTAATTAGTGGGCTCGAGTGGTGCTTCGTTATAAATTCCTCAAAGCCAGGGGATATGACATTCTTAGATTTGGCCCTCGCTTTCCCCATTAAGGGATTGATCTGCTGGATGAAGGCTTCTAGGGACAGCGGTGTCTCAGGGATCGATATTCCCCGGCTCCTGAGTTTTTTGGTGAGCTCTACGAGTTTTGGAATCCCAACTCCCGCCAGCCTCGTATCTTCACTAAGGAAGATATCTTCCGGGGATCCTATGTTTACTATCCCCCCGTTCCCGAAGACCACAACTTTATTGGCATATTTTGCTGCAATATCAACCCTATGTTCGATTAAAATGATCGTTATTCTGTGATCTATGTTCAGGGTTTCTAGGACCTCAAAGAGTTTCTCAGCGCCAATGGGATCGAGAAATGATGTAGGCTCGTCTAGAACTAGTATCTTAGGCCTCATAGCAAGGATAGAAGCAATAGCAAGTCGCTGCTTCTGTCCCCCGGAAAGCTCGTGGGTGCCTCTGTTCCTAAGGTGGTCGATACCCGTAGCTTTAAGGGCCCAGCTGATATCCCTCATCATCTGTTCTTTGGGAATGCCCAGGTTCTCTAGGCCGAAGGCAACATCCTTCTCAACGGTGAGTGCAAAGATCTGATTGTCTGGATTTTGGAAAATTAGCCCTACATTAGGGGCTAGCTTAGATGTGGCATGATCCAGCACGTTAAGGCCATTCACAGTGACTGATCCATTGAGGTCGCCGCTGTAGAAGTGAGGAATGAGCCCATTAAGGCACCTGCTAAACGTGGTCTTCCCGCATCCGCTGGGCCCCGTCAGGAGTATGAACTCCCCCTCGTTAATAGAGAGGTTTACCCCCTTTAATGCAGAGGACTTGTTGTTAGGATATGTATACCGGAGATCTTTTACCTCAATAATACCCAATGGCTTGACCCTTTCCAGAATCTATTTCCGTCTAAAATGGTAGCGCTGACTATTATATTTATAACAATAGTGTCTTTAGGCTCCTCTGACTAGAGTCTTTTAACAATATAAATGCAGGTTTTCCGTGACTCTTTTTCTTCTTGGCCTAGATCATACGCCTTAGTGAAAATGAATCTCCTTCAAAAACATGGGTTGTGCCGTGAATCCGGTCACGTAGCAACAATATAACCAACGAAACGGGGATTTAGTACATGCTCTTTATTGACGCTTATTGTTACATATCAAAGGGCAGGGATCCCGTAAAAATTGCTGGTCTAAAGCATGGATGCAGCAAACGTTTATGTGGCGGTGGTATTTGTATCCGGGGCAGCCAAGAACCCGACGATTGCAACAAGTTTGTGGCTGAAGCTAACAAATCATTCCCAGGGAGATTCATTCCATTTGTTTTGTTTAATCCACGATACTAAGAGGTCGGTCTCGAGGAGATCGAAAGATACCTAAAGGATTACGGCTGGAGGAGCATCAAGATGAGCCATCAGCACGCAGCGGCACATTTTATGTATCCCCTGATGGAGTTCTCTGAGAGGTATGGGATTGTTGTGGTTGTCTACTATGGCCACAATATCCCGAACAACCCATATATCGTAGACATCGCAAACAGCTTCCCCGAGGTAAAACTGGGTATCCTTCACATGGGCGGAGGTACATGTTTCGACTTGGAGCTTTTTAGCACCAAGATGGCTGTGAAAAACAATAACATTTACTTAGAGATGTGTTATTCAAACCCCGTCGCCATTAAGCAGGCGGTTAAGGCTATAGGTTCTGAGAAGGTGATATATGGCTCAGAGTCCTCCAATGGTGGCCATAGAAGCAGGTTCGAGAAGGCAGGTAATTACATAGAGCTTATGTTGGACAGTATCCGCTTCGCGGGCATTACAAAAGTGCAGAAGGATGAGGTCGTGGGTGATTCGGTGGAGAATCTTTTAGGGATAGATGCCTAAGACTAAAAAAAACCCAACCATATTATTAGGCCTTTTCGCGGGCGGGTTTCTTTTACCGGTGATTTTTTGATACTTGTTGAAGCAGCTCGGAGAGCATAAAGATAGCTCTCTCAAGAAAGAGATTGACGTCCCCCTTGCAGTTTATGCCAGCTGCAGTAGGATGTCCACTACCTGACCCGTCGAACTCCGCACCAAGGGTCTGGGCTAACTCACCTAGATGGATGTGACTCCCCTGGTAGAATAAATCCGTGGACCTGAGACTTGCTTTAAGATTACCTTTCTCACTCCCGGCGACAACTGAAGCATCAGCACCCAACCCAATAAGCGCCCTTGCTGAAGATGCGTGGAATGAGCTAAGCCGGGAGGCGGCCAGGATCCAACCCCTGGTGTCGTGGAACTTAATCCTTTGAGCTGCCTTTATGCGGGCTATCCTCTCAGAGCGTTTTCGCTCACTTCGAAGCATTGAAAAGATCTCAGGGATTGATCCATCGATCTCCAGGAGAGCAGAAGCAGCATTTAGTGTATTCGGAGTGGCAATGAAGAAGTGTCTGGAGTCGTAAACGATCCCCAGTAGAAGAGCTCGAGCAACTATTGGTGTCGGCTTAACTCCCATACCCGAGTAAATATTATACACGAGTTCGCAGGTGGATGTGGCGGACTCGTCGATCATGGAATAGTTTGAAATTTTCATCATGGTTGGATGCTTGCTGTGATGATCGATAATTATCTTTTTGGCGCTGGACTTTGATAGTTTCTCTCCCCAATCGCCTAACTGGATTGGAGTCGCGGTGTCTAAGATCACGAGGGTATCATAGTCGTCAATAAAGGCCTCGTTTTGCACTTGGATACCTAGGGCATCCATGATCCTTCGAGTAAGGCTGCTGGCTCCCCCAGGGAGAAAGATCCTAGCATCCGAGAAGGGTTCGATGGATCTAATTAACATCTGAACTCCGAATGCTGAGCAGATGGCGTCAGGATCGGCGTTGTGGTGACACAGCAGTAGGATCTTACCGATCAGAAGCTCCCTTAGACTCTCAAAGGAGAATCCAGATAATTTACTGTCAGGATTATTGGGAAAGCCTATCATAAGGAGAGCGTGGTCGGGTGATTTTTAAACCAAGCGGATGGATTCTATCCTAAGTTCTAGGCATGTCAAGTAACGTCGATATCGTGGAGATAGGCCCAATGAAAAAGGGCAGCCCTGTCGTGGTAACTGGGTTTGCGGGGGCCGGTTTTATAGGGAACACCGCTTTGATGTATATTGCTAGTGAGAAGGGTTTCATTGAGAGGGCTCAGTTAAAATCCCACCTAATTCCTCCCATGTTCCTGCTCGTTGAGGGGAGACCCATCCCAGTTTTTAGGATATACGGGAACAAAAAGAATGATGTGCTACTAGTAGTTTCGGATGCCCTAATCCATGCTGAGAATGCTTGGCCCATAGGTATCGGGTTGATGGAATGGCTCAGGGAGAAAGGGGTGAAGGAGATTATATCCATCGAGGGAATGCCTTTCGCGACTCCGAAGGGGACGCGCCCTATCTTAGGGTTCAGTCTCCCTATGAAGGACTTAATCCAAGTCGGCGTCAGGCCAACTAGCGAGGGGGGGATATCTGGTCTGAACGCAGTGCTCCTCGATGAGGCTATGAAGCATAAGGTGCCTTGGACCTCTCTCCTAGTTCCTACAGGAACGACTCAATCCATTGATTACGTGGGGACTGCCGATCTTATCGAGGCCCTTAACAGAATACTAAAGCTTGGTGTGGACACCTCGATTCTTAGGCAGAGCGGCAATTCAAGGAGAGAGGCTATAAAAAGGGCTAGAGCTGGTAAACAGAAAGGTCTGTTAGGGGGCTTACGAAGGCAGAAACCGGGGTCAGGCTCCTAGTTTGAGGTCCTGCTGGAGGCTCTCTTGGAGGTCATTAAGCCTCTTTCGGGAGTTAGCTTCCTGTTTAGTTAGGACCTTAGCCCGCATCTCCAAAAAATCAAGGCGCTCCCTAAGTTCCGTCTCCACATCCCCCTTCTCCTTCTCCACAAGAATGGCCCCTGATGACTTGTAGACTTTCTTGTCAGAGGGGACATCATCGAGAAGCTTTAATGCCCTCTCGGATTCGTTTCTCTCGAGGTCGAGCCTCTGTTTTTGAAGTATTAATTGTTGGAGGGTGCTCTGGAGCTGCTGCAGTCTATTAAGTTTCTCCTGGATGTTCGGGGGAAGTTGATTTAAACTGGACATGAACCTTCCCGAATACCCATCACAGACTCATGTTTAACCTCTTCTATTTTTGATATGTGAAACAAGTACGAATTTAACAGGCACCGCGTTAAAATTGAATCGATAATGATCTTAAAGCTGAATGTTTGTGTGTTTTAAATGATAAATAAAAGGGAGAAATGGGTATTATTTCCTCGCAGTAACGCCGCCGAGATATATTGCCCCTCTCAATGCTTTGATAGCGGTAGGATAATCGTCAAAGACAGCCTTTACCGTCCGTCCGTCAATCCGTTCAATATAGGGCAATAATGCAACAATATCTCCTACTACGGAGCTCTCGAATTTGAGCATAAATTCTAAAGGCTCATCTATTTTGTAGGGATCCACGTGCTCAATATTTGCTAGGGCATGAGTAACTTTCTTTTTAATTAGGGTATGGGCTTTCTTTGGATGAAGGCACTTAGCTGCCCTCCTACCAACCGCCCATTTAACTACTGCAGTGGTAATATTGGGAACGAAGCTCTTCACCTCCTCTGCGACAGCCGCATCTCCTGAGACAAATACAGAGGGAACTCCATAACATCCGGCAAGAGCAGAGTTGAGACCAAACTCCCCGGTTTCCTTTCCATTGATCCAGACTCCGTTCACGCTTCTCCCTGATATAGTGTGGGCAAGAATGGCCTTCTCTGTACCCTTCATGGCATGGTAGCCAACATAGAGGGCCGCATCATAATGGTTGTCTATTCCTTCCATCATTGCACCAGGTTTTGGGGAACCACGGATGAGATGCGCGTCACTGTGGACTTCCATAGGTTGAAGATTTTTCATCCCTCCGTGGGCGTCGGAGACCACAACCTCCTCAGCCCCAGCGGCGAAGGCTCCTTCAATGGCGGCGTTTAGGTCGCCTACCATAAGCTTTCGGCCATAGGTGTATTCACCGGTATTTCCCCCGACCTGATTCCAGTCGACGATGCCACTTATCCCCTCCATGTCTATGGATATGAAAATGCTCTTAGGTTTGGACATGTAAATCAAGAAGACATAGAGGATGGCATTTAAAAAGCATAAGATAAGGACTGGATGTCTAGAACCGACGCGAGCATCACCTCCTATACCTAAACCTTTTACAGAGCTCTTTTTACTCACGATTGCTGCATGGGCAGAAAGAGCGCGAGTATAGTCCTAGTTACTTATCTATAATGACTCTTTGAAGTGGGTCCTGTTAGGCTTCACCTCAATCATCCTGATGATCATGCAGGAACGATTAGGAGCCATGTAGTCTGTGAATATTCCAGTGGTGATTCAGAAGGTATAATGTTTACACCCCAGAGCTCCTTGCTTTTTATCTATATGTGGTGGGAGAGCGTTTCTTCCTAACACATACGCCTAAACCCTTAACGGGTCATCCTCTCACCTTGATAGATCCCATCATATCCCCTTTGAACCTTATCAGTCCCGAAGAAGACGAGCTGGGTCAGCCGAGCATCTCTCTTGAGCCTTATCCCGTTGGGGTTGCTTACGACAAGCAGACTGCTGCTCCTGCCTTGGTATCCGGGATCCCAGATCGCGGTTTGCACCGTAGCCCCATTCCGCAACAGGGTACTTCTGCTCCGGGCCATGGCAACGACATCAAGGGGGATCTTCACAACCTCGTTGTAGACGATAGTATAGCAGCCCACCTCCAGGTTATACCAGTCATCCGTGTCTGGCTCCAGAAGCTCTTTGCGGGCAATCTCCCTCTCCAGGTTAGAAAAATCAACTTTTCCCCCTCCCTTGTATCTTTGGACTGCTCTAAGACTGAGATCAAAACCTGTAGGCTGGAGCTGAATCTCTAGGTCGATGTACCCGGTGATGAGCTGTCTCTCTTTGATGAGCCGCCTGATCTCGCTGGAGTTAAACAAATCTGATCGGTCTACCTATTCTCTAAACAACATTATCTGAATAAATTAATAAATGATGTAATGTCGACCGTTCAAAACGGCCCATTCTCTGTTCATGGATAGAAGCAGTATCTGAATAGACTATATATTTGATTCGCGCGCGAAAGAAAATTTAGCCTATATTAATAGGTCTAGGTTATCTGAAATTTTTCACTTCCTTCATTTGGGGATAGGCTAATCTAGAAATTTATTCGAACTTTATAACCATCTGAATTGTACGAGCTCAATGCAAGCAACTATTAAGGCGGATATTTGAAGCCTGGGCAATGCTATTAGTTATAACGCTTTTTCGAAACGATAAGGAGCACGTTTTTATATTTACATTGTAATCCCTCTCTGATCTCCTTTGAGCGAAAGACCTAAGATCTTCGGTAACCTTGTGGCCGAGGTCATCAGGAAGAAAACATGTGTCACTTGTGGGGGATGTGACGCCGTATGCCCCGTGAACACGGTTAAGATTATAGATGGAACTCCAAAACTTGTTGGTCTCTGTATTTCCTGCCAGTTATGTTACTGGAACTGCCCAGTAGCGTCATTTGATATCGCAGAGATGGAGGAGGGGATTTTTGGAAGAACCAGAACTGAGGAAGAGGCCCCAATTGGAGTCCATAAAGCAATCTATGCGGTTAAGTCGAAATACGACGAGGTCCTCAATAATGCCCAAGACGGTGGTGCGGTTACAGCGATTCTATATCAGTTCCTATCCGACGATGGTGACGGGGCAGTAGTTGCGGGGTTCGAGGAAGATAGACCATGGGCGGTTAAACCCATTGTTGTAACTTCGAAGGAGGGGATCCTGGAGGGCGCAGGAACAAAGTACACGAATAGCCCATCCCTCGTTGGTGTAGCTTCCGCAATACAGGAATATGCCCTGGAAAATATTGCACTTGTAGGGACCTCCTGTCAGATGAAGGGCATTAGGAACATCGAGAGTGATCCCTGGTCTGACAAAAGAATTAAGAACACGGTTGGCCTAAGGGTTGGCGTCTTTTGTATGGAGACATTTGATTATTCCAACTTTATGGATTACCTTGAGGGCGAAGGAATCGATGCGGCCAAGGTCGAAAAGTTTCAGATTCAGAAAGGTAGATTCATAGCGCTCCAAGATGGAGAGGAAATTCACAACGTAGAGATTGCTGCTGTAAAGAGTTTAGTCCGTCAATGTTGCCACACATGCGGGGACTTTTCAGCCGAATTCGCTGATCTTTCCGTTGGCAATGTCGGCTCTCCCGAAGGCTGGTCTACCGTAATTGTTAGGACGGATATTGGTGAAGAAGCACTCGGAGCTGCCCAAAAGGCTGGGCTAGTTGAAGTCAAGCCATTAAAAGAGGGAAAGAGAGGTCTTGCCCTCGTAGAAAAACTTGCCACTAGAAAGAAAAAAGATGCCGCGCGTGCGATGAAAATGGAAAAAGTATAATACATTTATAGCTGTCTTGAAACTGGATCGCGTTGAGGGTTCTTCAGGTACATTGTACGGATTTCAGTTATCAAATAAGGAAGGAAACGCCGGTGGCTGAGCAGCCTGCCAACCAAAAAGAGGAAAAGCTTGAGGACGTTCTGGTTTGTTTCACGTGTTTCGAGAAAAAGGACGAGCATAATTGGGACGAGATCATGGGATTATTTGTAAAAAACGTAAAGGTTGACGTCTCCCGAATCGGGTGCAAAAGGATCCTTCTTTACCCATATGCACATCTTTCTAAGAATCTAGGCTCGGCCCGGCTCGCTAAGGAGTTCATAACCGGACTATCTGATAAGCTTGTTAAAGAGGGCCTTGAGACACACAGATCTCCCTTTGGATGGTATAAAGCATTCAACCTGAGTTGTATTGGGCATCCCCTATCCGAGGCATATAGGGAATATTAATTTCGATGGAATTAATGCTTTCCAGCTAATCGATGTCGTTCCTAATTCCGTAGGAATTGATTAATTGATCTCCGATTGTATCTGCTAGATTTTTAATACGGGGCATTTGGTTGAACTTAATCTACAGAGACCTTAGGTTATTCATATTTGCTCCCTCGAATATTTGCTAAATGTCTAAATCAGTGTTAGCTGGGTTTACTAGACCCTGAAGAAAAAACGTTTCTTTAGTTCTTGTTTTCACTCATATGGATCCCTGTAAGTAGTGGTTAGCTCTATTTTCTCGAGTAAGCCGTCTCGCAGCAGGGTCATAATGATGGTTTGGTCTGGAGAGACTTTCTCAGCAAAATATACGTGCCAATCGCTCCAGTTTTTCAGGGTTATCCCGTCGACAGCGATTATTATATCTCTCGCGATATATGCTGTGAATCCTTCGCGGTCAATGGTTTTTTCGAAAGGCCTCAGCCCAGCCTCGGCAGCGGGAAAACCCTCCCTCACTCTTGTGATAAGTATCCCGTTCTGGTATAAGTCGACGTTAACTAGATTATACTCTTCAACCACCTCTGGTGTCAGCTCAGTCCCCCAGAATCCCACTAAAGGATGTTTGAACTCCCCCGTGGATACTATCGATTCGGCGACTCTTTTTACGACGTTAGAAGGGATAGCAAAGTTGTACCCGAAAATTGTTCCAGCGTTGGTTATACCGAGAACTTTACTTTGGAGATCTAGGAGGGGTCCTCCTGAGCTACCTGGGGCTATTGTGACATCAAGTTGTAGGACGGGGCTTATCAGGGGGGGTAGGTCAATCTTCTCATTCACCTGGCTGACTAACCCAG
>PBSW01000019.1 GCA_002726865.1 Candidatus Bathyarchaeota archaeon
TAGATCATATTTTCTAATGGTTTGTAATTATAACCTTTTTCAGAATTAGGCCATAACCCATTCCAGATCAAATAGGCATTACCATTATTTGACTTTTAGAACCTGCTTTCTTTCGACTCACCCATTTTTCCAGTGATAGGGGCTGGGAGATCCTAAGATACAGAGCCACCCTCGATCAACTCCTGGACCTCAACCATCAGCTCCTCGAAGAAAACGATCATCAGGGGCGAGGTCTACCCTTTAACGTCTTCTGTATCGAAAAATAACTTGCCTAACGGATCTGTTATGTTTAATGCGCATGTGATTACTGAAATATTATTTTAACATCATATAAAGATTATAATAATTCTTTTTAAACATGTGTTTTCTAGACAGCCTTTAAGGTTGTCTTCGCTCACAGGACACAATCATCTCCTCAGCTATCCATATTTTCATAAAAAATAAATACTTAGCAATCAAATAGCGGCTGCTCCCGCTAGGCTAGAAGGAGGCCCCCACCTCTTCGGCTGAACCAGGAGCATACTCTCGCAAACCAAGCACCCCCGAAAAAACAATTCATTGAACAGCACACCAGTCCTGAGGAGGCCTCATCACCGGAGAACGCCGATTAGGGTGCAAGGAGCATGGAAGTCATCCCCTAGAGAGAGATGAGACTGGGAAAAACCAACCTCAGATAGGAACATCCTCAAGATTATGAACTATCATATGAATGACATAGAAAATAGAAAAATCTCGCATATGAAACCGTATCCATTGACTCCATCCCTATATGCCCCAGAGATGCTTCGTCAAATCCTACGTTCTCAGGAGATTCAGGTCTTGTTATGAGCTCACCCAAAGGAGCTCGAGAGTTGCTCTGAAAAAGGCCGTGATCAATGCAACCACCACGGTATCGCTAAGCACTATTTCGCCGTTCATCTAGCCATATAACCCAATACGTCGAACTGTATCTCCCTAAGCTCCTCTATGAGAACCAGGCGTCTCTGGAGCGTGGGGCACGCTAATAACTCATCCACGAGCGCCTCTGAGATATAGAGAGTTTCAAGCTCCTGAGTGTTCCTGATGCGGATCATCCGCGACTTTCTTGGGTGTATAGGTCCGCTTATCCTAATGGCTGTGGCTATAGCATCGCGGTCATTTGCCAAATAGGGGGGAGTCTTCCCCGTGTGACCGCTTCCCTGGGTGAGGCAGTTCACATAGGTCTTATGATGATCGATCTTATCAAAAGCCCTTCTAGTGGTTAGGTCTGCAAGCCCTAAACCGATCGCGTTCCCATGGGTCTCCTCCGAGAGGTCGAGCACCACTATCTTTTTGATCTCCGCCGCCCTCGGATCGTATTCTCCTGGCATCCAGAACTTCCCTGTGACGTTGGTATCCATCCCAACCCCGCTAATATTTTTCCCGATTTCCTCAATCACAAGCACATCGATATCCCTGAAGGGCAGTCGGGGTAACAGGTTCTTTGCGATCTCCAGCAACTTTTTTTCCTGCTCATAGAACTCCTCAGGGAGCAATGCGTGGATCTCTGCAGTCTTGTGATGAGCGTTCTCCAGCAACGCCAAGCCCATAACAATGTTGGTTCTTTCTATGATGACCCTCCCCGCCTCGGGGAGTATTCGATGGTAACCAACGTATTTGTGCCAGTGGATCATCTCAGCCCCCTTCTGGTTTCCGAGACCTATCGCCAGCATCTTCAAGAGACCCGACTCAATCTCGCCCTTGAAGTCTGTATGAGGCTTGACTCTACCCACGACAAAGATCCCGTCCGCCTCTAGGACTTTACGGCTGAGATAGACATCAACTCCGTCTGGTAGAGTTCCGATCATCTGAACCTCCATGCTAGCCTCGATAGGGGCACCCACAGATTCCTCACTGATGCCCAGGCTACTAAGTACCTCAATCTGTCCTTCTGGAGTGGCGCCTCCGTGACTCCCCATAGCGGTTATTATGAACGGCTCAGCTCCAACTGCTTGGAGTTCGGCCACGACAGTCTTGAGGATCAAAGATATATCCGTGATTCCCCTGCTCCCCGCGGTCACCGCGATGCGTTGCCCCTGTTTCACCCGATCTCCGAGATTCTTCTTCGCTAGCTCAGATTTTATCTTAGCCGAGATATCAGAGATCTCAGGTTGATGAAATATCTGCCTAGCCTCGGCCATCTTTGGGAGGTTCATAACTTGGAATAGGGCAATAGGCTTAAGGTTTTTATTGTAATTCCTCTTACAAGCGCAACAAACATTACATTGTTAGAAGACAAAATTTGCCAATAAATCTTTATCATAAGGTCTCTATGTGCCGATGATCCGTAATCCTGTAGCCGATAAACACATGTAATTCTTTACAGAGTTTGATAGAGATTTCCGGGTTCTACTATTAACACGAGGATTACGCTCATTCAGCGCCGCCATACTAACCGTTTGTTTCACTATCTATATGAGCAAACTAGGGGCACCCCCAGCACAACTGGGGATTATATTCACAGGAATGGCGTTGGTAGCAAATATGAGAAGTTTGGGTGAAGGACTAATTGCTGATCTTTTAGATAGAAAACGGGTACTTTGCATTTATTTATGTTCTTTGGATATTCATGAATAAATAGTTTCAATGGTTAAAATCTTCAATCCTATATCCTATTCGTACCGGTTTGAAAAAATATATAATGTGTAACATCGTGCGCGAAAATATTTATGATGTTTTATAATGGTGGGGCCGGAAGGATTTGAACCCTCGACATTTGGGTGTCCCGCTCCAAAAACTCGTCATCCCCTCACGGGTCAGCATCCAACTATATACTTTCTGGAGCCCAACGTCATGCCAGGCTAGACCACAGCCCCTTGCAGACACCGCTACAACCCACCAGATAAATAAGCATTACCACCCCCAGGAAATCCTATAGTCGGAAACCTCCCCGCCCCCGAGATCCAATGCTTATCCTGTCCCCACATCAGAACACCACGGACGATCCTCCGGTTCAGGAGACCCATGCTCCCCGAAATCAAGGAAAGCAACAAGACTGCAACCTGTAGCCCTACCAAGACCATACGTTAAGAAGGCAACAGATACAACCCCTAAACTGAATTATTCAGAGCCGTTCCCAACTCTATCAAAATACACTGCCTTTATTGGCAAACCCTGGATGAGATGACCATAGAAGATGATAAAATAGAAGGGGTACTCTATCTCCACAAATTCCGAGAAGAGTAGCCTCCGATCTTAAAAAATAGGTAAACTCAAACAGACAGTTTTAGTTGTTGATTCCGGTACAGAGGGTTGTTTCAGACCGTATAATTAAATCCAGTAAAGGTACCTGTGAAATCAAGGTGCATCCCTTGGTCAACCCCAACATACTCTCCCAGAGATACGCCACCCGGGAGATGAACGCTATATTCTCAGAGGAAGGCAAAGCAAGATATGAGAGAGACCTCTGGCTCGCTGTCCTAAATGCCCAGAAAGAACTGGGCCTTGAGATCCCCATGGAGGCTATCGAAGCTTACCAGAAGGCAAAGGCCGAGATAGACCTGGGCCTAATCAAGGAGATCGAGATGAGGACTAAGCACGATGTCAAGGCAAAAATCGAGGCCTACAACATCGTCTCTGGGGACTACGAGTACCTCCACATGGGAATGACTAGCCGAGATCTCACAGACAATGTAGAGCAGCTTCAGATCAAGAAGGCCGGACGCATCCTCCTCGGAAAGTACGTTTCGGTCCTCCAGCACCTCCTTGACAAGGCCGACGAGTACAGGCACATTGGAATAGCCGCCAGGACACACCACCAGGCAGCCCAACCTACCCTCTTAGGACGGCGATTCGCCATGTGGGCTGAGGAGCTCCATAGTCATCTAACAAACTATGAAAAGTACCTAGACTCATACCCCCTCAGAGGCATCAAAGGCGCTGTAGGCACCCAATTCGACATGGCTAACCTAATGGGATCCCCGGAGAAAGCTAGCCTCCTTGAAGAGAAAGTGGCCAAATCCCTGGGATTCACAGAAATCTTGAATGCCCCCGGCCAAGTCTATCCCAGGAGCCTCGACTATACGCTTATAAGCCACCTTGTAGCCCTCGCCTCGGCATGTGAGAGCTTCGCTAAGACCATCCGTCTCATGGCGGGATATGAGCTTGTCACCGAAGGATTCAAGGAGGGCCAGGTGGGGAGCAGCGTTATGCCCCACAAGATGAATACCCGAAGCACAGAGCGGATCTGTGCATTCTCACACCTCCTAAAGATGTACTCAGATGGTGCCTCCCGTCTCGCGGGAGACCAGTGGGAGGAGGGAGACGTATCGTGCTCTGCCCTCCGCAGAGTCATAATACCTGATGCGTATTACGCCAGCGACGGCCTCGTCGAAACTGCCCTCACAGTACTCAACCAGATGGGAATATACCCAACCATCATAGAGGAGGAACTCGACAGATACCTCCCGTTCCTCGCGACTACGTCCATCTTGGGCGTAGCCCTTAGTCATGGAATGGGCAGAGAGAAAGCCTACAACATCATCAAGACTCACGCTATAGCTGAAGCCCTCAGAATGCGAGAACAGGGCACCCAGAAGAACAAACTCGTCCATTCCCTTGCCCAAGACTCAGACTTCAAGGCATCAGGAATAACAGCTGACGAGCTCAATGAGATCTTAAAGGATAGAACACGATTCATAGGGAACGCGTACAACCAGATCGACGCAGTGAAAGCGAAAGTTCAACCCCTCATCCAGAGGCACTCTACTGAGGCCCAATATGAACCTAAGGATATTCTTTGAAGCTTACCACCGAAATGTTTAAAGAAGCGCACCAGTGCCGTTTTTATGGGTAGCCGGCCAAAGGGCGTGGGTTCCACCCGAACTCATTCCGAACTCGGAAGTTAAACCACGCTCCGTTTGCGGCGGTAGTGATGTCTTCGGCCTCGCAAAACCGTGAAAGCTGGTAGCCCACCCATTCTAAAAGATCAAAGAATCGAGTATTATGGAAGGCTCTAAGATGAACATTTATAAAAAAGAAGAGAGTTTCAGTTGCTGATCTATATGTATATTCAGGTCGGCCAGCTTCTCCAGAATCAGAGTGATATCGGGATGGTTCTCCAGACCCTCTTTAGCCTAAGCTTTATTGTCTACCTATTCTATGCACAACGGATCCAGGCGATGAGCATGCTCAGGGCCATAGAAGGTACCCTCCGCAAGGTCAAAGAGATTAGGGACAAGGGGTACAACACCTCCATTGAGGAGGTAAAAAAGGCCTCAGAGGATGATTTTGATCCCACCCCAGAGGTAGAGAGATTCCTCGAGCATTTTTTCATCCCTCCCACGAGTTTGGATCCTGCCGGGATTGTCGGTAAAATGGGGCAGCTCCTCAACGTCAGGGAGAATATATTTGAGGCCGAGGTGCGAAGTATGGCACCCAAGGCGTCCGATAGTGAGATTAACAATTTAGAGAACCTTCTGGAAGCAAGCCTCGCCCTAAATGTTTACCATAAAGTGATTCGACACTTTTACCTCCTCGGCAAAAAGACCATGAACATCTATGTCATCATGCAGATCCATATGATCCTCCCCATGATCGTCAGGGAGATCGAGGCATACAGTCGTGCCCTCCAAGCGTTTAAAGAGGGTATACCCATAGGGGACAGCGTCGGCCCCCTCGTTGCTGCTCGTCTAATGCATGGCCATAAATGGAGCGAAATCGCAAAGGAGATGGTCGTCGCAGAGGTCCCCTACAATGGACGTACCCTCATTATCACTAAGGCCAAGGGACCCGGGGGCTCCGTGGGGAAGCCAGGAGACGCGATTGAGAACATACTTAACAGCCGAAAAGGACGTAAGAAAGTGGACGCAGTTATAATGGTAGACGCCGCCGGTAAACTCGAGGGAGAACCTACTGGAGGCATCGCTGAGGGAGTCGGAGCCGCCATCGGAGGCATCGGGGTAGAGAAGCATAAGATAGAGGAAGCTATCAAGAAGCATAATATCCCTCTATACGCCATCGCCATCAAGCAGGACATCACCCACGTTGTCGCCCCCTTGGTAAAGGAGCTCTATACCGCCTGTGACACCGCCGTTGAGACGGTCAAACGCATAGTGGACCATAGAACCAAGGAGGGAGACACCGTCCTCGTGGCCGGCATTGGTAACACTGTGGGGGTTGCCCAATGACCACCCGCATGACCAACGCCAAATCCAGTACCCCAATAATGAGTCTTAGCTGGATCAGCCGCATATCTTTAATTGTCCTTGGGTTAGTCAGCCTCTTCTTCCTCGGGCTAGGATTCCAGACTTACGGAGGAGAGAACTCCGATCAAGGAAACATGTACATCCTCTTAGGTACAGCAGGCTTGGCCATGATCGGCTACATGTTCTTCAGAACAAAGGCGGTATCAAGCCAGAAGCCCCCCGTTGAAAAGGCAGAGGTCATCACAATACTTGAGTGCCACAGCTGCAATCTTAAAAGGGTCAGGGATTTCCAACGGGGAGACTATATATACAAGAGCGATGAGGACTGCACAAGATGCGAGGAAATCATGACCATCAAGGGCATTCACCGGAAAGCTGAACCCAAAAAGAAACGTTAGGCAGTCGTCACTGTACATCCGTCAGACTCTATTATCACCGTGTGCTCCGCCTGAGCCACCGAAGCCCCACTTTTCTCTACGAGTTGGGGATACGAATGAACGCACTTCCCCTCTATCAGCTCCTCGAAAGCCTCGGTATCTCCAGGGATCCACCTAGATGCAAAAGGTAGGGTTCTATGGCGAGTCTGGATCAGCTTGAGCATCTTCTTGGCGGCGTCACTCCGGACTCTCCTCTTTTTCAAGAATCGATAAATATTGCTGGGGGCTCCGTCTATGACATAGGCTGAGGCGTCTCGGGGAACCGCAAATGGCTCAATTGCATATACTTCGCCTTCCTTGAGCCTGTGGCCATTGGTGCCGCTGATATTAGGTATAGATTTGCCGGCGTGGACTATGTATCTGCCGAGCCTGTGGCCCGAAAGGTTGCGAATGGGAGTGAAGCCCCTGGACTTAATGGCCTTCTCGATAGCTGCACCGATATCAGACGCAACCACGCCAGCTCTTGCTATCTTAATCGCGGCCTCCAGACCAGCTACAGCAGCCTCAGCCATCGGAATATACTGGGGGTCAAGGCAAATGGTGACGGCGGTATCGGCGATATAACCATCGACGTGGACTCCTATATCAATTTTTACAAGGGACCCATCAGGGATTACCTTTGGATCCCCTAAAGGGGATGTGTAGTGGGCCGCGACCCCGTCGATATCAACGTTACAGGGAAATGCTGGGGCTCCCCCGAGTTTTCTGATATTGTCTTCAACGAAGCTGCAGATCTCGATGACAGGTCTTTCCACCTCAACATAGCTCCGGGTCTTTTCGCGCACCTGGGATGCTATGTGTCCAGCTTTCATTAAGGGTCCAAAAGTCTCCAGTGTATAACCTCCACGTTAAGTTGTAGTCCGATGAAAAAAGAGCTTTCCCAGATATCTTCATTTAACGATGAGGATGGGCTTGGTGCAGGAGTCCACTACTCTGCGGGTTGTGCTCCCTAATATCCATCCCGTATAGCCCCCTATTCCCCTGCTTCCCATCACAATAAGATCTGCACCGTATTCTTGGGCGTATTTAGTAATGGTCGCCGAGGGACGCCCCTCCTTGAGAATAGAGTCGATGAGGAGGTTCGGATGTTTTTTCCTAATCTTTGCTTTGGACTCATCAAGAACGTTCTTGTAAACGCGCCGCATCTTATCCTGATATTGGGCCATATCCTTTGCCGCAGATAGGGGTACACCCCCGAACCCCTCGTCTGGAAACATAGGGATCATCACCCTTTGGACGACAATAAGCAGGATTAGCCTTGCCTTGAAAGTGGTAGCTAGCATGACGGCATGATCTAGTGCGTTGTCAGAGGGCTCAGAGCCGTCAATACTTACCAGGATCGTATTGTACATTGTTTAATCATTTGAATATTTGAAAGGTTGCTTATAAAATCCACCCAAACGGTCCTCTGACAGCTGTGTTCAGCCTCTAATCGGAAGAATATTAAGGGAAATATATCGCTAAACGATAAGCCACACTGATTCTCATCTTTGAAGCTGCAGACCCCCTTCCTCTATATTTTGCAGTTTCCAGGACGAATCTGGAGAACCCTAAATATTGGTGACCTGACTGGCAACTTTAAAACATTCTGAGACGGATATCATTGCAGTAATGGCAACGCTGAGGAGGGGGGTAAGTCCGCGGCGTTTCAGGATGGATTGCGCTATTGACGTGATCGATGGCTGTATCTTTAGGGGTGATGTCCGCGCGCGGTGTTTTCTAGGTCCGCCTACGGATTAGAGGTTTTTGGAGACACAGGTTAAAAATGGGGGGTGCACTCCTATTTGATTGGTATGGATTGCGACATCCTCGTCATTGGCGCGGGTATCCTGGGGTTGAGCACGGCTTACCATGCAAAGTTAGCGAATCCGGGTAGCAGAGTCACTGTGGTGGACCGGTTCGGGGGGCCCGGCCAGGGAAACAGCGCTAAGAGTGAGGGAGGGTTCCGGAATCTATTTACATCTGAGACAAATTTTCTCCTGGCTGATTCCACCATTGATTGGATGTTGCATCTAGAGGGGAATCTGGATCACCATGTCGGAGTGTCACGGATCGGATACCTGTTTCTTTTGAGCGAGAAGCAGTACTCGGAGCAGAGAAGGGCGTGGGACAGGATCGGAACCCGAGCGGAGATACAGGTCCTAGAACGTGAGGAGCTAGAAAAGCGGATTCCCGCCCTTGTCACTCAGTTTGAGGAGGACGATGAGGCGGAGCTCATGGGGATCAGGGACATTGAGTACGGGGTATTAGGGGAAAAGTGCGGAACAGTAAATGCGGACGCGTTTACCCGGGCCTATGAGAAGCTTTTCTTAGGACTAGGAGGGGAGGTCCAATACGGGACGGAGGTGACAGATCTAGTAGTGAAGCCTAAACTGGAACTGAAGATCCCGGGGGAGCCATTCGTCTGGCAGGACGCCCAGATCAAAGGGGTCAAAACGAATAGAGGCGCAATAGAGGCGGAGACCACAGTGGTTGCGGCGGGAGTCTGGTCGAGCATGCTCATGGATCCCATCGGTGTGGAATCCCATATGAGGCCTAAGAAGAGGCAGATCTTCGCGTTCAAAGACCCGAGACTGGGACCCCTTTTCCACGTAGAAGGGCTAAACAAATACGGGTCAATGCCCCTTACGGTTCTGCCTAAGTCTAACATACTCTTTAGGCCAGAGTTGAGCGAGGGAAGCATTTGGATGGCATGTGCCGACGATTTAGGGCGGGGTTTCAGGTTGGAGGACAACCCCCAGGCTGAGGAGGATTATTACACAGATGGTGTATATCACGTGCTGGCTAAGTATTTCCCGTGTTTTAAGGACCTGAGGCCTATGAACAGTTGGGCAGGTCAGTACGCGATTAATGGGTTTGACGAGCTGCCGGTGGTGAAATCGATCCCAGGGATGATCTACGTGGGAGCAGCTAGCGGGAGCGGAATCATGAAATCCGACGCGATTGGGAGGATAGCTGCCGCACTATATGCTAAGGAGGAAAAGGCGGAGCTGTTCGGGGGGCGCAAATTCCGGGCCTCTGATTTAGGCATTAATAATCGGCAGGCGGAACGGGAGACCCTGATCATCTAAAGATCCCAGTTCTTAAGGCCGTTGATAATACCCTCAATAAAATTGTAGACTGTTCCAGAGCTATATTCCTCGGGTCTTTGTCGGTGAGATATAATGCGATTCCTGATGCACCCGCAGAAGGATGATCAAAAATCATCTCCAAGGCTTCGTCCACCCAATTGCTGGGGAGGCTATCAGCTACAGAAGGCTATAGCATAGGACCTCTTGTGGGTTAGAGTGTCCATATCTATGTGTACATATGTGGTTTCTGTGGGGGTAACCAGACAAATTATCTCGAGATCATTTACTAGGAGGGGGTCCCTAATGTACTTAGTGATGATATATGACACCTGTGAGGTCAAGGGTCTCCGGCTCGCGCGCGAGGAACTTTTATTATCCTCCGTCTGATCATTCAAAGTGTTAAGGTGATTTAATGAGTGAGCAAGCTGTAGCGGTTCTCCAGACAATGAAAGACGCCGGAAAGCCCATGCGCCCTGGTGAGGTCGCCAAGGCTTTGGGCATTGAGAGCAAGGAAGTCTCTAAAGCCATAAAAGTCCTCAAGAAAGACGGTAAGGTCCATTCCCCAAAGAGATGCTATTACGCCCCAACTGAGTAAGTGGGAAAAAGGACCCTTTTTTTATTATTTTTATTAGTACAGCGCGCGAAAGGCAAAGTGCCTCAGACCCTATCATTCAGACAGAGCCTACACACAGATGGGGGCAACACACATATGGGAAAACATCTATGCCTGAAAGTTAGCAATATTATCATAAAGACGATGTTTTTTAAGAATTTCCTAGGCCAATAAACATCGATTTCACGCGCGAGAGTGAACCAAATGAATGAGAAACTACAATCCATTTTGTCATTCATAGTAAAGATGAAAGATCCCCTTGAAAACGAGATTAAACTTGCAATTATAATGTCGATATTAGACATTCTTGACGCGAGTGGAAACCATCATCGTAAAGGTCATGGCGAACATAGAGCTGATGATTGTATTCACCTCAGCAAACGCGGTCTTCATTAATGGGCTTTTCCTGGTAAACTCGGACATATCAGATTAGTCCCCTAAGCGCTTTTATCGATTTATTCATCGTCTTGTTCTGAGGCATAACCATATTCGGCGCATTACTATACATCGCCACCTGTTGCATGAGAATCTGAGAACCGATCCCCCTGTCGACCGAGACCTCTCTCATCTACTCTAGGTTCAATCTAATCCTCGCATACGCTGCGCTGCTCATAGGGGGGAGAAAACTCCTTGCTGTGGAGTAATAAATTTCAATTGAGTGTGCAGATTTTTATTTATTAGAGTCATTATTTCACCGTGTCAAGCAAATTCGATTGCCAAGTTATGGATTGGTACAGATTCCAGCTTCTCGCAGAGAAGACCGCCCGGAAGGTTGTAGACTCCGGTTACAAACCGGACATAATCGTGGGGCTTGCCCGGGGGGGCTGGGTCCTTAGCAGGGTCCTCTGTGATTATCTCGGCGTCAAGGACCTTGTGAGCCTCAAGGTGGAGCACTGGGGGGTCACAGCGACCCCTGATGGGAAAGCCCGTATCAAGTACCCCTTTAACATTGACCTCTCCGGCTACAAGGTGCTGGTGGTGGATGATATCACAGATACTGGGCTCAGCATGATCGCCGCTATGAGCTATGTTAACACCCTGAATCCCCTGGGGGTAAAGACCGCTACGCTCCAACATATTACCGGCTCCCAATTCACCCCAGACTACTTTGGAGAAAAGATCAGCTGGTGCTGGGTGATCTTTCCCTGGAACTACATCGAGGACATATCCAATATCATCATGAAAATAGATAAAAACGGAGTCACTGACTCGGAGATTGCAGAGCGACTCAAATCAGACCATAAAATTGAGGCAAACCAGGGAGAGATAAAGAGGATTCGCGATGAGATAAGGAGGAGAAACAAATAACGAGGCTTATGATGGCTCTTCACGAATTTTATATGGGGCCTGCCGTTCGGAGGTGCAGAAAATAGGCTCCTCCAGCTATGCACCACCTGAGGACTTTCTCCGAAAACTAGCAGAAAAGATGAGGTTAAAAGAGGGTGAGGAGGCCATAAGGCGAGTTCTCAGGGAGATCCATCACAGAGGCAAGGTGGGTACCAAGGACATCGCAAGGGCCACGAGGCTCCCTACCCCCGTCACCGCAGCAATTCGCAGGGAACTCGAGAAAGCGGGACTAGTCGCCAGAAAAGGTGGGGCGATCCTCACAGTGACGGGAAAAGAGTTCGTCGAGGTGGTACTGGGCATGGTAGCGAAAACAAAGGAGACGAACGACTCGCAGGAGATCGCTCCTGAGTACGAACCGATCTTGGAAAAAATCCGGGAGGCATCATCCAGACGGCCAAATGCCAACCCCAAATTGGATCAGACCCACGCCACTCCTGAAACAGCCCTGCGGAGGGCTCTTTACATGCTTGATGGGGGAAACCTTGCAGGGAGGAACGTCCTCTTCCTAGGGGACGATGATCTGGTATCGGTGGCAGCGGGCCTTCTTAGGGTGACAAAGGGGATCACTGTTGTAGACATTGACGGCAGACTCCTCGAGACCATCATGGGGGTCTCCAAGGAGGAGGGACTTAGCATCCAGTGTGTACTCCACGACCTGAGGGAGCCCCTACCAGAGTCGCTTAGGGGAGCCTTTGATACTTTCCTAACCGATCCTCCTTATACCATCCCAGGGTTAGAACTCTTCATCTCCCGGGGCATCCAGGCGCTCAGGTGGCGGAAGACATCGATCGCCTATATGGCCTATCCTGACAAGCCTCCTCTGGAGATGCTTAAAGCCCACGGGACCTTAAACTGGATGGGACTCTACGTCGACGAGATCATCCCTCGGTTTAACATCTATTTAGGAGCTGAAATACTGGCCAATACCACATCAATGTTCCGGCTCGTGGTCACTGGGGAGGCAAGACCAGTCATTACAGGCCCATTCCAAGGAGGTATATATACGGGGGAACTAAAGCCCACGATCCGGGTGTACAGGTGCCGGTGTGGGAAAGCGATAGTGGTGGGTTCATCGACGGGTTTCACAACTATTGAGGAACTCAAGGCGGGGGGCTGCCCAAAATGTAGAAGGAGAGAGGGATTCAGGCTCTCCGAGAAGCAGCGAGCCGATTGAGGCTATCGGTAAATCACCGTAAAGCCAAATAGAGGGTATAAAGTATAAAATCGAAGATGCTCAGGATAAAACAGCTCTTGGTGGACCTGTACGGTTGCAAGGCCGACCTCAATGACGACAAGTTTCTTGTTAATATACTGGAGAAGGCCGCAGTGAAGGCAGGCTCCACTGTTGTGGATCAGCTTGTCTACAAGTTCCATCCTGTCGGGGTTAGTGTCTTCCTTATCCTTGCTGAGACCCACATCTCCATTCAGACCTGGCCTGAGCACGGCTATGCTGCCGTGGATATCTTCATCTGCGGGGAGGGGAAATCCCCATCTGCGGCCTGGGAACTTATCAAGAAGAGACTCATGCCTGGATCCTTTGAGATTAAAGAGATAACAAGATCCATCGGTGATGACAGAGGATAGATTTCCAGGGCTTTTAGAATTGGGAGAATTACCGCTTGGACTTTTCACGCTCCTAGTTGTGGAGAAACAGTTTCTTGAACCATAGGTTGGATTTTTCCTCACTCAACGTGAACCTGTTATTATCAAACCTCCCCACCGGTATAGGGAGAAGGACACCACTACCGCCTCTTCTTGTCCATTAAAATAAAAACATCATTCCAGTCAAGCAGCCTTATCTTCAACCTACTATAGGCCTAGTCAACGCTCCATTTCTCAGCGTTCTTGGGTATAACTGCCTTCTTTAGCTCAAAGGGAGATGGGGACTTTCGCGCGCAAGTTGATATATGAGAGGCAGTTGCTTCGGGTCATAGGACCGCATACTTCATCGCCTCACCACATCTGCACTCCCGCTCAGCTGGAATCCCAGGCAGAGCCTCCATGAACAGTCCCTTAAAATTCGCAGAGTTAGCGTGGAGAGTCTCAAGGACCTCCTGGGTAGAAACCGGCTTCTCAGCCCACACATCGTAGTCGGTCACCATCGCGACGGAAACGTAGCAGATCTCTGCCTCCCGAGCTAGGATACACTCGGGATACATAGTCATACCGATGATCTCGGCGCCCCACTGCCTGAAAAGACGGGACTCTGCCCGAGTGGAGAACCGGGGTCCATTGACACAAACATAAGTCCCAGTGGGGTGAACCGGGAACCCAAGCCTCCTAGCCTGGTCGACGAAGTGGTCATGGAGCTGGGGGCAAACTGGGTCTGCGCTAGAGACGTGAGCAACCATGCCTTTGTCATAGAATGTATCTGGGCGGGCCTTGGTACGATCAATGAACTGATCCGTGATCACAAAGTCCCCCGGGGCATAATCCTCTTTCAAACTACCAACGGCAGACGAGGCGACGATCCTTTCAACCCCTAGCTCTTTCATAGTCCAGATGTTGGCTCTGGCGTTGATCCCATGAGGGGGAATCTGGTGATCTCTGCCGTGGCGGGGAATGAAAGCAACGCGCCTATCCTGATAGATGCCTAAGGTTATGAGATCACTTGGGGGGCCGTAAGGGGTATAGACCTCTATCGACTGGGCGTCCTCTATGACATCAGGGTCGTAGACACCAGTCCCCCCAATGACGCCGATCTCTGCAGAATATTTTAACATAGCTATTAACACCGTGATTATTAGGGGAAAGTCAGGTTAAGGTTTTTTCTTTGATTGATTTTTGGAACATTTTAGAGGGAAAACCGTTCCATTAATTGATTTCCGGTACCAAATTGTAAGCAGGAGGTATCCCTGAGTCACCCTCGGCAGGGTGATCCACACGTACTTTAGGGGAACTTTATCAGGTCTGACCCCTTCGGCCTCAGACCCATCTTTACCGAGTAACAGGGGCTTAGTTATGAGATGGCGGAGACCCTTTATAGCTTCACAATAGCTGAGACCTCCCCACTAAGAAGTCGGGATCGCTAAGGGTCAGGGGAACTGCACCTGAACCACTAGATTCTCCCTTATGTCCCTCATATACGGGAACCTAATGGACGCGTTGAAATACTACTAAGTTTAGAACTTTATTGTCCTAAAAGTTAGTATGATCAACGTTCTGTTGTTTGTTTTCTTGACTATTGAGACACACAGTGGAGATGGCATCCCCGGGGATTAGCAGCCTAGAAGACGATGAGAGGAGGCTTCTTCCTTGAGGACCTTAGTAGACCTAGAAGTAAACCATTTAACACGATAAAAAAAAGAGGTAGCGCGCGAAAAGGTCATTTCTATTCGAAAAGGAGAGGAAAACTCGTAGGAAGTGATTCCTAAACGAGTACGAAAATCTAAAGGAATGACCCCCCACAAAGCCTTTTTCATCATATTCATTATTTTGTTTAAAAAACAAGTTGGAATTAACACAAGAAATATCAATCCGCTCATTGTATCAACTTCAGCACAAATAGAGGTGTATTAAACTCAAATCGAATAATAAAGGAGGGCATAAATACCCCTTGAACAGGGCGGCGCTAGTGACGTGTGGACTACCCTACGTGAACGGTCCGGCCCACATTGCCCATCTCAGGACCTATGTCCCTGCAGATATCTTCGTGAGGCTGCTCAGGAAGCTTGGTCAGGAAGTGGTATTCATCTGTGGCTCAGACACCCACGGCACCCCCATCACTGTAAAGGCTGAGGCGGAGGGGGTCACCCCCCTCGAAATCATCAAGGAGTACCACAAGCACTTTTTGGAGTTCTTTCCTCGGATGGGGATCCGCTTCACTAACTACGGAAGTACAGACCACCCCCTTAACCACAGCCGGACTATCCAGATAATGGACGACCTCAGGGAAAACGGACACGTTTACGCCAATGATCTCAAGCTCCCCTATTGTCCCAACTGCGACCGCTTTCTCCCAGACCGATATCAAAAGGGTACATGTCCCCATTGCGGCGCCTCCGCAAGGGGAGATGAATGCGACCAGGGCTGTGGCCGTTATCTTGAGCCAGGGGAACTCATAGACACCAGGTGCGGCATCTGCAGGACAAAACCTGAGAAAAGGGAGACCCGTCACTATTTCCTCAAGCTTACCACTTTTGAGGGCTTCCTAACTGAATACCTTCAAGGCCTAGACGGCACAGAGATCGCGCGGAACTATGCCAAAAAGTGGGTGGAGGGCGGCCTCAAAGATTGGAATATTACCCGGAACTTGGACTGGGGGATCAAGGTCCCCGGAGAGCCGGGACTCGTCTACTACGTCTGGGTGGACGCTCCTATTGGGTACATCGCCTCTACGGAGGAGTGGGCGGAACGCACTGGGGGTAACTGGAAATACTACTGGAAGGGGGAAGGATCCCTCATCCATTTTATCGGGCCAGGAATTATCTATCACCACTGCCTCTTCTGGCCCAGCATGCTCAAGGGAGCCGGCTACAATGTTCCCGACGCAGTCATTGCCTCCGGAACCATGAAAGTGGAGGGTCACGTCTTCAGCAAGAGCAGGGGTTATGTCATCTGGGTCGAGGAAGACTACCTAGAAAAGGGCCTAGATCCCGACGCTCTCCGCTACTACATTGCGAGCTATACTGGGCACAACCGGGACCTCGACTTCGCTTGGCATGCCTACGGCGAAAAAGTGAATAAGGAGCTGGTAGGGACCCTGGGCAACTTCTTGTACAGAACCATCCTCTTCGCCCACCGCAACTACCAGTCAGTCCCAGAGGGAAAAGTAGACCCTATGGTGATGGCGGAGGTCGAAAACACCATCGAAAAAATAAGGGATGGCTTGGACGAGTATGAGTTCAAAAAGATCGCCGATTCCATAATTGGGCTAGCCGCGTATGGCAACCGCTACCTCCAGTCCGGGGAGCCCTGGAAGCTCACTAAAACGGACCCTGAAAAGGCCGCGGAGACAATCCACAACTGTCTCTGGCTCATTAAGGCCTTAGCAGTCCTCATGGAGGCTATTTTCCCATTCAAGGCTAAGGAGGTCTGGAGGCAGCTGGGCACCCCAAAGAAAGACACACTCATGTCAGAGGCTCTGATGCCCCTTGATGCAGGCACACCCATTGCAAAGCCCACTCCCATCTTCGAGCAGGTCTCTAAGGAGACCATCGCCGAGCTCAGTGAGTTGGTCTCCAAGAGGATCGAAGAGGCCTCGGGCTGAGAAGATTATCCAAATGGAACTCAAGATTGACCTTCACCTCCACACTACACTGAGCCTAGACAGCACTGTTTGCCTCTTTGACGCCGTCAATAGATGCCATAGTCTTGGACTCGATGGGTTCGCCTTAACAAATCACGATGCCCTCAGCGAGATACCCAAATCGATATTAAACGAATCCGGGCTCGTTATCCTCTCGGGAGTAGAGATCAATTCCGAGGGGATCCACATCGGTGCATTCGGCATCAAAAGGCTGCCTGACTACAGGCTGAACCTCAGGGAGACCGTGGACGAGATCCATAACCAAGGGGGGATCGCTATTATCTGCCATGCCCACTCGGTTCTACGGACCTGGATAAACAGGGACAAGATAGAAGAGGCCGGGTTCGACCTGGTGGAGGTCGCGAACGCGTACCAATTTCCCTTCAGAACCATAGAGATGCTAAACAGCAATCTCGCCAAGAAGCTAGGATGTTCCAATACTGGAGGGAGCGACTCACATATCCCCGAAACAGTAGGGAGAGCATACACCATTCTTGAGGCTGAGGAGAGGTCTCCAGAGGGCGTGCTGAGTGCCCTCCGAAAGGGAAAATGTAGGAGCGTTGGAAAGGGGATCTCCTTAGCTGAGAGATTCAAATGTTACAGGATGTGGGCTAAGTATTTAAGAAAAGGTTACAAGGATTACGATTTCAAAGCTCCTTGAATCGTTAATCAGTGGTGTTGATAGCATTTAGATAAGGAATAGAACTTTAACGGAAAAAACCTGAGGATACAAGCTCGGGATTTAAAAATGTTGAACCATGTATAATGACAATACTGGAGGGGGACGAGGTATCAGGATTAGAGGCACGATACAAAGAGGCCCTTGAGTGGATCTTTTCGATCAAGAGGTTCGGCTCCAAGCTGGGCCTAGAGTATATGGGGCACCTCCTAGAGCTAATGGATAATCCACAGGAGGATTTCCGGTCAGTTCACGTCACAGGAACCAACGGGAAGGGATCTACCACCGCAATGGTAGCCTCCATCCTCTCCAAGGCAGGCTTCAGGACCGGGATGTTCACCAGCCCCCATTTGTCTTCGTTTACCGAACGCATCCAGATCAATGGCTGCCAGATCCCCCTAGACGACGTACTGAAACTCGTGGACGAGATACGGCCCCTCTGCAAGGAGATGGAGATAGATCCTGGGCTGAGGCATCCGACATTTTTTGAGATAGTCACCGCTATGGCTTTCCAGTACTTTTCTGAGCGGAGGGTAGACTTTGCCGTCATCGAGGTGGGAATGGGGGGGAGACTCGATGCCACCAACGTCGTGAAGGCCCTGGTCTCCGTCATCACAAACGTCGGCCTCGAGCACACTAAGGTCCTGGGCGACACGGTGCTGGAGATCGCCGAGAAGAAGGCAGGGATAGTAAAGAAAGGGGGGGTCTTAGTCACTGCTACCCAGGACGACGAGGTCTACGTTCTATTGGAGGAAATCTGTTCAGTTGTGGGCTCCAGAATATTCAGGGTGGGCACCGATATCACATTTAAGCGTTTGAGCACTAACTATGAGGGGCAGAGGTTTAGGCTGGAGGGGATCCGGGACAAGTACAAAGGGCTCAGTTTGCCCCTCCTTGGAAAGTACCAACTACTAAACGCCGCGGTTGCTGTTGGTACGGTAGAGGCCCTCGGGTTCCACGGCGTCAACGTACCTGTGGAAGCTATTGAAAAGGGCCTCAAAAACGTGGAGTGGCCCGGGAGGATGGAGGTAGTTCAGAGGAGCCCCATGGTTCTTCTGGACGTAGCCAAGGATATCGAAGCAATGAAAGCCGTCAAAGAGGCCCTCCTGAGTGAGTACACCTCGGAGAAGCTGATTGCTGTTGTAAGCATCTCCTCAGATAAAAAGATCCCTCAGATGATTGCGGAGCTGTCCCAGGTTGTGGACCGATATGTGATCACGGTCCACAGGGTCTTAGGGCGGGCGGCTGACCCCCTTCTCATTGTTAGTGAGGCTCATAGACACGGTAAGCCGAGTGAGATCGTTCCAAATGTGAAGGAGGCCATCGCCCGGGCAATAACGTTGGCTGGAGGGAACGGCATGGTGATCATCGTGGGTTCAGTCTTCTTGGTAGGGGAAGCCAGGGAAATTTGGTTCGAATCAAAAAATCCATGAGCACACCTTAAGATTAAATTTATCACGGACCAAGCTGGGGAGAATACCCCAAAATCGAGCTAAAAAAGGAATAAAAAGAAATCCCGATGAAACGATTGGTTTAGACTCAGCGGTAGATCTTGTTCTCGATATCGTAGAGCCCAAAGTTAATGCCCAAGTGCATCTCCGGTGTGGCATAGGGCTCCAGTTGATGGAGCTTGACCACAGGTATCTCATAGCCGCTCACAAGGTGAGGACTCCTGATTCCGGTGAGCACCAGAGTGACTCTAAGCATATCGTTGAGGTCTGGATCGACCCTACTGCCCCAGATAACCATGGCCTTGTCCCCCATCATCTCAGTGACGTACTCCGCGGCCCTTACTGCCTCGCCTAGGGTCATGTCGGCCCCCCCGCTGATGTGGATGAGGGCCCCGTCTGCGCCACTATAATCCACGTCGAGGAGCATGTGCTCCAAGGCGTTTCGCGCGGCGTCCTCGGCCCGTTCCGGGGAATTACTTTGACCCATACCTACTATGGCGACGTCGCCTTTCGTCATGATGGTTCTGAAGTCGGCAAAGTCTAGGTTGATCAGGCTCGGCAATGCAATCGTCTCCACTATGCCTTTCACCATGTTCGCCAGGATGCTGTCGGCAAAGGTGAAGGCGGTGTTTATGGGCAACTGTGGAACTAGGTCCATGAGCTTGTTGTTGTCGATGATTACTGTCGTGTGCGTGGTCTTTCTCATCTTTTTTAGCCCTTCGAGAGCATACTCAAAGCGCCCCTTCTCATGCCGGAACGGCATGGTGACAACACCTACCACAATAGCCCCCTTCTGTCGAGCTATCTCTGCCACCACAGGAGCCGCCCCAGTCCCGGTACCCCCGCCCATCCCTGCAGCAATAAATACTATATCAGCTCCCGTGATGAGGCGATCCAACGTGTCGGCACTCTCCAGCATGGCGTCCTTGCCTATGTCTGGCATGTTCCCCGCCCCGAGACCTCGAGTCACTTTCTCCCCAATGAGAACCTTCTTGTCGGAGTGGATGGTGTCCAGATGTTGGACATCAGTGTTTATGGCGATGCACTCGGCACCACTTATTCCAGATTTCATCAGCCGGTTGAGGGTGTTGTTACCACATCCTCCGACTCCCACAATCGCGATCTTACACTCCCCTGGCCTACGAAGCCCCTTGATATCTACTTCGTGGCGTGTCCAACTAAGCGCCTTCTCCATGAGAACCATTTTTCAATCACTCCAGAAACACCCCAGGGTTGTCCCCACACCTAAAGATTGTCTCAAAAGGCTGAGTATTATCTGATTTGTTTCAGTTATTCTCGTCGAATATTAATAACGTCTGTGGAACGAGAGACAATTAGACATAACTGGTACAACCAAACCTCGATAAATTTGGCACATCATATTAACAGGATTCTGTATTTTATCCTGATTTTTCTACGATTAATGGCTAAATAAACCATATTTATGTTTTAAATCTAGGAAATTCCGCATTATAAATCAGAAGGAGTTTATACACTTAATACAAAATCCCGTAAACGATCCTTCGGGATTATCAAAACGAGGTATAAAAAAGCCCTTATAAATCTTTCAAACTCCAATTTTCCAAAAGATGAAGAAGGAAAAGCCCCTATTCATTACGACTCGTGTGATTTATCAAGGAGCCGAAACCAAGAACTGGTGGAGAGTTGGCATATAGCAAGGGTATACGTCGAAGCGTACGGGTGCAGCGCTAACCTAGCCGACTCCGAGATAGTCCAAGGCCTCCTCTGGAAGGCGGGGCACACTATCGTAGGGGAGCCAGGATCCGCCGATGCCTCTGTGGTTCTCAGTTGCACTGTGAAAACCCCCACACAAAAGAAGATCGAGAAGAGAATCAGGGAACTCCACCTGCTCGGGCCCCCATTAATTGTTGCCGGCTGCATGCCTAAAGCCCAGAGGGATTTAGTAGCCGATATCGCCCCGGGGGCCAGTATGATAGGGCCAGACAATATCAGAGAGGTGGTGAGGGTTGTCGGGGCAGCTATTATAGGCGAAAGCATGGAAGCCCTTGAGGGGGGAAGACCAGATAAAACCGGTCTTCCTCGGATCCGGGAGAACCCCGTGGTCCACATTGCACCCATAGCCTCAGGGTGCCTCGGGAGCTGTAGCTACTGCATCGTAAAGCAAGCCCGTGGGGGCCTCACCTCGTTCCCAGCTGAGGCGATTGTAGATAATGCACGGACTGCTCTTGTGGCAGGATGTAGGGAAATATGGGTCACCGCTGAGGACACCGCCGCGTACCACTGGAAGGGCGTGGGGCTACCTAAGCTTCTAGGGAGGCTCGCGGATCTCCCAGGGCGCTACTTCATCCGGGTTGGGATGATGACCCCCAGCCAGGCGAAACCAATATTAGACCCTCTCATTGAGGCATATCACTCTGATAAGGTGTTCAAGTTTCTCCATGTACCGGCTCAGTCTGGGAGTGATGAGGTTCTGGGGAGGATGGGCCGTCGCTACACCGTGAAGGAATATCGGGAGCTGGTACAGAGGTTTAAAGAGGGGCATCCATTGGCGAGCATCTCCACTGATATCATCTGCGGATTCCCTGGGGAGACCGAGAGCCAATTTGAGGAGTCCATAAAACTTGTGGAGCAGATGAGACCGGACGTCCTCAACATCTCTAGGTTCTGGCCCCGCCCTGGGACAGAGGCAGCCTCGATGGAGGGCCAGCTCCACGGTAGGATCACTAAGAAGAGGTCCCGGCTCCTCTCGGGGCTCTGGAGGGACATAAGTCTAGAGGCTAATCTTAGGTGGGTGGGATGGGAGGGTAAGGCCCTAGTAGACGAGCCAGGGAGATCCGGCGGGATGATGGCCAGGAACTTTGCGTACAAGCCGATTGTGATTAAGGACCCCGTCCGGGTCGGGGATTCCGTGAAGATCAGGATCACCGAGGCTTTAAGGGGCTATCTTATCGGAGAGACCACATAACGGGGACACTGAAACAAACCATTCACCCACCTGAACAAAATGATAGTAGCAGCATTCTCTGAATAAACCTGAACATTCTGAGCCAAGCTCATTCCAGTTAAGAATTATAATATAAGGAAGACTCCATTGGGCGAGATCTCAGTTGTGGCCTCAAATGGGATTGGGTCTAAGGAGAGCTTCATCTCAGGCTTCACAGTATTCCCTGTTTTTCACGATGAGCACCGGGACCGTACAGGCATCCGCCACTCTTTTACTGGTGCTCCCGAGCATCCAGCTTAGGATTCCACCGATGCCCCTATTACCTAGGATGATGAGGTCTGCCTCTTCTTCCTTCGCGACCTCGATGATGTTCCTTGAAGGTTCCCCCTTCTTCAGGACGGATCTTGCCTTCAATCCAATGTGGTTGCTCTTGATGTCCCGGATAGTCTCGGTTAGCAGATTGTTATGGAATTGCTCCATATCGTCAATGAAACGCTGAAAGTACGAGAGTTCGCCCTCCTCCGCAATGTAGACTGGAAGAGGGGGTACAACTGTCAGCACTAATAGTTCTGCTCCGTCTCTCTTAGCCAAGTCCACACCGAAATTGAAGGCGAGATTCGCCTGGGCGGAACCATCGATAGCCACGAGGATCTTTTTGAACATAATCTACGATGAGGGAGGGCGATATATAATAAATGATGATGGAAAAAGCTAGGATGGCCCCGTATTTTTATTATCTGCAGGTCTCGTCGGTACGAGCAGGGGCGTGATTCACTAGTTCGCCACCTAATTGTGACGCTTATTAATGATGACCCCTTTTTCATGGTTTCCGTGTGGTTTTTCTGCAGTGGAAGAAGAATAGCTATAGATCAAACATGGCGAAGGTGCTGTTCGTCTGTATTCATAACGCGGGGAAGAGCCAGATGGCGGAGGCCTTCCTAAATGAAGTCTCAGGTGGAAGACATCAGGGGATTAGCGCGGGTAGTATGCCCTCGGATAAGATAAATTTTGTAGCCGTCGAGTCCATGGCGGAGCTCGGTATCAATATACATAGTGCGAGGACTAAGAGGCTCAATACATAGATGATGCAGGGAGCAGATCTCGTGGTCAAAATGGGCTGCGGCGAGGATGTATGTCCCGTGATTCCCGTGGAGATGGAGAAGTGGAGCCTTGATAACCCCCATGGGCAACCTTTGGAGGTCGTGAGGGGAATCAGGGACGAGATTCAAAGTAAGGTAAATACCCTTGTCTCTACCTTGGATATGCGCGCGCAGTGATTATGTATAGATTGTTACATGAGAGTTTTATTGATTCGCGCACGTCTAACAAGGTATATTAATTGAACTTGAGAAGTGGTGGGCCGGGTGAGACTTGAACTCACGACTTCTGCGGTGTGAACGCAGCGTCCTACCAGGCTGGACTACCGGCCCAACTGCATCCATAACTCGCCATGTCAGATTAAAATTCTTTTCTTGAAAATGTAGAAGGTCCGTATGAGCTACCGCCTCACTTATGGGTATGGGGCATGTGCATTAACATATCTCGCGAATGAGTAATAGATTTACTGTGACTCTCCGATTAATATTTGGCTAATTCTCCTGCATCTATGACTAAGTTCATGGCAGCCAGAGGAAATTCTAGCCCCACCTACCCAAATTGGATCAAATAGAGATGATGGCGTCTCACGAAGAGCTTAGAGATTCGGAAGAAGTTCTATATCATCTGCCATTAAGTTATCATGACGTGAACATCTTGAGTGATAGAAAGAGCTCATTTCTGCTCGATGGTGGTAAGGTTAAGAATCTCTCTACAGGCTACAAGTTCACCGAGGGCCCAGTCTGGGATGCCTCTGAGGGTTGCCTCCTCTTCAGCGACATCCCGGCGAACCGAATATATAGGTGGACTCCGGGAGGGTCAGCTAAGATTTTCCGGGAGCCCAGTGGGAACTCCAATGGGCTGACCCTTGACATGAGCAGAAGTCTCATAACTTGTGAACACGGCACTCGCCGGATAGGAAAGGTGGAGAGAGATGGCAACTACACAGTCCTCGCCGAAACGTATGGGGGTAGGCGCCTTAACAGCCCCAATGACGCAGTAGTTAAGTCGGACGGAAGCATCTACTTCACGGACCCACCATATGGCATAAAGCCCGAGGAGCAGGAGCTTTTGTCCCAGGGCGTCTACCGTCTCGAGGCGGGCAAAAAGGAGCCAACCCTGCTCGTCGACGACTTTGAGCGACCGAATGGTCTGACCTTCTCCCCGGATGAGAGAACACTATACATTGCCGATTCTTCCGACAGGAGGCACGTTAGGGCCTTCAACGTTGAGAACGACGGGACCTTGACAGACGGCCGTGTCTTCGCCGAAATCAGGTCGGAGCTACCCGGGAACCCCGATGGAATGAAAGTCGACGTCGAGGGCAACCTTTACGTGGCCACTGCTGGTATCTGGGTGTTTTCTGAAGAGGGTAAACATCTAGGCATAATCAAGATACCAGAGATACCGGCGAACTTGGCGTGGGGAGGCAAAGACTGGAAAACGCTCTATATAACTGCCAGAACTTCTCTCTATTGCGTTAAAACGAAGGTTGAGGGTATGTACTCGGCTTGAACATCAGCTCAACCATACCCATATCCCTCTGCGTCAAATTAAGATCCGCTTCCCGGCACTAATAGAGGATCGAATGGATAGTATCTCACCTAAGGTCCAGAGTGAGTTAAGTTCCTCACAATGGCCTCGCCGAACTCTGAGGTGCTAAGCAGGGTACCTCCTTCCATCTGGCGATGCAAATCGTAGGTTACTGTCCTGTCTGCAAAGGTAGCTTGTAGTGCGGCTTCAATCATTGAGGCGGCCTCCCCCCAGCCTAAATACTCCAGCATCAATACCGCGGAGAGGATCATTGAGCTAGGGTTAACCCGGTTAAGCCCCGCGTGTCTAGGAGCCGAACCGTGGGTGGCCTCAAAGAGAGAGATTCCAGTCTCGTAGTTGATGTTTGCACCCGGGGCAATCCCAAGACCCCCGACTTCGGCGGCGCAGGAATCGCTCAAGTAGTCCCCGTTGAGGTTCAGAGTGGCGATAACGTCGTACTCCTCGGGCCGGAGCATGAGCTGCTGGAACATCTGGTCTGCAATGCGGTCCTTCACCAGGAGCTTCCCTAAGAGCCTATCACCTCCGTGAGTTTCATCGAGATGATCCAAGACCATCCTCAAAGACTTGACATCGGAGTCGTAGTAGCCACCCTCCTTCAGCTTGGTTACCAGTTCTGGGTCATTTAGGCCCGGATACAGGTTCCGGTAGCGGAGGACTCCGTATTCGTCCTCAGTTACTATGGAGTCCCGAAACTCTTGGATCGCTACCTCATAGCCCCAATTCCTGAAGGCGCCTTCGGTGAACTTCATGACGTTTCCTTTATGGACTAAAGTAACGCTCCTCCTCTTGTTTGCCAGGGCGTATCTGATCGCGGCCCTCACAAGCCTTTTGGATCTTGTGGCGCTAACGGGCTTAACGCCGATGGCGCTGTCGCCTCGGATCTCCACCCCCATAACCGACGTAAGGAACTGTCGTACCTTCTTAGCCTCGGGGGAGCCCTCCTTCCACTCGATGCCCGCATAAACGTCTTCGATGTTCTCCCTGAAGATGATCACATCAAGTCTCTCTGGATGCCTCAGAGGGGCAGGCACCCCGGGGTACCACCTCACGGGGCGAACGCAGGCGTAGAGATTCAGAAGCTGCCTTAAAGAGACGTTCAGGCTTCTGAAACCCTCCCCGACGGGGGTTGTCAGAGGTCCCTTAATCGCGACCTTGTACCTCGAGATCGCTTTCTGAGTGTCCTTTGGGAGGAAGAGATCATTCAACTCCGAGGCTGATGCCACTGCTGCCTCATTTGGTGTAAGGCCGGCAGACTCTACTGCATCCTCCCCAGCAAGCACCCTCATCCAGCTTATCTCCCGCTTACCCCCGTACGCCTGCTCCACGGCAGCATCTACAACCCTGAGCATCACCGGAGTGATATCGGCCCCGATCCCGTCGCCCCGTATATAGGGGATAATGGGATTCTTGGGCACCACAAGGCGGCTCCCATCGACAACAATAGCATCCCCGTTGGGTGGCGAGGTGAGAACTTTGTCCATCATGGGTATCTATGCCCGGCTCTTGATATAGGGGAGCTTTCCCCCCATACTAAGAACCTCCAAGTTTCTCTCCCCTAGGCCGTGAGCCACCCGTATTCTGGAGCCCGTCGTCAAGTTCTCTAGCGAGAGGTCTCCCCGAAGGTTGCCCAACTCCAGCCTCAGGGAATCTCCTCGACGAACCTTGTCATAATCATCTTCGTCGACGAATGTTAGCGGGACGATTCCGAAGTTCACGAGATTAGTAAGATGGATCCGGGCGAAGGATTTCGCTAGGATGGCCTTGACCCCGAGATATTTTGGGGACATGGCGGCGTGCTCCCTCGATGAGCCCTGACCATAATTGGTACCTCCGACCACAAATCCGCCTCCCTTTGCCAAGGACCTTGCGTAGAAGCCGGGGTCTACCGCCTTGAATGTATATTTGCTGATTTCGGGGATATTGCTCCTCAGGGGGAGGACGTGGGCCCCTCCGGGCAGAATGTCGTCTGTGGTGATATCATCCCCCAGTTTTAGCAGGACCTCCCCCTCGAGCGTCTCCTCAAGGGGAGGAAACTCAGGGAGGGGACGTATGTTCGGGCCCCTGATCACCTCAACATCAGTTTTGCCCTCAGAGGGCTTCACGATAAGATTGTCGTTGACAGTGAATCTCCTAGGCATTTTGATCGTAGGATAGTGGCCGAGGCTCCTAGGGTCAGTGATTACCCCGTGGATCGCAGACGCTACAGCGGTCTCAGGGCTTACAAGGTAAACTCCAGCGGACTCTGTTCCGCACCTCCCCTTGAAGTTCCGGTTGAAGGTCCTCAATGATACCGAGTCCGTCGCTGGAGCTTGTCCCATGCCTATGCAGGGACCGCAGGCGCACTCCAAGATCCTGGCGCCGGCTTTGATGAGATACCCCAGCTCTCCGCTCTCAGTGAGGTGATCTAAGACCTGCCTGGTCCCAGGGGAGACGGTGAGGCTTATCCCCCTGCTGATCTTCCTACCCTTCAGAAGCTGGGCCACGATCTTGAGATCCCTTAAGGAGGAGTTGGTGCAGCTCCCGATACAGACCTGGTCGACAGGCGTGCCCACCACATCAGCCACCCTAGCCACGTTGCCGGGACTATGGGGTAAGGCGACCAGGGGTTCAAGCCCAGAGAGATTAATGTGCATCTCCTCTCCGTAGGATGCATCGGCGTCGGCCTTTATCTCCTGATAGTCATTCCCTCGCCCCTGGGTCTCCATGAATATCTTTGTGACTTCATCTGATGGAAAGATCGATGTTGTCGCCCCAGTCTCGGTTCCCATGTTTGTTATAGTCCCTCGCTCAGGGACGCTAAGAGTCTCGACCCCTGGTCCCCTGTACTCTAGGATCTTCTCCACCGCCCCTTTCACGCCAGTCCTCCTGAGGACCTCAAGGATAACATCCTTCGCCGAGACGAACTCGGGCAACGATCCCGTGAGCTCTATACTCACGATTATGGGCATTTTGAGGTAGAAAGGCTCCCCCGCCATTGCAGCGGCGACGTCTAGGCCACCGGCACCCATAGCGAGAACGCCCGCGCCCCCGGCGGTGGGAGTATGGCTATCACTACCTAAGAGGGTGCGACCTGGCTTGGAAAACCTCTCGAGATAGACCTGATGACAGATTCCGTTTCCCGGCCTAGAGAATGTGAGGCCGTGCCTGCCAGCCACTGTTCTCAAGTAGGCGTGGTCGTCAGCGTTTCTGTGATCCCCCTGCAGGGTATTATGATCCACGAAGCTAAGGCACAGCTCGGCCTTCACCAGATCCACACCAATGGCCTCTAGCTGTAGATCTGCCAGCGTTCCAGTGGAATCCTGTATGAGGGTATGATCTATACGGAGAGCTATCTCCTCCCCGGGCTCCATTTGGCCCTCGAGCAGGTGCTGGGATATAAGCTTCTCCGAGATGCTTAATTTCATACTGAGGGCTTATTCGGCTTCCACGATTTCAATCTTTTCGACAGCAAGACTTGAGACTATAGAGGTCGGGGCCTTCTCCCTGTGGTGGGGGAGAAACTTATTAATCAGCTCTAGAATCTCCCGGTCAGAGAAAGCTGTGACCCTTCCTTCGTTGTACTGGTTTCCTACGGTCTCTAGGATTAGGAGGATGGCCGGATGTTTCTTGCCATACCAGTTCTTCTTCTCTATGTTCAGCAGCTCATTGACCTTCCAAGCTATTCCGCTCGCCCCAGAATATCGGCCCACCACGCTTTTGGGCGGGAGCCCCAAGATCTCCCCCATATTGTAGCTGGTGTAGATCTCGGGATTTTTGATCATGCCGTCAGAATGGACCCCGGCCCTTGTCACGTTAAAGTTCCCTCCGACCAGGGGTTGGAACTCCGGGATGAGGTACCCTATATCACGGTAGTATTCGGCGATTTCCTTCAGGACCATCGTGTCTACAGTTGTATCGCGCTTCAGCTGGAGGAGCTGGAATAGTAGACCCTCAACGGGGGTGTTTCCCGCCCTCTCTCCAATACCTAGGAGGGTCCCGTTATTACCGCAGCATCCGTAGAGCCAAGCGGAAGTGGAGATTCCTACCGCCTGATGGAAGTCATTGTGGCCGTGAAACTCCAGCCACTCGCTCGGGAGATCCCCCTCTGAAGTGACAGCGTGTATCATCTTAGGGATGCTCCTCGGGAGCTTGGCGTTGGGATAAGGCAGCCCAAGACCGAGGGTGTCACACAGCCGGACCTTTGTAGGTAGGCCATATTCCTCTGAGAGCAACATGAGTCGCTGGACGAAGGGTATCACTACGCCCTGAAAATCAGCCCGAGTCGCGTCCTCCACGTGGCACCGGGGGATAATCTCTTTCTTTAAGCAGGCCTCTGCTATGGAGAGGTGGTTATTGACGGTCTTCTCCCGGTCCCACCCGAACTTGTAGAAGATATGGTAATCGGACAAAGAAGAGAGAATGCCTACCTCCTCCACGTTGATCTCCTTCACAAGCTCGAGGTCCCCCTTAGTAGCACGGATCCAGGCCGTAACTTTTGGGAATTCATAACCCCTGTCGAGACATCTTTTTACTGCCTCCCTGTCCCTTTTGGTGTAAAGGAAGAACTCCGTGAACTTGATTACGCCCTCCTCGCCCCCGAGTCTATGCATCAGATCAAAGAGGTTAATCATCTGCTCCACGGTATAGGGCTCCCTAGCCTGCTGACCGTCACGGAAGGTGGTGTCTGTAACCCAGATCTCTTCAGGTAGGTTCATTGGGACAAGCTTCTCCTCAAACTCCATCCGAGGTAGCCCATCGTAGGGAAAAACCTCCTTATACAAATTTGGACTGCTCACCTTTTCGAGATCAAACATCAGAACATAGCACCATGAAAACCAGTTTTTCGACAGAGATACAGGAGGATACTAAAATATTCACTATATAAAAAACTGATCGGATGTTTACTGGGCATTTGACCATAAAGATAATGTATAATTAGACAGATAGCAAATATGAGGCGGATTACATATGATTGATGAGATGGATGAGAAGATTCTGAAGGAGTACTTGGTTGACTCCCGGAGGTCATTCAGGGAGATCGCACGAATATTGAAAATATCCCCTGGAACTGTCGTGTCGCGAATCAGGGACCTTGAGGAGAAGGGGATTATCACTAAGTACACAGCCCAGATAGATTACGAGAAGCTTGGATACGAATTGACGGTAATATCAGAGATAACTGTCTCCATGGGAATGACCGAGGAGGTAGGAAGAGAGGTCACCAGAATTAAAGGCACCTGCGCCATCTACAACGTTACCGGCGACTCTGATATGATGGTAATAGCCAAGTTCAAGGGTAGGGAGGACCTTAGCAGCTTCACCAAGAGGGTCCTAAAGATCGAGAACGTCGAACGGACGAAGACACACCTAGCTCTGATCACCCTAAAGGAGGACTTTAACATCCTCTAAAAAAGGGAAAAATCCCAGATGCCCCGTTTATGGATCCCCGCTGTCTGCTTCTCTATTGTTCCGTTACTTTTATATTCCCTTCTTGAGGGGTAGATGCTGCCACTGAAGGAATGTAACATGGGGTATCGCTTTATTAACTGACTTCCCAAAACACGTGAAGTTTCTAGATACAACCCTCCGAGACGGGGAGCAGACCCCCGGGATCTCCTTGACACCTGAGAAGAAGCTCAGTGTAGCCAGGGCCATCGACACCCTGGGGGTCGAGGTCATAGAGGCGGGGTTTGCATGCATTTCCCAAGGGGAGTTCAATGCAGTGAAACTTGTAGCAAACGAGGGGCTCGATGCAGAAGTCTGCAGCGCTACTCGGGGGGTCATCACGGACATTGACGCCGCCATCCAAGCTGGAGTCGACAGCGTCAACATTATCATACCAAGCTCTGATCTCCACATCGAGACCAAGCTCCGCAAAACCAGGGAGGAGGTCCTAGATATTACCGCTGCGGCTGTAACCCACTCTAAGGATCATGGCCTTGTCGCAGAGATCTCAGCAGAGGACGGTTCCCGGGCCGACAGGGAGTACCTGAAAATACTCGCTGGGAGGGCCTTCGAGGCGGGTCTTGATAGGATGACCATCTGCGATACTGTGGGGACTCTGACACCCGGTCAGTCCTTCGACCTATATTCTGAGATGCGGGGAGCCTTCCCCGGAGAGGTTCTGGGGGTTCACTGTCACAACGATTTCGGTCTCGGCGTCGCGAATAGTATTTTCGCCCTTGGAGCGGGGATCGATATAGTCCATGTCACGGTCAATGGGATAGGTGAAAGAGCGGGGAACACCGCTCTTGAGGAGATAGTGGTCGCCCTCAAGATTCTCTACAATAGGGATACTAGTGTCCGCATGGAAAAGCTCACCAGCGTATCCCGGATGGTGAGCCACCTAACCGGAATGCCGGTGCAGGCTAATAAGGCCATTGTTGGGGCCAACGCCTTCGCCCACGAGTCGGGGATTCATACTCACGCCATCTCCAAGGACCCCACCACCTATGAAGCTATCAACCCCGAGCTTGTGGGGGCTGCGAGACGCATAGTCTCCGGAAAGCACGCAGGCTCTACGGGACTCTTGAAGTCTCTGGTCGAAATGGGGCTTCAGCCATCCAAGGCAGAGTTCGGAGTGATCATGGCCAGGGTGAAGAACCTCGGGGATAGCGGGAAGGGGGTAACGGACGCAGACCTCCTTGACTTCGCGGAGGAAGCTATGGGCCTCAGGGTGGAGCCCAGAATCATCCTGAATGAGTACACGGTGACCACGGGGAATAGGATCACCCCCACTGCCTCGGTGAAAATGAGACTCGACGGGGTCACCGTTATAGAGGAGTCGACGGGAAATGGGCCAGTAGACGCGACTCTCAACGCCGTGAGTAAGGCCCTCCCCCAAGACCAGCAAATCCAACTTGACACCTACCACGTCGAGGCTATTACGGGAGGGACCAACGCAGTGGTGAATGTTGAGGTCCGGCTTCGGAGGGGGAACAGGATCGTCAACTCGACAGGTGTCCACGAGGACATCGTACAGGCAAGCATCGAGGCCTATCTGAGGGGGATGAATGTCCTCCTCGTTAACGACAAGAACAGCGACACCACCTAGGCCCCCAAACTTTTATCCGCCAACGCCTGAGTCAGCCCCAGGAAATCCATTTGACCCCAGAGCTTCGTATAGGCATCCTCGTTCCCTCCAGTAACACTATCATGGAGCCTGATTTCTACACAATGGCCCCTAGAGGGGTCACCGTTCACACAGCCAGGATGAGGCTCACCAAAGTCACACCTGAAGCCCTGATTCGGATGGCCGAGGACACCGAGATGGCCGCCGGGCTTCTCGCCGATGCAGGGGTGGAGATCATCGTCTACGGCTGTACCACGGGCTCCTTGGTGAAAGGTGTCGAATGGGAAAAGGGTCTCATGGCGAGAATCAAGAAAGAGACGGGGATACCTGCAGTCTCTACAAGTATTGCTGTGATAGAGGCACTGAGAAGCCTAGGGGCGAGACGCTTAGGGGTGGCAACTCCCTACTCGGAGGAGCTCAACGGCCTAGAGAAGAGCTTCCTAGAGACTTTTGGATTCAAGGTGATGGAGATACGGGGCCTCGGCATTCTGGACAATCTAGGTATTGGACAGGTGCCTAAAGCGACCTTAGAGAGCATCATATGGGAGGTCGCAGATGATGCCGACGCGGTCTTCATCAGCTGCACGAATCTCCCCGTTGTTGGTCTCATCGAGGAATTCGAAAAAGGATTAGGCAAACACGTGGTCACCAGCAATCAGGCGTCAATGTGGGCAGCCCTTCGGGGCAGGGTGACCCCTGGACTCGACGGCTACGGGGAGCTAATGAGAAAACTTTGAAGATGTCAGCCAGATCGGCCCTTGACTCGCTTTGGCCTTAAATTCTTGCCACGACACTTTCTACATTTTACCGCCTTGGGAGGATTTGTAGCTCCGCAACTCCTGCAGACGGTTTTGTCTACTAAGTGACTGCGTGCCAGCGCTAGTTTAAACGGATCCCTTAATGACATCAATAGGCCTCTGTGTTGCCCCAGCTAAGGAGCTTCGATGTAATAGGTTCACCTATATTTTACTTTTTCTAAAGTGCCTTGGGCCGCTTAAAGGTCGTGAGAAATATTTTCGTCTGGACAATAAGTGGGTTATATTTAGGTTATCGACAAATAGGGAGATCTCGGCTTGGGGGGGGTCATGCGCATTAGGGCGAGTTTCATCTTAAAGGCAGAGAGAAAATTAGGTGAAATAGTCAATTGTTATAGGGCGCAAATTCAGCTATGGGCATCACTATGGAGATAGAGTATATCCCAATTATCTGGAGGACACCTCGATTGCCGCTTTTGATAGTAGGTCTAGAGGCCTTGGGGAACTAGAAGGCCATCTCTAGCTTCATCTACATGACGAATAGGATGTATAGTTCCAAATTCTCCATCAAAAAACTAGGCCTCACGCGTTTGCAAAAGATTTTTTTATATTAAGAAAACAAAAAGAATCTTTGCGCGGGACTTTGTTCACATTGGAGAGTTGGGTCATGTTTTTCCTCGTGAAAATGCTTGAATGCTGGATTGGTGAGATACCTGACAATAAACTTCAAATTTTGCCTATGACCTTGAATTGTTTATACTGATGATCCTCCCCGTCTTTACCCTCCAAGCGTTCATCCTCAGCGTCGTCACGGGAGCCGTTGGGGCCCTTTTGGGATCGGGGGGCGGAGTTTTCACGGTTACCTTCCTTGTTTTCCTCCTAGGGGTTCCCATTCAGGTCGCCTCCGGCGCCAGCATTCTCGCGGTCCTCGCCAAGTCAATCGCCTCCTCCGCCAAGTACGTAAAGGAGGATATGACCAACATTAGGCTGGGGTTCTTCCTCGAACTAGCCACGACTCTTGGAGCGTTGACGGGGGCCATCACTGTACCTTTTGTAAACTCCAAGATTATCAGCATAGTCTTCGGCCTGACCCTCTTCTACACTGCAGGGACCATGTTCAAGCAGATCAAGAAGGGAGGGAGAAGCTGGTTAAATGCCCCAAATGACGGGCTTGCTGAGCGCCTAAGCCTCGCGGGGAGTTACTACGATAATGCTAGAGAAGAGTCGATAGAATATGGCGTAAGCAGGACCCCAGAGACCTTCGGAATCAGCTACATCGCTGGGATTATGTCTGGGCTATTAGGCATAGGCGGGGGAGCGATCAAAGTCCCTACAATGAATGTTATTGGAAATATCCCTATGAAAGCGGCGGTCGCGACTAGTAATTTCATGATTGGGGTCACTGCCGCTACGAGCGCCCTCGTCTACATCAGAAATCAGTACTGCGATGTCTTTATCGCTGCACCTGTGGTCTTGGGTTCGATTATTGGTGCGAGCATCGGAGCTCGATTTTCTACCCAGATCAAAGGGATCGCTCTCAAGAAGACATTTATCGTGTTGCTGAACATAATTGCTATCAGGATGATTCTCTTTGGGATGGGAATCTAGAATGGGCGAAGAGATGATGATGAGAGTTAGACGTAGCGCCGCAACAATCTTCTCCTTCGGGGTTCGGATTAGCGCGATACTCATCGTCATAGGTATGGCCATGACGTTCGTGACCGGGGACACCTCAAACCCTTATGGAACACAGGAGTGGGACAATATGTTAAACGGAAACCTAGTAATTATGCCATCCCAAGTCCTGTTATTAGGATTCACAGTCCTTATAGCAACCTCAATGTTAAACATCGCATCGGCTGTCTACATATTTTTCAGGGGCAAGGATGATTCGCTGGCGATAATAACAACAATAGTTCTGCTGGTCCTAGTAGTCGGCCTCACTATTAAGATGGGGTAACAACCGCAAGTTGGATAATAGGGGTGTTTCATGCGAATTAATTCACTCGCGCGTGGATTATCAGGTTTAGTTATGAGCACCTTCAAGGCGCACTCATTTAGTTGATGAAATATAGTGCCCTCGTCGGAACCAAGATAAGGTAGTAATCCCTCCGCTCCACAGTGGATGCCGGGGGGATTGGTTATGAGGTCTGAGACGCTGGCGCTTGCCATAGAGGCCCTGAGCTGGATGGAACTAAAGAGGATGAACGGGCGCCAGGCCCTTCGGAGCACAGCCGAACAGCTCCGGATCAGGGATGGAACCACGCTGCGCCACGCATTCCGGCTCATCATGGAAACTACCCGGAGGAGGAACGCCCTCGACCACATCATCTTGAGGGCCATTGGTGAAGACGGCATTAACGAGATCTTCCTTGGAAAAAAGAACTTCCTTAGGATCTACGCCTCCGAGGCGATATACGGGGACCCGACCTATGAGGAGCTGGTGGAGATGGAAGACCTCGCCCGAGAGATTCTAGGGGAAAGGGGTTTCGCCCCTGTCGAGGAGGCCTTGATCCTAATTCCCCGCCTTGAGATCCTGTGGGAGGAGATATCCCAGGACGAGGTCACGGCCCTGAGGACGTTCCATCCTACATGGTATGTAAGATACTGCCGGAAACTCCTGGGCGATGAAGAGTCGACCCGGCTTCTGGAAGCCCCTGTTCCCCCCAGCTACGTGAGGTTCAACGAAACTAAGGGAGACGATAAGATGCTTCTAGGAAAGCTAAGGGGGGAGGGCGTAGAGTTGGAAAATGTCGGTCTAAAACACATTTATAAGGTTGTGGCCCAAGCCCGGCCCCTCGTCTTCCTGAATTCTCATGAGATGGGACTCTTCACCATACAGGATAAGGCGAGCGCCCTGGCAGGATTCGTCGCCGCCCCGGCGCCCGGGATGACAGTTCTAGAAGTCTGCGCCGCCCCCGGGATTAAAACGGGGCATATTGCCGAGAGGTTAGCGGGAGAAGGCCGGATTTATTCTATGGATTTCTCTGAGAAACGCCTTGAGGCGTGGAAGAGGGAGATGCTGAGACTCGGAGTGGAAAATGCAATCCCAGTGCTGGGGGACGCCATAAAACAGGGGGCTTATCCGGATATAGAAGCGGATCTGGTACTGGTGGATCCTCCGTGCACAGGGACAGGAACGTTCGGCAGGGCTCCAAGCGGGAAGTGGCGCATCACAAGAGGGAGCATCGGGAGGATGGCTGGGATCCAGAGAAGGATCTTAAGCAGGTGTGCAAATCGTGTTGCCGAGGGTGGGTCCATCGTGTATAGTACATGCAGCATCACTGTTGAGGAAAATGAGATGGTGGTGGAGCACTTTCTAAGGGAGCACCCAGAGTTCGGGTTGGTTGATGCCCTTCCCAGGCTGGGGCTCCCGGGACTACGTGGTCAGGAAGGAGCTCAGCGTCTTTACCCGCATCTAAATGAGTGCAACGGTTTCTATTTAGCTAGACTGAACCGCGAGTAACAAGAGTCCTCAAAAATAGCGAGGATCTCGCGTGATAGACTCTTATTTACTGCATCGGAAAAGTAGGGCAGGTCAAAAAAAGATAGATCAGCCTTAGAGTTACATTAGGATCTATTCGGACCGGGACGGTGAAACCTACCTCCCCGTACAACAGCTCATGTTGGAACGGGGAGATTAAGCCCCCCAGAGCCACACAAATCGGTTTCCGAGAACCTGCCCTTGGACAATATTTCCTTCATCAAGAGACTCCCCCCCGAGTAGTATGGCCACTGAATCCCCGCTCTGTGGCGTTAGTTGTTGATCTGCCTGACAGGTTAGCTTGAGGTGGAGGTTTCCTACAGGGAGATCAGGAGGTTTCTCCTGGGATCGATCGTCTACATCTAGGATACACCAGAGTAGGGTACACCTCAAGAGTCCTCGACATAAAGCAAGTCTATATGGCATTGATTCCGTTGAGGGTCTAAGAAGGATGAAACCTAGATCACCGTTTAAAATCGCTCTTTCTCTACCCGGCGATTTTTCACACTAATGTCAGAGACTCGGACCCTACGCTCCCCATACAGCTTGGCATCCTTCGCCCCTGCATAGTAGGCCGCGACAATCCGGCCCAAGGAGTCGCACTTCATGATGCCGTTCCCAGTGGCGGCTCCCACGTAGATCAATCCAGGCATCCCCTCCACCACAGGAATCTTGTCGAAGCCATTTACAGCCCTTTGCCCCGCCCACATGTTCACGGGACGCACGCCCTCAAAACTGGGCAGGTACTTTACCAGGGCATGGTAGGCGTTCCCGGAGTAGGTCTCCTCCTCGGCCTGGGGGTCATCTTCGAGACGGTACTCCCTCCCAAGGTCCTCAGTGACCCCGACCCAGATGCTCCCCTCGGAGAGATCTCCCTTTAGATAGACCCCGGCATCTGGTATCTGGGTCACGGGGAGAACTTTATCACTGTTGAAGCCCCGGGTATAGAGTAACCGTTTCAGCCTTGGATCCTTAAGGACATACATGCACCGCTTCTTTGGCCGCATCATAGAATCGAAGCCTATAGGATCCAGCAGCCGTTCCGACCAGACACCCGCAGCCACTACCGTAGTCATCGCCCGTATCTCACCGAGGCTGGTCTCCGCCCCCTTCACCAAGGCCTTCTGCCAAACGAAAGGCTCACCGGGGATATCCAGCGCCTTCCTTGCGCCCAGTAAAAGCCGGTCAGCCGTCGTACCGTAGTGCACCTCCCCTCCAAGCCCCAGGAAGAGGGCCTCTAAGCATCGTGATAGGGAATCGGTGTCCACCGACCCGCAGTTAATTCCTTGAACTCCTGCTTCGATGGATTCTATACCCATCATCTCTGCTTCCTCGTCTCCGCTAAAATCTATCACAAGACCAGGGATATGACCTTTCAACTCCTTGGGACTGAAGGTTTTCAATTTAAGCCCCACCTTCTCCATCTCCTCGAAAAGGGGCTTGCGTCTGGCATACTGAGTCACCCCGAGAAGATAAAGGTAAGTTGTGTTATGCATCTTCAAGTTGTGCTCTGTCTCCGCCTGAATGTGACGGAACCAGTCAATAGTTGCCTCAGCAAGGATCCTGTTAGTCCCCGACAATAGGAGATCCCGGAATCCCCCAGCGCTCTTGGCTGTGCTTCCCTGCCCAGGGGCACCGAGCCTCTCAATCAGGACTACCCTCTTCTTTGGATTCAGTCTCTTCAGGTGGTAAGCCGAGCTGAGCCCCATGATCCCGGCACCAATCACCAGAATATCACAATCCATGGCAGGAAAGGGGAGTGAATTGAAGAAAAGAGTTGGGGGGAAAAAGTGCCCGGCACACGTGGAGCGAACTCTTATCACACCCTTAACCTAATTTGAACCCTAACATGACGCTTACCTTCAGCCTCTCACTCAACAGTGGCCACGGACCAACCGAGAAGGCCGTTAGGTATGCTGTCCTCGCTGAAAAGGCGGGGTTGGACTGCGTCTGGTACTGCCAAGACCTCTTCCAGAGAGACGTCTGGGTCTTTCTTACGGCCACCGCCGCGAACACTAACAAGATCCACTTGGGCACCGGAATAGTGACACCATATACAGTGAACCCCGCAGAGCTGGTAATGCACGCCGCCACCCTTGACGAATATAGCCACGGTAGGGTCCGTCTAGGCATCAGTGTTGGGGCCGTTGAGTTCCTGGAGTGGGTTGGGATCAAGGCCCGTAGGCCCATCTCCGGGATGCGGGAGAGCTTCACTCTGATTCGGAGGCTCCTCAAGGGAGAGCGGGTGGAGCATGATGGCAAGGTCTTCAAGAGGTGGACAAAGGAGGCCTATATTCGGTTCAAGCCCTTCAGAGACTCGATACCACTCTACTTGGGGGCCCAGAGCAGGAGAATGCTGGAGCTTATTGGGGAGATCGGCGATGGAGGCCTACCTCTCCTCTTCCCTCCCGAATATTTTGAAACTGTCAAAGGTCACATCATCAGGGGAGCCAGGAGGGCAGGGAGGTGCCTGGACGATATCGACGTGGTTGGCTGCATTTGGTTCTCCGCATCCCAGGACCCCGAGAAAGCTAAGAAAGCTCTAAGGGGCTTGGTATCATTTTATGGCCCCCACCTCGCCCCCGATATGATCGCCGAGATAGGATTAACTCCATTAGACTTTGATCCCATCAGGGAGGCCTACGCCGCGAAGGACCCGGAGAAAGCAAGATCCCTTGTAACCGACAAGATGGCTGATATTGCAATCCATGGGACCCCTGAGGACTGCATCCGGCGTCTGGAGAAACTGGTCAATAAGGGGCTCAATCACATAAGATTTGGACCTCCTTTGGGTCCCGACCCCGCGGAGACTATCAGGCTCATTGGGGAAGAGATTATCCCTTACTTCCGAGAAAACTATCCCAGTTCATAAAAGTTATAGATCCAGATGTTAGGAAATCATTCAAAGTGATCTAGAGAATTGTATACATCAAGTAGGGTCTGGAGGGCATCATAGGCCTAATCCTCACGCGCATTGCATCTGCTACAGGATCTTTAGGGTTGTAATGCCTCTCCCTGCCTTTGGGGACTCGTAGCGCACCTCGACCTCCCCCGGCCCCTCAGCTTCGATTACCCAGCTAAAAGTGGCCATGTTCTTGTCCCTGGTGTTTAGCCTCTCGTATCGAGATCCCGTAAGAGTCTTATTTAGATATCCTTCCAGATGGAAAGTCTCATGCCTCGCCCCCTTGATCAGATTCATCCCCGCTCCCAGCTTGAGGGTAATTATACCCGGCTTTGTGGCCCCGATTTCTACGGCCTGTTGCATTATGTAGGTTGGGAACGCCCCTAAATTCTCCAAGGTGACTGAGACTTTGTACAGATTCCCTCCAATGTCTGTTGATGAGGCCTCCCTTACGCTTAGTCGGGGCAGGTACTCTCCAAGTTTAACGGGGAAGCCCATATTCCTATCTATCTCATCCTCCAGGAACTCCACGGGGGGGTTCCTCCAGAGGAACTTTTTGATCCATCCCCCTACCTCTATAGGGCCCAGCTGAGGATGATTGAACAGGTGCCACTCCACGAAAGCCTTACCCCCAAGTTCCTTCTCGTTCCAGGCCATGAGCTTCAATTCCTGCTCTTCGAGCCTATCGGGAGTGTTGTAGAATCCGCCTCTCTCCATGAAGTTCCCCATTCCAAGCCGACTGATGAGGTCCCAGACCTCCACGGTGGTGCAGGGTATCCCTCTGTGAACCGTCATATATGAGGAGAAACCCCCGCCCGTCCCCCTCCGCTTCACGCTGGAGCGGAACGGGTAGCCCGTCTGCTCCACGAAGACCGAGTTGATGATCTCGAATAGCTTTCGATCCTGGGAAGGGAGCTCTAAGTATTCTGAGTAGCTAAACAGGACTCCGCCGTGAGTGTGGTAGGTGACCCCCACGCAGATGTTTGGGTGGCCAAGAATAAAGTCTGCGATGGCTCTGGTCTCGGGCTCGGATAGCGGATAAGGGCCGCTTCCCCTGCCGGGGTTCTCGGTGCCCCAGTTCCCGGGCCAGTTCCCGCCCATGTTGAGGCCCCAGCGGGAGGGAGCCATCTTGATCTCCTTCTCACCCTCGTAGTTCAGTATCATTCCTTCTGGGTACATCCTATAGAAATCCCCCTCCCGGTCCTCTGGCCTCCTCTTGACCATGAGCCGTTTGTCCTGTTCCATGGGCTTCCACTCCCCCGCTGGGTCTGGGATCCTCATCTTTACGATGGACCCGTCCCCGTCGATGTCCTCAAGGTAGAGGCCGTGCTGGGACGCCCGCCACTCCTCCTCACTAAGAGGGTACCATCTCCCTCCACCAGTCTCAATATCGGCGCTGAGGACGTAATAGGGGGTTGTGAGGACGAATTCCCCCCCATCGGGGTCCACCCTAGGTAAGATGTAAAAAGTTGTATTACCAAGTAGCTCTGTGATTCGCGGATCCTTTCCGTAGCTTGATAGCAAGTGACTGATGGTTTTAAGACAGACCATAGACCCTGTAGGCTCGCCAGCGTGGGTATTCCCGTCAACCCAGACGGCGGGTTTGCACTCCGGGGGCCCCGTCCCAAAGTCAGTTATTTCCATGACCCAGATGTCACGGCCCTCAATACTCTTTCCCGCTGATGTCAACTTGGCGAGGGAGGGATATTCCGTGGCTAGCTCATTCAGGGCCTCAGTAATCTCTCCGTAGAGGTAATAATGATCAAATTTCAACTTTTTCAAGGATGATGCCACCTTGCAGATCGCGTATCTACCTGACGCATAAACATAGATATAACGTTTCGACAATTCATCTAAAAGTGAAGCGGAAAGAACATAGTTAATTTAGACCTCTAGGGCTTTCTGATGGTCATATTTTTCCCGAGAGGGTACGTGTTGTGATCGATGCTTATTTGATCTCCCTAAGATGGGTGAATTCATTCACCGAATAGGGGATAACCGAGAGTAAGTTAGTCATATGGGTGTTAACAAGCTTCACAGACCTTTTCGAGGACCTCCTTTAATGCTCGCGGTCTCAGTTAGTTCTAGGGCTTTTATACCATTAAACAAATTTGGGAAATAAGTTAGATAGGCTCTCCTTGGGGAATCCCGAGGGGCTTAGTGAGCTTCACGGCGGTAGGGTTCTTTTGGTAGAGCTCGATCAAATCCTTGGAGAACAGATAGTGGGCTCTGTAACTTTCGTCCTTAACATTTTTCCCCTGTTTCCCGAGCCATTCCTTGGTCTCGTCCAGTTTGAGGTAGGCAATTGAACGCACACTCATTGCAGCCTCTCTGTTAGATGACAGCTTTATGAGGTTGTAGAGCACCAAGCTGTTCACCATTCTACCCAGCTCCGCGTGGTACCCGTTTTCATATGTTTTCTTCCAAGTGACCTCAATCAGGGCGTCAATAACCTCCCCGAGACTCGGAGTGTAATCGTTCCTAGTGTGGTACTCAACGACTCTGGCCGCCCTCTCGTGATGCAACAACCGCTCAACGGTAAAGTTGGCAGCTACCTCAGCCGCACCTAAAGGGTCAAATGGATTCCCAGTACGTCCGGGAAAGACATCCCTATTTATCAGTGATGGTTCCTGCAGTGTCAACTTGTGGGGACCCAAGCCCCTTAGCCTCGGTGGCATTATCTCCAGCACCCTCTCTGGCATTTCAAGGAACTCGGGGTTGATTGTTCTCAACACAACCTCAATGGCGTGCCTCTGCTCGTCCCCGGATACTATCTCGGGGTCTTTTTGAGTGTCTCCTCTGAGGGTATGGTTATAGTAAAGGCCGCCTATCTTGCTGCAGGCTGCCTCTGTAGAGAATCTGTGGTAGAGATATGTAGTTACCAAGGGCTCCTCAAGCAGCGCCATAGGCATACCTGGTTTGATCCTCCGCTCTGAAAAGCCATCCAGTGCGATCTTTCGAATCTTTATAATGCGTTCCAACTCGTCCACTGGGTCAGTCCTGTTCACCCAAGGGTTGTCTAGCGGGTGGTCCCCCGCTGCCCCTGAGCCCTGACCAGGCGCGAAAAGCAGCCCCCTCTCGAAGGCGCCATCAAGTATCAACTTGGACTCCGAGTCTACGTCTGCTCCTTTTGGATAGTCCCGGTATCCGAAATTGATATAGACTTTGTCCCACTCTCCGACGCCTGTTTCATAGGCTTCGGAGAGGTCGAGTTTGCCGTCATCGTCTATCTTCACCCACATGGCGGGATAATCCATCACTGAGGACCTACCGTTGACGTTAGAAGCAAAGTTATGACCCACCCCCAAGGTGTGCCCCACCTCATGAACCGAAAGCTGCCTAATCCTAGCGAGTGCCATCTCAAGCATCTCTGATGTTTCGCTACCGTCCTCGTAATCAGCAATGAGCCCCTCTGCGATCATGAAATCATGCCGGATACGGAGGGAACCCAACGCAACCTGCCCCTTTATTATCTCCCCCGTCCGGGGATCATCAATACCAAAGCCGTAACTCCAACCTCTTGTAGTGCGGTGCACCCAGTTGATTATGTTATACCTTATATCCAAGTTGTCAGCACCCTCAGGGAGCACCTCACACCTGAACGCATCCTTGTACCCCGCCGCCTCGAAGGCCTGGTTCCACCACGCAGCGCCCTCCACCAATGCTGACCTAATTGGCTCAGGGACACCTCTGTCAACGTAGTAAACTATAGGATCTACAGCCTCCCCGTACTCCTCCTTCGGGTTCTTTTTCTTTAATCTGTGGCGCCTGATGAGTTTTTTTTGAATGGATTGGTCCACTGGAGCGGAGTAGTCATTGTAAGTGTTAGACCCGAACATAGACCTCAGATCCCAGAGCCTAGGTTCGAAGTTATCAGCGGGTAGCTGGATGAAACTGTGATGTTGCCTCATAGTAAGCAGCTTGGGCTCTACGGCGACGCTAGTGACATAGCCCCCGGGGGATCTCCCCTTATAGGTAAGCAAAGCCTCGAACTCAGTGTTGAGGGGAAAATTCTTGGTCTCGGGCATCCAAATTGCCGATTTTGATAAGTCAACTTCGTATTCCCCCTCATCCATCTGCTTGAGCCTAGTGATGACATCCTTCTCGTCCCTCATCAGGAACTCGGTGGCGTCCACCAGCACCCTTTCCCCCTCCTCGGTATCCACCTTAAACCCCCAGATTACGGCGGATGTAAAGGAATCGTCGACGTCTTTTATCTCGTCGGGGTTTCCACTCAGCGCCCTATAGCTGTAATTGGGTTGGAAAAGGAGGACCTTTGGCCCGATTCGGTGGAAATATACAATCCTTGTCTTTCCAAGTTGGTTTCTGTCCAGTCCAATATCATTGGAGCCTAGGCCAGCGGAGAGGGCATTAACATAAAGGAACTCTTCGTCCCAATTACTGACCTCTAGCCAGATCTTGCCTTCCTTCTCGTCCCAATAGAAGTTGTAGAATCCCAAGTACTCGGTCATACCTTCGATCTTATCGGTGATGGTTTTATGGTCGTCACGTTTGACTTCTTTTCCCATAGATGTACTATCCTACAAATCAACATTATTTGTATTTTTTAAGGATTAAACATTCGCGCGCTTTGAAAAATCAACACTAGAAAATCAGATGTTAGTGTTTCAAAAGAGTGCAGACAATCGTGCACGGTTCATTTCATCTCGCGCGAGTAAGTGAAAGTGTCTCTTCATTGATCAGTGTCTAGATTATTATCTCTCTTTAAATGCCTGAATAAGGCATTATAATATTCAGTTCACAGTATCCAATATTTCCTTTATTATGGTCTTGAGTTCAGTGTTATTCAGGTCTTCCAGCGCGCGTTGCATTTAATGGATAAAAGAAGTTATGAAGAGGTGTCATCCAACTCGTTAAACTCAGATTTGCTCATGTTCCAATCTAATGCTCCAATGTTCTCCAGAGCATGGTCCACTTTAGTGGCACCGGGAATTGGAATCACCAGGTCATCCCTACGAAGTAGCCAATTGATAGCTACTTGACTAACACTCCCTCCATGGTCCTCAGCAATTGATAGAATAACAGTCTCCAATTTAGACTCATTTTGATTTCCAACTGCAGCCCTCGAAGAGTTACCAGCGATTACAGCCGAGGCTAGCTGTCCCCTCCCAAGAGGACGGTAAGCTACAAGAGAAGCATTGAGGTCTTTACAAGCATCAAAGACACCATTTGTTTCAGTCATCCGATTCAACAGGCTATACTCAACCTGATTTGCGGCCAGCTTTAGGCCATGTCTTTCAAGTTGAGCCACAGACCTCCTCATCTGCTCAGCATCAAAGTTACTAACACCAACTGCACTTATCTTCTCCGAAGTCCAAGCCTCAGCCATATAATCCATAAGGGCCTCAATACCCTGAGCGGACGGAGGCCTGTGTATATAATAGAGATCCAAAGTCTCCTCTCCCAACCGTTTTAACGATCCATCCAGAGCCTCAAAGAAATCACGCTCAGTACAACGGTCAGAAGAGGGCCTATATTTACTAGCTATAACCGAGTTTCTCCCATCGCGTTTGGAACAAGCTCCAAGAAGACGCTCAGACTTTCCACCAGTGTATACCTCAGCTGTGTCAAAGAAGTTTACGCCATTATCTAGCAATGACTTGTATACTTGGAAGACCGGCTCATCATTCTCACCAAACGCCCACCGGTTCGTTCCAATACCGATTTGTGAGACTCTAATATCTGTGGAGCCAAGTAAAGTAGTTCGGCTCGAAACAGAGTTAATATGCACCATGTGATTATCCTCGATTTAAAGGGTGTATTTTATGTTTATAACTCGTGCGCGCGGGAGATTCAGCACATAGCCTTGAGTTATTCAACCCAAAAAGAAAAAGTCTACAATCAAAGGGTGATATCTGAGGGTTAAAAATAGAAAATGAGATATCTGGCGGGCCCGGTGGGATTTGAACCCACGACCTCAGGCTTAGGAGGCCGGCGCGCTATCCATACTGCGCTACGGGCCCAACGCCAGAACAGAGGACACTCACACCCATAAATAAATACCCCCACCGCACCCACATATCAAGCGGCGGGGGTACCCGAGGCTGGTCAAAGGGGCGAGACTTAAGATCCCAACCACGGGTAAGACATCTCGTAGCTGAGGCTTTCGCGGGTTCAAGTCCCGCCCCCCGCACCAAAAAAACCCACTAAACCAGATAAACGAAGAAGAACAGTCTCGTGCGAATGAAATAGACATTATTATTAACGTTTAGCTTACTTATTGATACTCTACGACTTTACAAGAATGGGACCTTTCTCAGCGCGCGATATGCATAGGGCGACGTTCTTGAATTTCCAGCAGACGAATGTTCGATCGCGCGCGAGAAGATTTTCTCTTTCTAGGGCGCGTTTTGGAAGGAGAGCAATAGCGTGATACTGACTCTCCTGGAGAAGTATTATCCTATCACAAAGGCAACATACATGCCTAACCTAAGGCTGGGAGACAGTCACTATGTGGCTAGTGCCCTGGAGATAGTTGTAATTTGCTGATTTCCTATTGTCTTCTAGTTGGGAATAAGCTCCCGCGCACGATGGGTGAGATTTTAAAGGCTTAACTGTTTCTAGGTGCATTTCCTGTGTAGATATCTAGAGGTGTCTGGCCCGTGACCTTGGAATTTTTTATGAGAAAATCTCTGAGTTCATCCTCCTCGGAAAAGATCCGGGTGGCGTACCATTCGAAGAAGGGGCTGGGTTCGTATGGGTAGTAGACGTAGACCATCTTGCCGAGGGCTTTGGCGTAAACCATCTCGCACATGACTCCTGCGCTGATTGCGGCACGGGGATGGTAAACGACAACCATGGCGCTGTTCTCGATGAGCTTATAGTCCGTGTCGATGATCTGGAACCGAAGGTTTTTGATGCTGGCCTCGAGTTCAAGGGCGTCGATCTCCTCGCGGATGGCGCCGGTCTTATACTCCATAGTGAAATTGAGCTTGTTGGGACGGGGCTCCCCGGCAACGATGGCGGCGTTGACGGTGCGCCTCCAAGCCTCTACGGTGTTCCAGTCTTTGATCATATAGGGATCGAATACGACATAGTATTCACTGAGGGTCTTGCCGAACTCATGGATGTTATTGAGCATGACCTCGTTTTCCCCAGTAATGGGGTGACTAAGGTAGACCTTTTCGCGACCGTGGCTCCAGATGACGTCTTGTAGAAGCTCAGGACCATTCTCGTAAGCGACGAGTTGGACCTCTGGACGAGGGGTAAAGAGCTTAGCGTGGTTGTAGGCGAGACTGATCTCCTCGCGGCGCCAGTTAGCGATCTCGCCTAGGGTGAAAGTATGTCCCTGCCACTGAGCATCGTGACTGAGGCGGTCTCTGACGCGTAGTATATCATCAAAAATGATGATTATAGCATCAGGTTTGAGGGCTTGGATCTCGTCTTCATAGAGGCCTTGGAATCTGTTGCCTTTCCATTCGAAGTGAAGGGGTGTGCTAATAATGTGGTCTCCGGGACGTCTATCTATTTCTTGGGTAATCTTATGGATGGCGGCTTTGTGGTAGGTTTGCATGCGTTGGGGACTGCTATCGTAGAAGTCGAGAATGTTCAGCTTGGTAAGGTTGGTGTCGTCAAAGCGGGCCTCGTTTACAATATATTCGAATAGGTGGTGATAGTTGAATGTGGCGTGTTCCCTCATTTGGTAGAGAAGGTCATCTCTGCCGTTGCCTGGGGAGCCAGTACAGATAATGACTCTTGGTTCGGGGGTCATAGACCTTTCATTGTTCTGGTGTAAAGGTGAGGATATAAATGGCGTGTGTAAGGGTGGTTTAGACGTCACCGTTCTGCCGGATCTTTCCTCTTATGAGGGGGAATGCAACACTGAAAATATTCTTGTTTGCAGACCTAAAAAATGACGCGCGCGTCAGGTTTGGATTCACTGAAAACCTAATAGGGGGTCAGTCTTGGCAACACCATTTGTTCCGACAAGGTTGGCATGTGCGCTGACCTCAGGTCCATACCTGAGGTGAAGGAAGCCCATCCGGCTTATTGAGTGTACGACATCATCTTGATCATTGAGTAACAAACAATACAAGAGCTAAAAAAAGGCATACGCCTCATGTTGGGAGTCTAAACAGGATCCAAAGCACCCTATTAATAATCGTAGTCTGATAAGGGCAAAGGTGTTTTCGCGTGAGACAATTTGGGCTCAGTGATGTGAGCCGTAGAAATTAGTCTCAACAAGACTCCTTTCTCCGTCCAATACCTCCACGTAGACTTTCGCGGCAATCTCTCGTTCAATGCTGGTGGTTTCATTGCCCACCTTTACTTTCAGAGGGCCATTAAAGGCCTCAGCTTTTATGATCTCGATCTCGTCTCCCTTGAAAAGACCCAACTCCTTTAGGAGGATGCTTCCATCATCAACCGGGATCACGATCCCTCTCTCACCAGTCTGAAGGTGGGACAATTCTGTGAAAGGTCTAGCCTCGCCCCTCTCGCTGATAATGGCGCACTCGTCGCAGTTGGATGCGTTCAAGGTGCACCGGGGTATTGGATTCCCGTCATCTGGACACGTCTGGGGGTTGTCTAGGGCGTTGCAGAGCGCGTACGCAGCCTCGTCAGAGAGGGCGTGCTCCATCATGCAGGCTTCATCGTGGACCTTATCCTTGTTCATCCTCAAGTAATCATAAAAGAACCGCTCCAAAAGCCGGTGTTTCCGGACAATTTTCTGTGCCCTAGCCATCCCTCGCCCGGTGAGCACCGCACCTTTGTAAGGCACGTAGATGACATAGCCCCGGTCCGCAAGCTTCTTGACCATTTGAGTAACGCTGGGGGGAGCTACCATGAGCCTCTTGGCCAGCTCGGTGTTCCTAGCAAGCTTCCCATTGTTGTTAAAGAAAAAGATCGCCTCAAGGTATTCCTCGATGCTATCACTACCCAGGGCCATCTAAATTTAGGCGAAACTAAAATATTTAAATGTTGTTGTGGTCGGCTCAACTGGAGACTAGAACGAATATTTCGCTTGCAATCTTTTCATCCACCGCTATCTGAGTCTGCCCAACCTTGAAGACGAAGGAGGGGTATCTCTGAATCAGTGAGACGTCGAACCCAGGGAGAACCCCCATTGCCATGAGCTTCTGAATACTTCCTTCACCGTGGGTGTGGATATACCCTATCCGCCCTCCCTGTCCTATGTCCATCTCCGAAAGCGGGTAGACCACACGGTTAGCCTCGTCAAGTCCCTCCTTGCAGCACTTACCAGGGGGGATAGGGTTACCGTGGGGACAGACCTTTGGATGTCCAAGAAGGATGCAGACGTTCTCCTCGATACCGCTCCGGAGGACATGCTCGAATCTACATGCGGCGTCGTGCGCCGCGCCGGGCTCCGTGTTGATAACATCCATGAGCAGCCTCTCTGCTAACCTATGCCGCCTTACCACTTTCCTCGCCTCTCGTAGGCCTTTGGGAGTCAGTGAAACAGTTTCTCCCTTGACGTCGATCAGAGCCTCGTCTCGGAGCTCCTTCAGCCCAAGGCCGTTTAATTCAATTTCTGGGTCTTGGAGGCTTGTACGAGCTTCCGCTTCGTTTGCGTTGTCCGTCCAAAGCCTCTCAAGTATCTCTTCTGCGTTCTCACTTAATTCCATTCCAGTTTCTCCATCGTTTAATCATCTTAAATAACTGGGGCTCTCCTGGGTTCTCGAAACCGCAGTTAGGGCACCTCAGCATATCGCAGTCTCCTTTCTTCACAAAGCAGTTTTCGCATGAGCTCATGATGTCTCCTCTCTTGAAGTCTAACCCGCACAGTGAACATCTCATTACATAGGCACCCCCGCGATCATGAAAGCTATTTTGAGGAGATAGCCAACGAGGAATGCGAAGGGAAAGACGAACAGTGTAATATAGGCAGCCATCCTTGAGCCCCGTTCCTTTATGTTTACCGCGATCTGGGCAATACACGGGAGGAAGAGGGTAAGGGTCACCGCCGCGATAATGAGCTGGGGATTAGCGAGGAGTCCCTCCTGATGTAGGTCGAAGAGCCCAGCCGCCCCATAATCCCTCCGGAAGAACCCGAAGAGGAAAATCACTGCGACTTCTCGGGGCAGACCGATCCAGCTCACGGGGTACGCAAGGATCCCAACCAGCAGGTCAAAGACGCCGCTAATCTGTCCCAGCCAGATTAGAATGCTCGCGATAATGAACATCGGGAAGACCTCTCGAAAATACCACTCCATTCGGGTTAATGTCTTGATCGCGACGTTGTTAAACTTGGGTACTCTTAAAGGAGGAATCTCCATGTGGAACGTAGGCATCTCCCCGGGCATTAACCTAGCAGAGAGGAAGCCCACTAGCAGAAATAGCCCGAAAACCACTACCCCCCAGATCAACAACCCGTTGGGAGCTCCGGCGAGGATCGCGAAGATCACTCCGAGCTGGGCTGAGCATGGGATCGCCAATGACAACAAAAGTGTGGCTATAACCCTCTCCCTCTTTGTCTCCAAGGTCCGAGTAACGATGGTGGCCATAGTGTCGCAGCCAAAGCCTAATACCATGGGGATCACGGCCCTGCCGTTGAGCCCAATGCTCTTGAAAACCCTGTCGATGAGCATCGCCATTCGGGGGAGGTATCCTGAATCCTCCATGATTCCAAACGCTATGAAATAAGTCCCCACAATGGGCAAGATAAGGGCAATGGCATACCTGACTCCTAGGGTGAATATCCCATAATCCCCTACAAAGAGGTCGCTGACGATAGACCATGGAAGCAGTCGCGTAAAATGAGTGATGATGAAGGGGTTGATCTTTTCCTCGAAGATTGATGTTTCGAGATAGTCCACTACGATCTGGGCTCCAAAGTTACCAACGAACTGATACATTACGTAGATCACAAAAACAAAGATGGGAAGACCCGTCACCGGGTTCATCATTAACCTGCTGAGGTGCTCACGACGAGAGATTACCTCACTTTCAGGGTATGTAGTTACCTCCCGGACGATCCTTTTCGCCTCCACTCGCCTCGTCATGGCGATGACGTAGTTCATAGAGTGATTATATAGGGCAGCAGTCTGATTGATGATGTCCTGGATTGCATCCCAACGCTCAGCCTCCTGTGATTTGACTAGATCCTTGATATCTGTGTCATTCTGGAGCAGGAGTAGGGAAATTATACGTTTTGACAGCTGGTAATCGCCGTGGAGGAGCGAGCCGATCTCCTTTAGGGCCTTTTCAACCCTAGGATCATATGTTATTTCAATCTTATTGGACATAGTTGGTGATCTCCTTTCTTAGCTTGTCCATACCTCTACCGCTGGTCGCGACAGTGCCCACTACAGAGACTCCAAGCCTCTTTGAAAGCCCCTCCAGATCGATGATAATCCCCGCTTCCTCGGCTTCGTCCATCAGATTGAAGACCACGATAAGGGGGAGTCCCGCCTCGATGAGCTGGAAGGTCATTAGGAGCATTCGCTCCATGTTCTTTGCGTCAATGAGCTGGAGGACAACGTCTGGCCTCTCGTTAAGTAAAATGGAGCGGGCAACTTTTTCGTCTTCTGTAATGGAATATAGGCTGTACATCCCCGGGGTGTCCACCACCTCAAATGGGACGCCACCGAACTCACCTTGACTCCGTGTTACCTCGACAGTGGTTCCAGGATAGTTGGAGACGGTGGCGTAGCTCCCGGTGAGGTTATTGAACATAACGCTCTTACCGGTGTTCGGGTTTCCCACTAGGGCCAGCTTCCTGAGACCTGGTTGGGAGACCGAAAGTGGGGCCTGGTTACCGCCGCTATGGTGTCCTTTTTGGCCCATTATCCCTCTGCTATGCCTTTTCTTCGACTTCAAAAATATTTCAGACATCTAGTTCGGACCTCACAATTGGATGTTAATGCTTGCGTATGGTAAAAGATTTAGGAGAGCCTAAATTATTTAAGGGTTTGGATTAGTCTAAGAAAAGAGATAAAAATCAAAGAAACATTGTAAGTGCCCCTAATTTCTAAGCAAGGCTGTAGAAGATCCTGGGTGTTTCAGGATACCCCCCTTCTGCCCTTAGGTTGACCTTTTTCTTCAAGAACCCGCGCGCGACCAGCTTATCCATGAAGCCAAAGTACTCGTTAACGAACCTGAAACCCTGGAGGTACTCCTTCCTGAAGCTCTCCGAAGAGACCCCGAACACCTCCGCCCACCCATCTGGATACAGGGCATCCCAGAGCTTCTTGACGCCGATCTCTTTCTCCTTCATCACTATCTGTAGAATCGCATCAGCTGCTCTCCCCTCGTCCATCTTCCAGTCATAGAGCCTCCGGCTCGAGTCCATCGTGGTGACCTCTACCTTCCCTCGGGTAAGCTTTAGTATGCTATTCTTGGGTGGCTTGAAGAGTCTATCCATCTCATAGGCTATATCGTGGAAACCGAGGGGGCTGCTGCAGAACATTGCCTCATCGTCTCCCACCGCAACGACGCAAGGCTGATACCAGTTAGCGATCCAGACAGTCTCTGGGTCGTCGGGAGTTATCACGGCCAGAAGAAAGCCCCCAACGAGCTGGGATGTGACCGCCCTCAACGCCTTCTCTATAGACATTCCTCCCAACAGCTCGTCGCTGAGCATGTGGGCAGCGATCTCGCTGTCCGTAATGGAGTCAAGACCCTCTACATAGGACGTGAAAGAGTGAACGTCCCTGAGCTGTTGCCAGTGCTTCCTGTAATTGTAGATAGTTCCGTTGTGCATCAGCGCCAAGTTCCTGGCGTCATCAAGGAAAGGATGGGCCATCTCTGAGATATTGAAACGGGGATCGTCCCGGGCGCGGCTGTTGTAACGGCTATGGGCGATCCCAGCGGTCCCTTTTAGGGATCCGATATCTGTTACGTGCCTCACCCGTACAACAGGCCCTGAGTCCTTCACGACTCTTAGGACGCCCTGATCAATGACCCCTAAGCCAGTGGCGTGGCCTGCGTAAAGGGGCTCCTGGAGCTCCAGGGCCCTGAGGAGAAGAGGAATGATGGGCCTGTCTCCCACATAGGCGGCTAGCTGACACATTTTGGCCAACCATATTTTAGAACGCACAGTTAAATAAATTTCAATTCTGACCGCTGAGTAGAAGCAGGTCGGTCAGCGCCCCTTTGAGTACCGTAATACTATCCAAATAGTCCTGAACCCCTATATGCTCGTAGGATGTGTGGTCCAAGTGAGGATCTCCTGGGCCATATGTGATGGTGGGCGTCCCTGTGGCCCTTCCGTAGATGTTCATATCTCCCGTCCCCGTCTTATTGATGAGACCCACTTTCGCTTTTCGGTTCCTCCATATAGAACGAGAAATAGCCCGGACTAGAGGAGACTTTTTATCTGATAGGTAAGGTTCGGTATGGCCCAAGATCTCCACGTAGACATTCACGTCGGGATTATCCACCCTGTATGCGTCTATGAGGGCGAGGAGTTCAGCGCTGAGCCTATCTACAGATATAGCAGGAGGTATTCTAGCCTCAACCAAGATTTGGCAGCTTGAAGGAACGACACTACCTATCCCTCCGCCCTTGATCCGTCTCAGGCAGTAGGAGACGGAATGGAATCTGCTTTCAGAATCCTCCTCTGGTAACTGGAGGGACTTGACCTGGTGCCAGATTCCCATCGCTTTCTCAATAGCGTTTTTAAAAAGCCATGGGGCCGAGGAGTGCCCCGTCTCCGTCTCGCAGTCAATCTTCAGTACTAAGCCTCCCTTATAACCCACCGTGATGGTCTCGACATTGGTGGGCTCACCGAAGATAGCATAGTCAGCCTCTAGCCCGTCATTAACGAGGTTCTTGACGCCGGTGCTCATTCCCTCCTCATCCACAGCACCCACCACAATGAGGGTTCCAGAATGACCGTCGTTGACCAGTCCCGACGCCGCCATCACCAATGCGGCCAAGGGGCCCTTAGCGTCAACGGTTCCCCTCCCGTAGAGGATCCCATCCTCAAGGCGGACGGGAAGTTCGGGAGGAACTGTGTCCATGTGGCCACACAAAAGCACTCTAGGGCTACCATCCCCATGTTCTCCGATAACGTTACCGACAATATCTCGCTTGACTAGAAAACCCAGCTCCTCCATTCGGGAGGATAAAAAATATCCGACCTCATCCTCCTTTCCTGAGGGGCTGTACCGCTCCACCAGCCCTCTGAGAAGGTTAATTGCTGAGTCTTGCATTCTCCTCTCCCTCTAGGACCTCGTCCAGGACCGTGAGGGCCCTTTCGATCTGGCCCCGATCTATGATGAGAGGAGGGAGCATACGCACCACTTTTCTCCCAGCGTCTAGGAATAGGACTCCACGCTCCAGTGACCCCATGATGACATTCAGAACGTCGAACCGGAGTTCCAAACCCAACATCAGGCCCCTACCACGGGCTCCTCTGACGATCGTGTACTTTTTCACTAGTTCCTTCAGCCTAGTGAGCATATATTCACCATTAGTCTTCGCCCGCTCGGGAAGTCGTTCATCTTTAAGCACGTCGATGGTTGCACATGCAGCTGCACAAGCAACCGGACCTCCCCCAAAGGTGCTCGAGTGGTCTCCCATCTTGAGGGTGGACATCACCTCCTCCGTTGCCATGGTAGCGCCCATAGGGAGACCGCTCGCGACTGCCTTGGCGAGGCACATGATGTCAGGTTCGATCTCATAATGCTGGCAGGCGAACCAGTCCCCTGTGCGCCCAAAGCCCGTCTGGATCTCGTCTAGAATCAGGAGGATCCCTTTGTCGTCGCAGATATCCCTGAGCCCGGGGAGGAAATCATCCGGAGGGACATTGACTCCGCTCTCCCCCTGTATAGGCTCCACGATTACAGCTGCGGTCTCATCATCGATGGCCGCCTTCAACCGCTCAAGCTTACCATAGGGGACATGTTTGAATCCTGGAACCAACGGCTCGAATGGTGTCCGATATTTCTTGTTCCAAGTCGCCGACAAAGCGCCCATTGTCTTTCCGTGGAAAGCCCCCATCATCGAGATGATTCCGGTTTTCCCCGTACTTCTCCTCGCAAGTTTAAAAGCGAACTCTGTTGACTCGGTCCCGCTGTTAGATAAGAAGGCCCTCTGGAGACCATCCGGGGATATGGTAGATAGCCTATGCAAGAGCTCGGACCTTGCCTTGTTGTAGAACGTGCCATGACAGGAGAGTAGCAGCCCCGCCTGGTTCCTTGTTGCCTCAACGACCCTAGGATGGCAGTGCCCAGTTATTGCGACACCGTAGTTACTAGTGCAATCGAGGTATTTCCTTCCCTCGGCATCCCAAAGATTCGAGCCTCGTCCGTGAGTGATCACAATAGGCCTCTTCCAGTATGTAGAGGCCATTGAAAGATTCTCCTTGTCGACAATCCATTTGCTTATTTTTTTATCACCGTACCAGCTTTGTGTTCTAGTGCCAATTCAATCGGGTTCTTAATGAAACCGGAGGAGATCACGACCTCCCCGACTCCGCCCTCCAGCGCCTCAATGGCCGCGTATAGCTTAGTTATCATACCGGGGCCGATACCCTCTATAACAGTCTTGGCCTCGTAGATGCTCAACGCATCAACCGACTTACCGTCCACAAGTATATTTGCTACGTCGGTTAGGAGTACCAAGTTTTCGGCTCCCATCGCCGTGGCTAGACTAGAAGCCATCCTATCCCCATCGACGTTGAGGGGCTTTCCCGCCTCACTCATTGCAAGACTGGAGATGACAGGTATGTAGCCGTTATCCACCAGCAGTCCTAGGAATACCTTGTTCACCCCGTCGATCTTTCCTGTGTAGCCCCCCTCTATCAGCATTCTCCGACCCCTCTCATCCACCGCTACGATCTTCTTTTTCCTCGTCGCCCGGACAAGGGCCCCATCAAGACCGCTAAGTCCTACCGCTTGGACACCACGACCCTGGAGGGCTGAGACGATCTCCTTGTTGATCTTGCCAGCCATTACCATGGTGAATATCCCGGCCTCCTCGCGGTTGGTGTACCTGCTCCTGAATCCTTTAGGGGAGACTATGAACTTAGGGGGATGGCCCAGTTCCGTGGAGATCCTTGTGACAACGTCTCCACCCCCATGAACTAGAATGATTTTATTTTCCTTGGTTATAGAGACGATGTTATCAACGAGAGCTTCTGGTAAACCCTTGGAGATGAGGTCTCCACCGATCTTGATGACAATCAATTCATTCACTTAGTGTAGCCCAACGTGCTCCAACCCCGTCCGCTCGTCTAGGCCCTGCATCACGTTGAAGCACTGAACTGCTTGTCCCGCTGCACCCTTTACAAGATTGTCTATCGCGGAGAACACTACGAGACGCCCGGCGTGAGGGTCGAGCTCGAAGCCTATGTCGCAGAAATTAGTACCTGAAACTACCTTAGGATCAGGTAGTTGGTATAGCCCCTTCCTCGACTTAACAAGACGGATAAACGGCTCGTCTGAGTAGGCTTTCCTGAATGCAGTCCAGATATCCCTGTCTCTCAAGGGACGATTGAGCCAAATGTGGATTGTCGCGAGGATGCCTCTCGCCATATTCACAGCGTGAGGCGTGAACCCCACCTTCAGGAGGTGCCCACCCGCCAGAGTCAATTCCTGTTCGATTTCGGCTATGTGTCTGTGACCCACCACCTTATAGGGTCTTAAAGCGCCGAACCTCTCAGGGTGGTGGCTTGCTAGCGTTGGGTCACTTCCACCCCCAGAAGATCCTATTTTTGCATCGATCGTAATCCTCTCTTTTTCAACAAAAGCGGTCTTTACAAGCGGGGCAAGCCCAAGGATAGACGCCCCGGCCATGCAGCCTGAGCAAGCAACAAGATTGGCCCCCCGGATCTCTTCTCTATGAAGTTCTGGGAGACCGAAGACGGCGTCAGAGAGCAGCTCAGGGTGGGGATGCTCCCAGCCGTACCACTTAGGGTAATCCTTGGGATCGTTGAGACGAAAGTCTGCACTCAGATCCACAACTCTTACACCTGCCTCCAAAAAGTCACCAACCATGTCCTTGGAGACTCCGTGGGGAGTTGCTAGAAATATGAGGTTGCAGTCTTCAGTCATCCGAGGTATACTGGGAGGTGTAAACTTTAACTTGGTGCTACCTCGGAGGTTGGGGTGGACCATATGTACAAACTCCCCTGAGAATCTTGAGGATGTCGCGAATTCGACCTCCGCTTCAGGATGAGGTAAAAGTAGTCTGAGGAGCTCTCCCCCTGCATATCCTGAGGCCCCCATGATTCCGATCTTCACTATTATTCATCCTTAAGAGTCAACGAGTCCAAGGGCACACGTTAAAAGGTCTTGGGCAACGTCCACCCCGCCCACAATACGAGTCTGCTCCCAGAACTCGGGGCAGGCGTTCCCCTCATGGAAATAGATAGAGTCTCGACACTTTTCCAAGGTCTCGTCCACCACACTCTTGATGTCGGCGTAGGGCTCTGAGGCCATGTACTCGTTGTAGGCCCGGGTAATCTCACTGTTGTATGTACGGAAGTTTCTCTTTTTATTGGGCATCTTCTTAACCATAGTCACTTTGCGGAAGTGTTCCTCTAGGTCATTAAAACTTTGCCTAAGGACCTCCTCACCCTCCCTGAGATCGTCTCCGATTCGGGGCATCGCATCCAAGGCTATCATCCAGGAAGCCTCGTTACCCCCCAGGGCAAGAGCGCTGGCCTCAGCCTGCCTCCGAACTACTGTGGGCAAATGGGCTCTAAAGACCATGTTTCCGAGGAAGGTGTTAGTTCTGAACTCTTTAAAGCCCCCTCGAGCAAGAGCGGTCTCGTGGCAGTGTGGAGCCTTCCCTTTTTCTTTTCGGACCACTATCCGGAGGTCGTAAAACCATTTGGGGATTAGCTCCTGGGCAACCACCCCTGATGGATTGGTAATCGTGGGCGACACATTCTTGAGGGTTCGAAGCAATTCGTCGGGTCCCTCTGCGAGGGTGACGCCTAACCCGTGGGTTCCCGCGTCGGGCTTCACCACGACCTTCTCACTTCCTAGGTCCTGGGAGATTAGGGCAGAGATGTTTTCGCAGTTATCCTGGACATCTCCTAAGACTGTCCGCTCTTTAACGTTAGCTGACAGGTAAATTGTCCTGGGCACCCTAATACCGTTGGTGGCNAACGCAAGCAGTGTCCTCACCTTGCTCTGGCATGCCTGCTCCACCNTCATGGGGTTCAGTACTTGAGCACCAATAGCTTCGAAGATATCGGTGGCGNACAACCTGCGGCTCTTGCTCTGGGTCCTATTCAGCACTACCCGGATATCGCTAAGCTTAGCAGTGTAGTCCTTACCAAGACTACGGTAGGAGAATCCATCAGTATCGAATGCTACTGACACCTTGTGAAAAGGGAAATATTCAAGATCGACTTCCATTTCCTCGGCCGTGAGACGGATGCCCAACTCGTCTGTCTCGATTCGATCACATAACATCGCTATATTTGCCATAAAAAGCACCAATTAACCAAAAAAACACAAGATCCCTCTCCGGGGGCCTTGTGCTAGGCTACTCTCCCCAGTCTTCACCCTCAATCAAGAGTTCCTTCAGTTGCTTGCCACCGGAGTCATCGTTCTCGATAACATAATCTAACCCGCAGTCGGGGCATCCAATTATCTCTCCGATAAGAGCATCATTGGGAACGTCCATGCCAGCTCCGCAATCAACACATGTATTTGTCATCGTTTAATCATACCTTTTTGATTGTGTTATAACGTGACTTGTTATACACGAAAGTAATAAGAATTGTGACACTAATACCCCATTTTTTGGGTTTTTTGTCCCAATTCAGACATGGGTTGGTTTATTCACCCCAGTCTTAAAGGTATATCAATATTTCTTCAGGTGCTTGCTCCCGGATTCATCCATCTCGACTATACCATATAGCCCGAATTTTGGACATCCAACGATCTCCCCTAAGAAGGAATCGTTTGAAGGGTCTAATGCAGTGCCGCAAGCCATACACGCAGTTACAATCCCTATTCGTACCATTCTAAAGGATGCCAATCCCGGATGGCGTATAATTCATAAAGATTTCGAAAAATAACGGAGAATAAGTTATATAAAATAAAGAAAAATGGCACGAATCGTAGAAACTACTAGAGAGTTCGCAGTACTATCACTGTGTTGGTCTTAACGACGCCGTCAAGCTTCCTAATCTCCTCGATGGTTTGGTTAAGCCCCTCTATATTCCGCTGCGAGACAACGCAGACGATGTCATATTCTCCCGTCACCTCATAGATGCTTTCGATCCCAGAAAGAGACTCCACCTTCTTGGATATAGCGTAGGTCGGGCTGGAGGGATCCACCGAGATCATGGTCAAGGACCTCACCCTAATGGAGGGAGCTACTTCTATCGTGAATTTTCTGATAGTGCCAGAATTTATGAGGGCCTGGATTCTGTTTCTAACGGCCCCCTCGGATAACCCCACCGCGCTCCCGATCTGGACGTTAGACTTCCGGGAGTTCTCCTTGAGGGCGTTGACGATCTTCTCATCTATCTCATCGACCATATCGCATTTCATTTGGTTTAAACTTAAAAAAGGGGTTGGATCAGCCCTAAAACCATAATTCGCGTGATATGGAATGGGTTTACTACTCGTTGGTTTTTAAGGATCCCTTTCATACAGGCAGACCGTCCTCAACTGATCTCTTTCATCTTCCTGTAAGTGCTGTAGTCTATGTATTCACGTAGGGGACTTTCGATCTGCTCCTCTAATCGGACCAGCCTCCCCCTCTTTTCCAAGATCTGCTCAGTCACTGTGAAAATATAGGCGTCGCTCCCTGCCCCCGAGCCGTAGCTCACCATGAGGATCCTCTCTCCTGGATCCGCAATGTCGAGAACCGCCGCGAGTCCAGTGAGGGTAGATCCAGAATAGAGATTGCCTATCCGGGTTACCACGAGACCCGTGTCGATCTGATCTCTCTTGAAGCCAATCTCGGTCGCGACTCTGAGGGGGAACACACCATTAGGGGAGTGGAGGACGATGTGGGCAAAGTCTCCGGGCGCCATACTACTTTTCTCCAGTATTTTATCCATTGCGTTCCGGGTGTGTTTATAGTAGGCGGGTTTCCCGGTAAAGCGCCCTCCGTGCCTTGGATACCGCTGGCCCTCACGACGATAAAAGTCGGGAGTGTCTGAGGTATAGGAGACGTAGTGATCCAGGGTAGCGATAACGTCCCTCTTACCTATGATGAACGCCGAGCCCCCAGCTCCTACGGTACTGTCTAAGGCGTCCCCGGGAGCCGCCTGTGAGTTGTCGGCCCCGATGACCATGACGTAATCTCCCTCGAACTTGGAGTAGTCGACGAGGGCTGCGGCGTCGATGAAGAGGTCCGAGGCGGCCTTGCATGCGAACTGGGTGTCAACGCCCCCAGAATAGAACCCCCCATCGTGAGCTATCCCGAGTTCCAAGGCCTGAATCACCGTAGCCATAATGGGCTTCACGGCGTAGGCTGGGGATTCTGTGCCCACAAAGCACTTCCTGATAAGCCTATTACTCAGAGCAGAGTGGATCAGAGCCCGTTTCCCAGCCTCCACGGCAAAGGTCACAGTGTCCTCATCCATGAATGGCACAGTTCGCTCTTTGACCCCAAGGATCCCGGAGGGCTCGTTCTTTATCCTGAACTTGGGGAGGTAAGCACCATATCCCACGATGCCGGGTGGCCCGATGTTGTCAGAGGGTTTAATCGTCTCGAATTCCTGGTAGGGGTAGTAATCCCCCTCAAGACTAAAGTTGAGACTAGAGTAGTAAACTAGGCCACTGTCCCCGTCGGCATAGTTCCTCCTGAACCGAGGCACGACGCCTCTCCCAATGAGCCCATGGATTTCCCCACCCTCAGCACAGGGGATGCGGTCGGTTATCCGGCCGGGAACCTTGAAGCCTTCCTCGGGGAACTGGATGATCCCGGTAAGGAAGGGGCCAAGGTGTTTGAACTTGTTGGTGGAGGTTGCTATCATGGTACCACTGAAGAGCTCGCCCTGTTTGTAGAAATAGTCCTCAGGGAGCATGGTGCTGTCCCTCCCCTCTAGGTCGCAAAAGGATTTAGGGGGGAAGTATACTTTGCCGCAGTCTGCACACCTCATAGTGCTGATCCGGTAGTCCACTAGGACGTTCCGCCTCGCTATGGGCTCACTCATCAAATATCCCTCCTAAGTATGTGTACCGTGGCGATACCCCCCGTCCCCCCGATGTTGTGGCATAGGGCGATATCAGGGGATGTGTCCACCTGGTTGCCCCCCGCCTCTCCCCGGAGTTGCTTGAAGCACTCATAGGCCTGCCGTATACCGGTGGCCCCCACGGGGTGACCATCAGCTTTGAGGCCGCCCCCCGGATTAACGATGAGTTCTCCGCCCTCTTTCGCATAAGGGATGTGTTTGGAGCCCTTGAAGGACTCGTAGCTCTCATGGACGCCCTTCCACGACTCTCCCTTCTCATAGAATCCTGCGTCCTCCAAGAAGATAGCCTCCTCAATGGTGAAGCAGTCGTGGACCTCCGCTAGGTGTATATCTCCAATGTCGAGACTGGCCTGAGAGAGGGCGGCGGTAAGTGTGAGCTTAGTGGTTTTAATGGACGTGAGACTCTCCCGGGTGAACAGGGAGACGTCATCGCTGGCCTGCTGGCTCGCCACTATGTAGATGGGGGTATCAGTAAGCGTACTCGCTGTTTTGGGGCTCGTTACAATTAGAGCTGATGCTCCATCCGAGATAGGAGAGGAGTGGAGGAGGCGTATAGGGTCTGCAACCATTGTGGAGTCCATTACGTCCTCCACGCTAAACTTTCTGCGGAAGTGGGCGTAAGGGTTCCCTAAGGCATGAAGATGGTTCTTACTGGCAATCATCGCGAGCGCCTCTGGGCACCGAGGGTCACTTAACCCATAGTCGTAGATGTACCTGGTCATCATGGTAGCGTAAAGGCCTGGGAATGTGAAGCCGGTGTCGAACTCCTTGGGGTCAGCGGCGAACATCAGGTCGTCGCTCATCTTATAAGACCTATCTGTCATCTTCTCAAAGCCACCCACTAAAACAGTGTCGTAAACCCCGGACTGAACCGCGATGCACGCGTTGAAGAGGGCGGAACCTCCCGAGGCGCAGGCGGCCTCCGTCATGGAGATGGGGATATTAAGACCGAGCTCCCTGGACATGTAGCCGGGAATGAGCCCCAGTTTATTAGTGGTCTGATATAGGAAGCTCCCAAAGAAGCATGCCTGGAGGTCCTTGCGACTTAGGCCCTTGTCCACTGACTCAATGCATTTTAGGCCGGCCTCAAAGAGGAGTTTCTCTGGGTTTTGGTACCACAACTCGCCGAATTTGGTCCGACCTGCACCAACGATAGCAGCGATTGGTTTGGAGTGTTCGTTGTGAGTCAAGATAGGGACGGGTAATACGACAATTGCCTATAACATTTTCGACTATTGTCGGAGTTAAATGCCCACACGATCCGAAAGATACAGGCGATACTCCTTGAAATTGCCTCAGTTTGTAGAGGATGTAAACGGCCTGTAAGGTCTGGTGCTTAAATATGAGTCTATAGAGCCTTGATTATCGCGTCAGTGACCTCAAGGGTAGTCGAGTTCCCACCGATGTCTGGAGTCAGATGCTTGCCCTCCATGAGGACTGAGATAACTGCAGCCTCCAATTTGTGAGCCCATTTATCTTCCCCAATGTGCTCAAGCATCATCTTCGCAGAGAGTATGGCAGCCATGGGGTTAGCTATACCTTTCCCTGCGATGTCGGGAGCGGAGCCGTGGACAGGTTCAAACAGAGCGTAGTCATCCCCGATGCTCGCGCTGGGAGCGAGACCTAGTCCCCCAACCAGTCCGGCTGCCTCATCCGAAAGGATATCACCATAGAGATTGGGGGCCAAGATTACATCGAAGATCTGAGGCTTCATTACTATGTGCATCGCGGCTACGTCAACCAAAAGCTCGTTTACCTCCACCTCTGGGTGCTCCTCCGCAACCCCAAGAGAGACATCTCTAAAGAGGCCATCAGTCTTCCTAAGGACGTTCGCTTTCGTCACCAATGTTAGCTGCCTACGCCTGCTCATCGCCAATTTGAAAGCGCACTTTGCGATCCTCTCAGACGCTTCCAAGCTTATCACCCTGAGAGTATAGGCCCGATCCCTGTCTCCGAATTCGATCCCACTATACAGGCCCTCGGTGTTCTCACGGACCACTACAAGGTCTACCCCATCCCTAGACCACCTAACAGGACAGCTCTTAGCAGGCCTGATGTTCGCGTAGACCCCTAATGCTTTCCTAAGAGTCAGGATAGCGCTGCTGTAGTTCGGGATACCTAAAGGAGTTGTCGTGGCCCCGAAAAGGCATACGGGGTTTTGCTTGATCCCTACTATCGCCTCATTAGGAACGGGGTTTCCATCCCTTTTGAAGACCTCATATCCAACGTCGAAGCGATGGAAATTAAATTCCAATCCCGTACTCTCCAAGGCCCTTACCGCCTCAGGGACGACCTCCTTGCCGATACCGTCTCCAGGTACAACAGCTACGTCATACATATCCTTCATCCCGGAGAAAATTAATCAGTCCCCCCTTATCCACTATCATCTGGATGAATCTTGGGAGGGGTTCAGCCTGGATCAGCGTCCCCCTCGTAGCGTTGCTGATCTCGCCCGTACTGATATCGATCTCAATGTCATCAGCATCATCAATTCCATCCACCCCCTTACAGATGAATATTGGCAGGCCGATGTTCACTGAGTTCCTGAAGAAGATGCGCCCAAAGGACTTGGCCACAACAGCCTTTATCCCAGCAGCCTTTATGGCAATTGGTGAGTGCTCCCTGGAAGACCCGCAGCCAAAGTTCATCCCTCCGACAATGATGTCCCCCTCTCGGACCTCCTTTGAAAACTCCGGCCTATACTCGATGAACGCAATTTTTCCTAGCTTGGCCTTATCTGTGGTAACGTTGAACCTCCCCGGGGTGATGAGGTCAGTGTTGATGTCATCCCCAAACTTCCAGGCCCTCATAGAAACCCTCTTGGGTCCATTATTGTCCCCGTTAGAGCAGAAGCCGCGACCGTAGCGGGAGAAGCTAGGTATATTTTGGAACTTGGGTGGCCCATCCTCCCTGTAAAATTCCGGTTTTGGGTAGTGATGCATGTCTCTCCGTCGGCCAGGACACCACCCCACCGACCTATGCATGGTCCACACCCCGGGTTCGGGACAACTCCCCCCGCCTGGAGTATGGTCTGTATATAGCCCTTGTTGAAGGCTTTCAGATAAATCCTGGTTGTTGCAGGTATCACGACAAGCCTCACGTCGGGATGGACCTGGTTCCCCTTGAGGATATCCGCTGAAACCCTGAGGTCCTCCAGCCTACCGTTGGTGCATGTTCCTATGTATGCCTGATCTATTGCCACATCATCAACCTCGGTCACAGGCACAACGTTGTCTACCTCTGAAGGACATGCGATCTGAGGCTCAACATTATTGATGTCGAACTCTATCTCATCGGCATAGACGGCGTTTCGATCGCTCCTGAAGGTCTTCCCCTCCCTCCCCAGATAACTCACGGTCTTGTCGTCAGCCTCGATTACGCCGTTCTTAGCCCCCATCTCGACGGCCATATTGCAGAGGGTGATCCTAGAGGGGACGCTTGAATCCCTCACGTAGTCACCACCAAACTCCACCGCCTTATAAAGAGCTCCATCACTCCCAAGCTCCCCTATGATGGTTAGAATCATATCTTTAGCATAGACACCCTTCCCAGGGGACCCCGAAACTTCTATTTTTATGCTTTCCGGCACCCTAAACCAGCATTTTCCGGTAGCTATGGCACCGGCGGCGTCTGTTGACCCCAACCCGGTACTGAACGCCCCAAGGGCGCCCTGTGTGCATGTGTGAGAGTCTGCCCCCACAACAATATCTCCAGGGGAGACGTAGTCCTCAACCAGTAACTGGTGACAAACGCCGTCGCTGCGAAAGTTGGAGATCTCCTCCGACTTGACGAACTCCCTAGAAATCTTGTGGAGGCTAGCCGCGTCCACTGAAGGCGCTGGGTAGAAATGGTCGAAGACAAGGATGACTCTATCCTTATCAAATACCCCCTTCCCAATCTCGGAGACTCCCTGGAAGGCGAGAGGACCAGTGGAGTCGTGGACCATCACATAGTCTAGGTCTGCCACGAGATAGTCCCCAGCAGAGGCCTCAGCCACGTGTGATGCATTGGCCAGTAACTTTTCTGTAATCGTTGATCCCATTTGTTCACTCTCCTATGGCCCTACGGATATGCTCTCTTAGCTTGGTGGAAAAATATGATGATTGGCTCCCATCCGGGGTACAAAAAGGGGTAGCTGTAATTGTCGATGACATGTATTCATCGAGGGCCGGAATCATCGTACTCGCGAAGATGCAGGGGAGGGAGTAGATGCAAAGCTTGTTAATCCCTCTCAGTGTTCTGTCAGAGTTAAAGTTGAGATGACCGTGTTCCATTTCATTCAAACGCCTTTTTTTAAATGAGCCCATAAAATGAAATCTGGAATATAAATAAAGATTTCGGAGCAGGATGTCATAGTTGATGAAAAATTCGTAGAAAAAATACACATACAGCATTATTATGGAACGTTTCGAACCGTGCAGTAGAAACTATAACCCCTTAAAAAAACAATAAGCGTGAGTGCCCCTCCACATGAGAGAAATAAAAAAAATGGCCGGAAGATTAGATAGTACTTATTTCTCCAAACCAGACATCTGCCTGACCCTCTTCCCAACCTTCTCAATCTCCAGATTCTTACACTCGTCATAGAGACGTTGGAACTCCTTGGAGCCAGCTTCATAATCAGCGATCCACCCATTCGAGAATTCCCCACTCTGGATCGCCTTAAGAGCCGCCCTCATATTGTCCTCGACGTGGTCATCGATAATCATGGGTCCTACGGTCATCCCGCCGAACTTGGCTGTGTCTGAGACGGCGGCGTACATCCCACTGATCCCCGACTTGTAAATAAGATCCACGATGAGCTTCAGCTCGTTGAGTACCTCGAAGTAGGCGAGCTCAGGGGGGTATCCCGCATCGGTGAGCACCTTGAATCCTCTGCGGATGAGCCAGTCGGTTCCTCCGCAGAGAACAGCCTGTTCCCCAAAAAGGTCGCTCTCTGTCTCGTCCTTGAAGGTGGTCTCGATGACCCCCGCCCTGCCAGACCCTAGAGCCTTCGCGATGGCCAGAGCCTTTGCCTTTGCCTGGCCTGTAGCGTCCTGGGCCACAGCGATGAGCGCCGGGACCCCAAAGCCCTGCTCATACTGACGGCGCAACTCTGGGCCGGGGGCCTTAGGGGCCACCATGATGACGTCGATCCACTCCGGGGGCTTGATCTGCCCGAAGTGGACGTTAAACCCGTGAGCAAACTGAAGGGCCTTCCCCGGTTTCATCGCGAGGGAAACCTCCTCGGCGAATACTGTGGGTTGGGCCATGTCCGGGACGAGCATTAGGATCACGTCGGCCTCGTTGGCCGCGTCAATGACCCGTTTAACCGTCATGTTATCTGCCTCGGCCCTCTCCCATGACTTCCCGGGTCTGAGGCCGACTATAACATCAACCCCAGACTCCTTCATGTTTAGAGCCTGGGCCCTTCCCTGACTACCGTATCCGATGACGGCTACCTTCTTTCCTTTCAGAATCTTATCATCTATATCCTTGTCGTGGTAAACATCAATCATTTTCTTCACCTTTAGAGCTTCAGATTTCCCTTCTCTAGGGCGGTAACTCCAGTCCTTGAGAGTTCCTCAATCCCTATCGGCCTTGTCTTGGATATGAACTCGTCGATCACCTCGGACTCGCCCGTTACCTCGGCAATGATGGATTCGGCGTCGATGTGGAGAATGAGGCCGTGGTAGGCATTCACATGTCGGAGAGTCTCCTCCCGGGCCATGGGATCAACGGTGTCAACCTTGATGAGGACCATCTCCCGCATTATGCTCCGCATCTTGTCTAGTCGCTTCACCTTGATGATGTCCACCATCTTTTCGAGCTGGAGAACGATCTGGTTCAGCTCCTTGTTGTTGGCGTAGACGGAAACGGTCATCCTAGAGATCTGATGGCCCTCTACGGGCCCTACTGAGATACTCTCGATGTTAAAGCCCCGACGCCTGAACATGTTGGAGACATTGAAGAGAACTCCTGCCTTGTTCTCAACGAGGAAAGCTATAGTATTCAGTGGCGGCATCATTAGGCCACCAGCAGGATATCCCTAAGCCCCTTCCCAGGGGGCACCATGGGGAAAACGTTCTCCTCGGGGTCGATGGATACATCGATCACAGTGGTAAGGTTGCTATCTATGGCGGTTTGAACCGCCTTTTCAAAATCGACGATAGTCTCCGGACGGACCCCCACGGCCCCATAGGCCTCCGCGAGCTTCACGAAGTCGGGATACGCCCCCTGCCTCACCGCCATGTAGCGTCGCCCGTAGAAGAGCCTCTGCCACTGGGCTACCATCCCCAGCATCCTATTGTTAAGGACCACAACAATGACAGGGAAGTCATCCTCAACGGCGGTCGCGAGGCTATTCTCGGTCATGGCAAAGCTCCCATCCCCCGCGATGTCCACCACGGGCAGGTCTGGCCTTGCAGCCTTGGCCCCGATGGCAGCAGGGAAGCCCCATCCCATTGTCCCGAGACCGCCGGAGCTAAAGAAGGTTCGAGGGGCGTAAGAGTCAAAATAGAGGGCAGCCCACATCTGGCACTGGCCCACCTCAGTGGTGACCAGGGCATTTCTGGGGAGCACCTTCCTGAGGGCCCTCAAAACGGCCGGTGCCCTCATGTGAGGGGTTTCGGAGAGTTCAGGGGGAACATACTCAGCCCGGAACTTTTCAAGTTTTTTAATCCAGTCACCTTTGGTAGGGGACTGGTAGCTTAGCTTCTTGAGGCGCTTGACGATACCCTGAATAGCAAGCTTGGCATCCCCGATCACCCGGGTCACCGTCTCGACGTTCTTATCAACCTCGCTCCTGTCAATGTCGATGTGGATCACTTTGGATCCCTGGCTGAAATCCTCAAGGCTGGCAGTGGTCCTATCCGAAAATCGGGCACCCACTACTAGGAGGACGTCCGCGTCTGAGACCAACATGTTAGCTTCACCAGTGCCGTGCATTCCGCAGAGGCCAGCGAAGAGGGGATGATCGCTAGGGATTGAGCCTTTTCCCATGAGACTCGTGACAACAGGTGCCATAAGCATACCCGCGATTTTTATGACCTCAGGCGATGCGTTGGAGGCTATAACGCCGCCCCCTGCCATAACAACAGGTCTCCGAGCCTTGGAGATGAGAGTAGCTGCCCAGTCCATCTCCCGGGGATCCGGCTCCCGGTTCACATTGTATCCCCTAAAGCTCACCTCGTCGGGGAACTCAATATCCTCGACGTTGATCTGACAGTCCTTCGGGAGATCCACCAGGACGGCTCCTTGCCTCCCCGTGGAGGCAATGTGGAACGCTGATTTGATGGCCAGCGGGATCTCAGAGGGGCGCCTCACCTGGATGTTATACTTTGTAGCGGAAGCGGTGATACCGATGATGTCCACCTCTTGAAATGCGTCGCTTCCCACCGCTTTCAGGGGGACCTGCCCGGTAAAAGCTACAACAGGGGCAGAGTCGATGTTCGCCGTGGCAATTCCAGTGACGAGGTTCGTCGCCCCTGGGCCTGAGGTGGCGAGGCATACGCCGACCTTTCCTAGGGCCCTAGCATATCCATCGGCCATGTGGACCGCGCCCTGCTCGTGGCGAGCCATTACGAACCTAAGGTCACTCCCCCAGAGCTCGTCGCAGATGGGAAGCACTGCACCCCCGGTGACACCGAATATCATATTGACGTTCTCACGTTTGAGGCCCTCTACGAAGGCCTTAGAACCAGACATTTCAACCATTGTGATTCCTCCTTTTAGTTACCCCAGAGTGGACTGGCATCTCCATTTCGTTACCTACAAGTTTTACGCACGGCTCCGAGGCCGTTTTGTATAGTTTCTTTTCGGGTGGGCCTTAGGGCTGAATAAAACGAGACCCCATTTACATTTCCCCCAATGTTGGAGGCTGAACAAAGCAATACCCCATTTACGTCCATCCATTATTTGGGAACTTGAGAATGTGAAACCCCATTTCAACCTCTCCGATAAGCCAGTGGATAAGGGCAACGGATGACGGGCATAAAAAGATTACTGCACGTCCAAGCAGACACTACCCAAGTCTATAAACGAGGTCCCCCTGCCGGACCCTGTCGTCAACCTTCATCCCGACGTCATCCCCCGCCCCCGCCTCCTCAATGTCGGCCCCCTTGACCTGCATCGAGGTGACCGTCATCTCATAGTTAGTAGTCATCCCCTTAATCGCGATCCTATCCCCCAACTTGAGTGATCCTGATAGGTCCACTACAGCGACACCGATTCGAGTGAAATAGTGGATGACCTCCCCTACATTCTTCAAACTTTTCGGCATGTTGGTGAATACAAGAGAATGCCTAAAAAAACTTTCCAAAAACCGATCCCATATCAAGGTTTAAGCACAACTGTGATCATAATTAAAACCGTTCAAAATGAGCTATTTCACGCATCTAGAATGTTCAAAATGCGACCACTGGCATGATATCAACAAGGTCCAGACCGTCTGCGTTGAGTGTGGAAAGCCCCTCTTCGCGAGGTACGACCTCGAGACAGTGAAGAGCGACGTCTCCCCCGCCGACCTTGTAGGTAGAGAAGCGTCGATGTGGAGGTATTGGGAGCTCCTCCCGGTGAAAAACAAGGCCAATAAGGTCAGCCTTGGCGAGGGCTGGACCCCCCTTACCCAGGTGAAGCACCTTGGTAAGGCCATCAGGCTTCCGGACCTTTGGATCAAGGACGAGGGAATTATCCCCACAGGGACGTTCAAGGCCAGGGGCCTAGCGATGGCAGTCTCTAAGGCTAAAGAGCTAGGCATCGAGAAAATCGCCCTCCCTTCTGCAGGGAATGCCGCCGGAGCGATGGCAGCCTACGGGGCCAGAGCTAGGATGGAGAGCTATGTCTTCATGCCTGTAGACGCCCCCGATGTCAACAAGATCGAATGCCAGATCGTAGGTGCCAAGGTTTTTCTAGTAAACGGGCTCATCACTGACGCCGGTAAAATGGTAGCTGATGGGATCCCCGATATGGGTTGGTTCCCTCTATCTACGCTGAAGGAACCCTATCGGGTTGAGGGAAAGAAGACAATGGGCATTGAGGTGGTCGAGCAGTTTGAATGGAGCCTCCCAGATGTTATCATCTATCCCACGGGTGGGGGCACAGGTATCATTGGGATGTGGAAGGTCTTTGACGAGCTCGAAGAACTGGGTTGGATTGGGAGCGAGCGCCCAAAAATGGTCTCAGTCCAGGCGTCTGGATGCGCCCCAATACCTAAAGCCTTCGAAGAGGAGAAGGGGGAATCCGAGTTCTGGCAGAATGCCGAGACCCTCGCTACTGGTCTTCGGGTGCCTCACGCCCTCGGCGACTTTCTGGTCCTTAATGCCGCTAGGGAGAGTGGAGGATCAGCATTGGCTGTGACTGATGACGAGATCATAGACGGAATTGGACAGATTGCTAAAGAGGAGGGGCTTTTCGTCTGCCCCGAAGGGGCCGCCACATTTGCCGCCCTCAAATATCTTATTGACGACGGAAAAGTTGACAAGGATGAGAGGGTGGTACTGTTCAACACAGGCTCCGGCATAAAATACACTACCCTCTTTGAGATAGATGCACCCGTCTTCGATATTGGAGAAAAGATCGACTACAAAAACCTATAGGGGTATCCAGACGTTTTACCTAAAGCCTATCTTTATCTGGACTCAAGGCGGAAGCACTGATGCCGCAAGTCAAAAAGGGAATAAAGTTGAAAGTTGGTAATCACGTATCAAATGGTCATCCTCGGTCCGAGTCCATCAGGATCAGGGAAAGACTCACAAGACACATCGAGACCAAGGTTCTAGCACTTGCAGGGCTCATTGCCCACGGCAGGGGGGAGGCTTTTGACTATATCCTCGGGGAGAAGACCACACCTTCAGCGCAGACATCTATAACTGCCGCAGTGGCAATGCTTCTCCTTGCAGATCAACCGGTGTTATCGGTGAACGGGAACGTGGTTGCTCTGTGCGCCAGAGAGCTCGTTGACCTCTCTAATGTAACGGGCGCCAAGCTGGAAGTAAATCTTTTTCATAGGCTCCCCGGAAGGGAGGAAGCCATCGAAGCGGAGCTCAAGGAGGCTGGCGCGAGGGGAATCCTAGGCGTGGATGGATCGGCAACCGCAAAGATTGAGGAGGTCTTTAGTGACCGTCGCACCGTGGACCCTAGAGGGATCTATATAGCCGACGTGGTCTTCGTCCCTCTGGAGGACGGTGACAGGACAGAGGGATTAGTCAGAATGGGGAAGAAGGTCGTAACGGTGGACCTGAACCCAATATCTAGGACGGCCCAGTTTGCGGACGTGACCATAGTCGATAACGTTGTAAGGGCGATGCCCCTGCTAGTATCCGAGGCCAAGAACCTGAAGAAAGAGAGCCCCGAGACTCTGAGGGAGATTGTAAACGCTTACAGCAACAGGGACGCTCTCTCGGACGCTTTGAAAACAATACTCAAGAGGCTAGCAAAACTCTCGGAATCTAAAGTAATCCAGAAATAGTTCTAGGGCTGGGATCATTCAGTATGAAGATTTCTTGGTCGTATATAGGCCATTTCTAGAAAGTTCCATGTTTAAGGAGGAAGTGAAATGAATGTTGAGGAAGTGAAGCGCCTCAAAGGCGTAAGAAAGATAACTGTCCTAACAGCTTACGATTATCAGACGGCTAAAATAATCGATGATATGGGTATCGATATGATCCTCGTGGGGGACAGCCTCGGAATGGTGGTCCTAGGATATCATGACACCAAAAAAGTGACGATGATGGACATGATACGGCATACCCAAGCCGTTGCCAGAGGTGTCAAATCAGCTATCGTTATAGGAGACCTGCCCATCCACAGTTTCGACACTGTTGAGGACGCCCTCGCCAACTCTAAGCGACTGGTGGAGGCCGGAGCCCATGCAGTCAAACTCGAGGGAAACAAACCGGAAATCATAAGGGCAATCATTGAAGCAGGTATCCCTGTGCAGGGGCACCTCGGGCTACTCCCTCAAACGGCTAAAAGCATGAAGGTTAGAGGAAAGAGAAGCCGCGATGCTGAACAGATCCTCGCAGATGCAAAAGTTTTGGACTCGCTTGGGGTGTTCTCCCTAGTGTTAGAGTGTATCCCCTTGGATCTTGCGAGACGGATCACTGGGGCTGTTGCTACGTCCACCATTGGGATCGGGGCGGGAGTCCACTGTGATGGTCAAGTCCTTGTTATGAACGATATGCTCGGGATGGATGATGGCTACTGCCCTAGGCACGCGAATGCCTATCTCGACCTCAACAACCTTATCGGAAAGGCTGTGAAAAGTTATATTGAGGACGTGAAAACGGGGAGGTTCCCCGAAGACAGGCACTCATTCCACTGACCTCAGCGCAACACTTATCACATAAACTCAGGGGCACATAATCGATTGAGTTGAAGAAAGCCTCAGCCTTCGCCCCCGGACACATCACGGGGTTCTTCCAAATATGCGATGAATCAAAAGACCCCTTGAGGAAGGGCTCCCGTGGCGCAGGATTCTCTGTAGAGATTGGGACCCAGACGAAAGTACAAGTAGAGCCCTCAAAGCGAGAGGCTATCAAAATCATCATAAACGGCAGAGTTACGGGAGAAGCAATAGTCTCAGAAAACGCGGTCAGACGAATGCTCGAAATGGAAGAGGAGCATCAGAGGGTCGAGGTAACTCATGACATCGAAACACCGATTGGGGCAGGCTTCAGCTCCAGCGGAGGCGGAGCGTTGACCATCACTATGGCCATGAACGAGGCCCTGGAGCTGGGCCTTTCAGATATTGATGTCTCTAGGATCGCCCATCTCGCCGAGATAGAGTGTAGGACTGGGCTGGGATCCGTGTTTGCCGCGACTCAGGGGGGATTTGGTGTATTACACAGGCCCGGTGCCCCGGGGATTGGGGAGTCTATAAAATATGGAAGGAGCGATGAACTAGTTGCCTTCTATATCCACTTCGGGGCCATCTCTACTAGTAAAGCCCTCTCCAACCCAGCTCTTAGAAGGAGGATAAACGATCTGGGTGGAAATTTTGTTGATGAAATCAAGGAAGATCTTAGCGCTTCACGGTTTATGGAGCTATCTCGAAAGTTCACGGACTATGTTGGCATTACAACACCACAACTCCAGGGCATCCTCAACGCAGCTGACAAAGCAAGTGTACCATGTGCTATGGCCATGTTTGGGGAGGCGGTATTCTCCTTAGTTGAAAAAGACAAGGCAGAAAGGGTTGAAGAATTTTATCGTAGAATCTCTTCGAACAGGGAAGTTCAACCCATATCCATTGATGAACACGGCGCCCGTTTACTGTAGATGTCGGATCAGCTATAAGCAGGGAACATCTAGAAGTTTTGTGAAGATGACCTCGACTATGTTGTGAGCGCCTTTGAGTTCATTTCAACATTCATCTCGATTGTGAGGAAATTTCCTTAAACCATCGTCTTTAGGACGCTCTGGGGGTTCCACCTTTCCTTTATAGAGCCATGAAGGTTATCATGCAAAACGCACGCGCCTCATAGTCCTCGGTGTTCTTAGCCTCCCAGTCCTTGAGCATCTGGGAGATCCAGATCCCGTCGAAACGGTGTAGGATTAAATTTCAGGGATTTGGGATTACCTGTGCAAAATCCAAAACGATTATTAAACCTGGAGGTCCCCTTTCCCCAACGAGTGAGAAAGCATGTTTACAGGAGATATTTTCAACTTTGCAACCATAGAGGGGATGCTCGAGGCCCCGGGCAGGAAATGGCACACACACACCCCAGATGTGATACCACTATGGATAGCAGACCCTGACTTCCCCGTCGCGATGGAAATAAAGAAGGCCCTCCTCAACTGCATCCACGACGAGGATCTATTTTACGGATTCAACGAGCCCACCATGGCGGCAATGGCGGAAAAGGTGACCAGGAAGAACAGCCTCGATGCGAGTGGGGAGGACATCCTCATCACCCAAGGGGTCATCCCAGCGATGTGGCTCGCAGTAAACCACGCGTGCAAAACAGGGGACGAGGTGATAGCCACCGATCCTATGTACTTTCACTTCTACTCGGCCCAAGAGGTCACGGGTACAATTCCCATCCGCTGGAACCTCAATATGGAAGATGGATACAATTTTGATGAAGAGGTTCTTAAAGAGCTGGTGACAGCCAAGACGAAACTCATCTTTGTCTGCAACCCCCACAACCCCACGGGGAGAGTAATGACTGAGAAAGAGCTCAAGGCCATAGCGGATATTGCAGTAGACAGCGAGATCACGGTGATGAGCGACGAGCTCTGGGAAGACATAATCTTCGATGGCAGGAAGCATATTTCCCTAGCCAGCCTAAGCCCAGAGATAGAGAGGCTCACCATGACCACCTGGGGATTCTCTAAGACCTTTGGGGTCGCAGGGATCCGGATGGGGTATACCTGCGCCACCGACGAGGGGATGATGGCGAACCTCAAGAGGATTTCGGCTGATATCACCCGGACCACCAACAATATGGCGAAGGCCGCTGCTCCGGTGATGCTGGACCACCGTCTTGACTGGTGGCGTAGGGACATCATAACCCATCTGGAGAAGATCAGGGAAATCTGCTACAAGAGGCTGGACGAGTTACCCGGAGTCACCTACCCCAAGTTGGAGGGTACATACTTAATGTTCCCAAAGTTTGACTACGATATCGTCAGTGATGAACTACAAAAGTACATGCTTGAGGTAGGAAAAATTGCCTTCACGTCGGGCTCTGAGTTCGGAGCCCAGGGGGAGGGGCATCTTAGGCTCTGCATGGCGACCAGCGAAGCCGTCATCAATGAGGCCTTTGATAGACTTGAAGGCGCCCTCTCCAACCTGAGGTAGAACGGTTTTATTGAATAAAGAGGTGCCACCCCGTTTTTCAATATTTCATTATGGAGTGCAATAAGGTCCCTGTCTTTGCCCTCTCCGGTTCCTTCTTAAGATCCCCTCGACCCCTATTTCCTTGACGCGCTGGTACTCTGTCCTTAGGCCCCTTGAGAATTCGGGCAGAGGAAGCAGCGCCCCTTCTCTGGGATCTTTTCACAATTAAAGATCTCACCTTATGACTTTTCAATATTGAGGTAGATTGTTATCTACGGTTATCTACGGAATTTGATATAGTAATAGAGACCCCAAAGGTATCCCGCCTAGTCAAACCCCATGTAGCTCTCCGGGAAGTTACTTAACAAGTCGAAGGTGAGCCTCTTCAACTCGTCGGCGAGCCCCATAACTCTCCGTTTTCTGGCGTGGTAATGTCTAGCAAAAGGTCATACATTGACCTTATTGGAAATTGCCTTCTATCGCACGCGGGGGCTGCTAACTATGACTTTTTGGATGCCATGACCCACTCTGGATCATTTTCAGGGCACGTTTCACGTACGCGATTTCACAAGCCTGAGGTCGGGGGTGATGTCAAAGACTTGGTCAGTAAAGAGACCATACCGTTAACCTGGGTTAGCCCTTACGTCGCCTCTCCTCAGTGATCCGCCTGGAGATATGGAGATTGGGCTCACCGGAGTGCTCGATGAGCTCGTCTATCTCTCCCTGAGTTAGTATTCCTTTCTCTATGATGAGGTCCCTGATCTTAGCGCCCTTCTCTAGGGCCTCTTTGGCGAGTTCACCGGCTGCTTCGTAACCTATAACTGGGTTGAGAAGGGTGGCTATAGCATTAGAATAGTCAAAGTAGTAGTTTGTTGCAACTAGATTGACCTCAATTCCCGAAACGCATCTCTCCGTAAGGATGTGAATCGCGTTGGTGAGCCACCTTGCAGAGGTGAACGTGTTGAATGCGATGACAGGGGTAAAAACGTTGAGGTTGAGCGCTCCTAATTTAGCGGCGTCCTCCACGGTCGCCCTTGCACCCCTGACCTGGAGGCAGACCATACTGACGGACTCGAGAATGCTGGGATTCACCTTCCCCGGCATGATGCTGGATCCTGGCTCTACCTCGGGCAGAGTTATTTCCCCAAGGCCAGTTCGAGGCCCCGAGCTTAGAAGTATCAGATCGCCACAGATCTTCACTAAGTCTACTGAAAGGGCTGCTAACGCGTCTAAGTAATATAAGAAGTCAGTCATGAACATCGTCTTCTCAACAAAGTTCTCAGCCAGCACAAGGTCTAACCCTGTGATGGTCTTCAGGTGATCCAGGACGATCCCCGGATATTCTGGGTGGGTATTCAATCCCGTCCCCACGGCAGTTCCCCCCAGGAAGAGCCTCCGAAGAGAATCTACGGCTTGAGTGATCCGTTCCCTGCTACTGGAGATTGCAGAGGCGTACGCCCGGAACTCCTGACCTAGTGATATAGGGACTGCGTCACGGTTATGAGTCCTGCCACTCTTCCTTACGGCCCTGAACTCCTCTGCTTTACTCAGGAGAGAGCCCTCGAGTTCGATTATACTCTCGATCAGTCCCTTAGTGAGCTTAATGGTCGTGACCCTCATGGCGTTGGGGATGACATCGTTGGAACTCTGTGACAGGTTAACGTGGTCGTTGGGGTGAACTGGTCTATAGGTGCCCAAGGGTGAGCCCAACATTTGGTTTGCCCGGTTAGCGATGACCTCATTCATGTTCATATTCCACGCGGTCCCAGCCCCCGCCTGGAATACGTCCAGAGGGAATTCAGCAAAGTGATCCCCCGAGATAACCTCATCAGTAGCGCTCCTGATAGCTACGAGGGATTCCCCTCCCAAGAATCCGAGATCCCCATTGGTCTGGGCCGCCGCCTTCTTGACCTCTGCAAGGGTTGAGATGAACCCCTCATAGATCTTTAACCCGGAGATACCAAAGTTCTCCTTTGCCCTCACGGTAAAAGACCCATATAGGGCATCCGCAGGTACGCGTACATCCCCTAGGAGGTCCCTCTCGCTTCTATGAGATACCATAGGGATAGATCCTGTGGTGCGCTTAAAATCAGTTCACATCGTCTAGAGGAGGTTAAATCAGTGATCTAATCCGCCTCGAGAGCCTCTTGTAGTCAAATCCCCTCTTATGGAAGGGTCATCTATCCTTTTCGTAGACTCTTGTCGAGTCCTCGAAGCTAGGTCTGTGAGGATTCATGTAAATAACTCCCGGGGGAACCGAGATACTAGTACGTCTTATGAAATCGCCGACGATCTCAATGCCAATGTCCCGCCGCCTCCCCCTAGCATGAGTAACACGTCCTTGGCCAAAATTATCCTCCACCCTAACATGAATAAAGGTAGCACCTTTCCTTAAAGTATCGCGTAAAGGAAAGAGCAATCCGACATAAATAATGGGGAAGTAGATGGATAAACCAGGCAGTCAGCTCTTTCCCAAGGCACGCATCTTTTTCCCGGAGCTCGTGAGCCCACGGAAAGCCCTACCTCTCTGTCCCTTCGAGGTCATCTTTGGCTTTGGGACTCTGAAGCCCTCCTTACGGGCCTCCGCGATCCACGCCTTAAGGGCCTCCACGTTCTCGGGGTAACTGGTGCTCCTTCTTTGATCCACGGGCACGCCGAGATGGCGTGCTTCGCCAACGTTGACACCGGCCCCCTTAACCTCGTCTATTGAGAACCCTTTGCCGGCCTTGAACCCAACCCCGCGTTTCACTATAGGTGAGATCATCCTTACCATAGAGCATCATCTGTAGGATTTCTGTTTCTTACGCCGCGCGCCGGGTCCGCCGAACTTTTTTGGCTCCTTCCGCCTGCCATCGCCTGAAAGCATGGTTCTGTCATAGTTGAGATATGCGGTCCTGAGCTTTTTACCCCGACTCCACTTTAAAAAACTCTGGGCGATGCCCATTCGAACAGCCTCGGCTTGGCTCATGTAGCCACCGCCGTGTACCTTAACCTTGATGTCCACGTTTTCCGCTAACTCTCCCGCGACCATAATAGACTCCGTGATCTTATCCCGGGCTATGAGGGGCTGATAGAATGCTAAGGGGATATTGTTGATTCTAACACGACCTTTCCCCTTAGATATGACAACTCGGGCCTTGCTGGTCTTCCTCTTACCGACAGTGAGCTGAACCTTCTTTCTTAATGACATTAACTATCCTTTCCATCCAATATTTTTCGCGATCTCGCCTATGGTGATATATCGTTCCTTAAGCCTCTCGAGGGTGGCATCGGGGAGACTCTCCATCTCAGCTCCGTAGAGATCTCGGGGCACGCCGATGTGCACCTTCAATCTCCCAAAGGCCTCTCGCCCCCGGGTCTTTCTGCGGGGAAGCATCCCCCGAACAGTCCTTCTGACGATAGCGTTAGGCTTGCGGTAATGGAATGGCCCTTTGGTTGGGCCTCCAACCTCGAGGAACTCCTTCCTCTCCTTGATGACCATCTTCCTCTTACCCGAGACCACGGCGCCCTCGGCGTTAACGATCTCGATGCGCTCCCCGTTGAGGAGCCTCTTGGCGACGAGGCTGGCCATCCTGCCCAGGATCAGCCCCTCGGCGTCGATGATCGTCGTTCCCTGTGCGCTCATTGATGATTCACCTTTACATCTCGGGTTTCGGAATGCGTAAGTTGTGAATCCCGGAGGACGTATAAATGTTTTCCAACTGGGAACTGAGCTTGTTAGAACTCAGACTAAGCCTGACCAGACTACCTCCCAGGCTTTAGAGAAGGACAGTCACCCGAGGGTGAAAATTCCTTTCTCCCTGAGCCAGTGAGCCTGGTTAGCAGTGTACCGGAAGATAATATCTCCCTTCTGCTCCCACATAAACTCCCACGGAGAAACCAGAACAACGTCCCCTTCCCTGACCCAGTTCCGCTTCTTCATCTTACCCCGAACCCTGCACAATCTCATGTGCCCATCCTGGCAAATGACCCGCATCCGGGTGAAACCCAGGTTCTTGTCTACCAGGCCCAGTATATCGTTCCTGTTGGGCATGAGCATCCTCCTCCGGATGTCGCTCTCGCTCTTGACCAGTTTCTTACCCATGATGTCCGATTCCGGACTACATTTCCGGAGGCGTCCCTTATAAAATACCCCGTTTAGGGCGAAGGGAACGCGTAACAGAGCCTATATAAAAGTAAAAAAGTGGATAAAAAGGGAGTTATCCGATAGCCTGGGCCTTTCCCACTGCCTTGGCTAAAACCACAGCCTGCGCATTCGCCCTGGCAACGAACTCCGCAGCAGTCTCTGTAGTAACCCATACAGACTCTAGTGCCAGCTTCATAACATTAGAGGCGACCAAGGATATCAATGGCATGATGGTCAAGGGTGTGACATATGCCGCCTTGAGTGATATCTGGTAGGCTCCGTTAAAAGCCCTTAAGAGGCGCTCTGAGTAGACCCCGATGTCAAGGATAAGTTCATCTCTAGGGATCACGGAACCGTTATCGTAGACCGCCTTGATCTCCAGACCCATCTCCGCTGCTCTTACCCCGAGACGGACTAAAAGGTCCGATAGGTCCTCGGAGATCTCATCCCCCGTTTTGGCCACCTTAGTATCGTTCACGACCCAGATGTTCCCAGCCTCAATGCGGGTCCTGATGGCAAGGTCCCCAAATTTGCTGATAATAGGGCCAGGGCTAAGCCCTGTATTCCCTGCAGGAACGATGAGGTCCTCGAGGGCGGTGTCCCCCGCCTTGGCGAAGACCCTGACCTTGTTCCGGTGGAGAGTCATTGCAAGGCTGAAGGGATTCCCGTTGCTGAAGATGTAGATGTTCTGCCCCTTGATCTGAGAGAGGAAATCCTTGGTTTCATGGAGACCCACCTTTTCCATGGATATTCGCATCAGGGTGTTCTTGATTCCCTTGATGGTTACCTGGCCCCTGAGCTGTTTCCTAAGGTCTTGGAGCATCCCACTCCCCACCTTGGTGAGGTCAGCAGCCCCGATGAGCTTATACTCATCGAGGAGCTTAACAGTAGAATTGACGATAGTCATTTTATCTGTTGAAACCTGGGACATCGTCATATCACCTTGATTGCAGGGCCCATGGTGAGCTTAAGAAACACTGACTGCACGTTATTTAAGCCCCTGTTTAAGGCTCTCGTCAGATTACTCAGCACGTACTCGATATTATCGGCAAGAATTTCATCGGGCATCGATTCCTTCCCAACCTTGCACTTCACAAATGCCCTATCTCGACTCCTCAAAACCACCGTCCGCCTCTCCCTCTCAAGAATGGCGTCAATGGGGGCCTGAGGGGGTACCGGGGTGGGCATTTTTCCCCTAGGGCCTAAGATTGGGCCAGCTACGCGGCCTACGGTGGGCATCAGAGGTGCCTCAGCCACGAATATATCGTATCTGTTGAGCTGCCTCTTTGTCTCCTTCTTATCTGATCCCATTGAGTTGAGCTCTATAGGCTCAACGACCCTATCAGCCCCGGCTCTGCGGGCCCGCAGAGCCATATCTCCCTGAGCGAATACCAATACTTTCTGGCCGCCAACCCCGTGGGGCACCTGGACCCTAAGGTTAACCCTGTTATCGGGCTGCCTCATATCCAGATCCTTAAGGTTGACGGTCAGGTCTACGGACTGCTCGAAACCCCTCGAGGGGGCTGTCTCTCTTGCCTTGACAAGTGAGGCCATTATTACGTCCTTCCGGACCGACATTTCAAATTCCTCTTGACTTCACACTAGACCATCTATAAAGCTTTATGAGGCCTCCACGAGCCTCGAGTCGAAATCTCCGGAAGCGATCTTGTCCTGAATCGCCTTACCGGGCTGCCCCTCCACTGTGACTCCCATACTCTGACAGCTACCCACAATCTCCCTAACTGCGGACTTTAGCGTGGATGAAAATAGGCCGTCCCTCTTTCGCCTGGCGATATCCACGAGCTGATTAAATGTTAGGTCGCCTACATAGTTAGTGTTGGGAGTCTGGGAGCCCTTGCTGATGCTCAGACTCTGGGTGATGAGGGCGAACGTGGAGAGCATCCCCACCTTAACGGTGAACTCTTTGGTGTCTGTGTCGATAATAACATCTACGGGGATGGGAACTCCCGCGTACTCAGCGGTCTTTTCGTTGATCTTATTGACTATCGTCATAATGTTGACACCGACGGGCCCGAGAGCCGGCCCTATAGGGGGTCCGCCGGTGGCCTCGCCGCCGTTAACGATAAAGTTGAATGTTTTCTCTACCATTTTATATAGCTGCTCCTTTGAGCTCCCGAACATAGTCTGCGTGGACTGTAATAGGTAAGGTGAATGCCGCCTCCAGAATTTCCACGGTGACCTCCTCCTTGGATGCGTCCACCCTCACAATCTTGGCCTCCATCCCCTTAAAGGGGCCTGCGATGACCTCCACCAGAGACCCCATCTCGAGGCCCTCGACTATGGGCTTTGTCTCTAGGTAGTGATCCACCTCTTTTGGGTCCACGAGACCAGGCACCCTTGATCGGGCGTGGCGCATTCCCCTGATAAGCTCGTCCACCGCGTGTGGGGCTAATGACTCGATAATGATATAGCCCTTCAGCTCAATAGGGGAAAGAATTGAGGATATGGGGAGACCCTCGACTTTTGACTTATCTGCCAACATTGTGGCTACATTCCTCTCCTGACCCATGGTCACCTTGACCGTGTAAAGCTGTGTTCTAGGCGTGGCTTCGGACAAACTATCACGTCTGGTGTAACAACTGATGGAAAAGACTTGGTTATTAATATAACGATTATATTTTCGGGTTACAGAGATCTTACCCCTTTAAGATCGCCAGATTTTCTGCTTCATTTTCCTAGAGTTTATCGAGAGTAAAAAAAACCCGTTCAGATATCGCATTACGGATCATTCCGCGCGCAATGATTTCAAAAGCTGATCGGTTCGGTTATAGATACGTGAAAACATTTATCAATCTCCTAAGAATCACGAGAAGTTAATTGAGTGAGCAAGTTTTTGGAGAATAACAACAGTCTCCCAGGTAGCTTTTACCTCGTTTCTGCAGCCTCCTTCCTTTTCGAGATCTCAAGACATATCACTCAGCCCATTTTTACCCTCTATATCCTGGAGATGGGGGCTTCCCTGATCCAAGTGGGAGTCATACTATCTGTCCAGTCTATATTGATGATGGTGATGAGAATTCCCCTCGCTATAGTCTCTAACAGAGTGGGTCACTATAGGATGTTCCTCGTCGCCTTTTTCATTCAGGCCACTGCTCCTATCCTCTACGCGATTTCTCCTAGCCCTTCTTGGCTTTATGTCATCCCTTTGTACCAGGTCGTAGCATCGGGATCATTTAACCAGCTCACAATGTCAAGTGTATCCAACATGGCCCCAGCGACGAGGCAAGGAGACGCCATCGGCCGCTATATGACGTTCATGTCCATGGGAATGTTCGTGGGGCCCCTAATCGCGGGGGGTCTCGTCAATCAACTCGGCTACCGCCGGCTCTTTATGGTCGCCTCCATTTTCCCCGTAATCGGGCTCATGGCATTTCTCAAAGCTAAAACCAAGGAAATGAAGTTACCATCCTCTAAGGTGAAAACCGTAAAAGATGACGTGGGAACGTTGGTCACGCTCAAGGCGATTCTTAGGAACAGGAACGTTCTGATCCTAACGTTCATCAGGACATCCTACGCGATGTCTAACACGGTGTTCATGAGCCTGTACGCTGTCTTCGCCGTTCAGGACCTGGGGTTCACCCCATCACTCGCGGCACTACTATTTTCGGTAGTTGGCTTCTCAAACGCTGTAATCAGGTTTCCTGCGGGCAGAAGGGCCGACACTTTTGGGCCTAAAAAGGTCCTCCTCATCGCGTTCTCTACTCTGATTATCGTCTATATTTCTATCTCATACGCAAAGGACATTGCGCCCATCTTCATCCTCCTAGTTCTGTTCGGTGCTTGCTGGGGGACGAGGGCGGTAACCGAGTGGTCCACCCTCACGAATAGTGTCACCCAAGAAACCAAAACTATCTCGATTTCTTACCTAGGTAGCATCTGGGGAGTGGGGGCAACCCTGGGGAGTTTCATGGTAGGAGGGATGGGAGAGGTTTTCCCGTTCTCCACCATCTTCTTGATACTGGCTTTGATAAACCTCCCTGCGCTCCCAGCCATCTATTTCATGAATGAAACCTAGGGACCCCCAAACACGGAGTCAAAGATTTCCTCGATCTCCTCAGGCTTTTTGAGGATAATAATCCCGTCCATCTCTGATACCTTCACCACGTTCTCCGCGTCCTCTTTTCTCACCCTCAGCTCCAGCTCATTTCCATTGGGCAAGGTGGTGACGATGGCACCTTCCATATAGTCCACGGGCATCAAATACACCGGGACACATGCCTTGAGGGCTTGGATAGCACCGTTTGTGAGTAGTGTGTCAGAGATGCCATGGGCGATCTTCGCGACTGTGTTGCTTGTCGCGGGGGCGAGGATTAGAAAGTCAAAACGTCCCAAGTGGAGGCGGCCAGTGATGAAAGGCGTGTTCGCATCCTTCTCCACATGGACCTGACGGAAGTGACTTCTGAGCTTATCACCTAACCTATAAAATTGGAGAACCTGTTCCCCTGCCTTGGAGAGGTATACCTCGATCTCTACTTTCCCATCATAGGCCTCCTTGAGCCCCTTCATAACTCCCAGAGTCTCATCCAGAAGGTCCCCCGCCCCAGTGATGCCCCACACTATTTTTCGTTTTCTTATATTCATCTCAGATGTCCTCCATCAACTTCCTCCGCTCATATAAGTTATCAGCGAAACGCCTCACTATCTTCTTGATGAAGCCGATGCCCTTGTCGTCCTCCATGACTCTCTCCAGAGGGTCTTTTGATCAAAAGGGGGCCCGGAGATTGGCTCCAAAGGCTTCCACACTTAAGGCGTTGGCCCCATTCAAAGTAGAGAATGTAATAATCTGCTGGATCGCGAGCTTCTGACCCCCAGACATGTCGCCCCCAACTGTAAGGAAAGCCGGTCTTCCCAGGAGAACAGCTGGGTTCTCCTCAAAGATGGCTATGTCCCTGTCCAGTATGGTCTTGAACTTGTGGCTGACGCCACCGTTGTAGATGATGACAGCGATCATAACAATCTCCACTAGATCTAGAAGAGGATAGAGTTCCTGTACGTCATCCCATTGAAGGCATCCCTCCCAGTTCTGGCAGCTGTCGCAGTGAATGCCAAAACGGATCCTGTTTCCCCGGACCCCACAGGGGACCATCTTAGATCCGCTCTCCTCCAGCATCCGGAGGGCCTCCCTGAGAGCGTATTCCGTTGACTTTACTCTCGGGATCCCGCACAGCCCCAAGATCATTGAGACTTTATCTTTTTGAGTGGTGAAAAACCTTTTTCGTAAATGTTTCAGAGCACTAAATTATGATAAAAACAAAGATATGAAGGTTAGTGCGAGCATAAGAGCTCAGAATTTCGCTAACTTTTTTAATCGACACGCCTGAAATAATCTAGTTTGGAGGTATGAGAATGGAACAATTGACCGCATTTCTAGAGTTTGAGGTGATATTCGGGATTGGTATTGCCGTCTTAATCATACTCATGATCCTATGCTACGTCATCTATCCTTACGATAAGGATCTGAAAGAAATATCTCTAGATTAACGCAAAATGTATTCCATCTGTTAGATGCCGCCTTGGATTGTGGCGGATATCAGTCTTATAACAAAACCAATGCCCCCCAAGATCGCGACTCCAACGAAGACGATTTTGATGCTTAAGCTGTAGGTCTTCCAGTCAGGTCTGGATATGGTCCTTAAAAGGCGCGTCACCGACTGGAAAAAACTGCCTAAACCCATCTTCGACTCCTAACGATGGAGGACACACTTAAATCATTTATGAATCCCCGAGAATCCTTTCAGTGAACCACGACGCCTCGAAGGATTGGAGGTCCCCATAACCCTGGCCGACCCCGACATAGAGGATAGGCTTCCCAGTAAGAAAGGCGGCGCTTAGGCTACTTCCCCCCTTAGCATCAGCATCCACCTTAGTGAGTATTGTAGCATCGAAGCCTATATGTTCATTGAATGTCTTAGCCTGATCCACAGCGTCGTTCCCAATTAGGCTATCTAGAATCATCACAGTAAAATCGGGCTGGACAACTCTCTTGATCTTCTGGAGTTCGTCCATAAGGTTTCTATTGGTCTGCATCCGACCTGCAGTATCAATTAGGACCACATCGATCCCTTGAGCCCTAGCATGCTGAACTGCATCGAAACCCACAGCAGCTGCGTCGCTCCCATACTTATGCTTGATTGTCCTCACCCTGAGGCGCCTTGCGTGCTCCTCAAGTTGCTCAATGGCCCCCGCCCTGTAGGTATCGCCTGAGGCAAGAACAACTGTGAAGCCTTTGTCTAGGAGTCGACGAGTGACCTTAGCGATGGTGGTGGTCTTCCCAGTCCCGTTTATCCCCACGAACATCATAACAAAAGGCATTCCCAAAGATTTCTTGGCTAAGATGAGGTCGATAATGTCTTTATCAGCATCAGCAACCAAGACAGACTTGATGCTCTCTCTAAAAGCTTCCCTGATGGGCTCAGTTTTGCTCCCGAATCGGGGGAAGGACGAACTGAGCAGACGGCTCTGAAGTTCATTTGAAATTTTTGCTGCAACCTCGACGGCTACGTCGTTGCTTATGAGCTGTAGCTGAAGGTCCCAAAGAATTGGCTCCAGGTCCTTCTCAGATAAAGCGCTCTGAGAGATCTTGTCGACTACGCCCCTGAGGCCTTGGCGTAGCTTATCAAACAGCGGGCTCGACCCCTTGGAGGCTGGCGCTCAGCCTGTTAAGGACGTCCCTGTGAACCTCCATCTGGCCAAGGATCTGCTGGAGCTGATCCTGTACGGACTGCCTCGCCTTCTCCACCTCCTTGAACCTTTCAGAAAGGTCTTGCTCTGCGTCGTCCAGCCCCATCTCTATGGAGACGTCAGCTCCGATTGTGATTAGAATGGTGCTGAGATCACCCAATTTGGCTTTTACAAAGGTACCACCGCCGGTGGGGACCAGTATTGGGTCTCCCTTCTCACCACTCTTGAGGCTATCGATTGATGTTTTAGCGACTCCCAGGTCCGTGGCAGCGTTCTGGAGAACTCCAAGCCTCTGCTGAAGAGTCTCGGCGCTGCCTTGCATCATTTGGAGCTCGGAGGCAAGCTTGCGGAACTGCTCCTGTTGACTCACCGCAGCCAAGGCTAAGCCTCCTCGTCAGGTAAAACTTCCTTGATAGAGTTGATCTTAATCTGGAAACGCTTTGCCCTATGGCGACTCCCCATCTCTGCATATATCTTCTCAAGAGCGTGGGCAGCCTTCGCGGCAGACACCTTTGTGTTGAATGTGAATGGCTCATAAACTCCGGGTTTATCAATTCGCCCAGAAACCCAGAAAAACTTGGGCTCACTCATTCTTCTTTCTCCTCCGCATCTATCTCCGCCTCTGCTAAGGTAACCATGACGGTGCCATCTGGATCCTTTGACAGTCTCACCCGGATCTTACGAGGGGGATTTTTTATGCCCCTAGCCCAGATGACCTCGTTGACAGCGGTATCAATGATGATCTCCTCAGGCTTCATATGACGTTGGACGAACTCCCTCAAGACAGTTATTGCCTTCTCCGCCCTACGGTATTTTGGGACGGCCCAAGCCTTCGCGAGGGGGATAGTGTAGATTCGCTCAATAGATGACATCAAAGTATCCTCCTAAGCCTTGATCTTTGAACGTCGCCAGTTCCGCCTGCTCTTGGGGCTAAATCGTACGCCACCCTGAGTCTTAGCTATAATCCATGCTGGCACCGATCTGTTCTGCCTTCCCGCCTTGTTGAGGCGGAGCTTGTATGCCAAAGGCTTGTTCCTCGCCATTCATTTATCTCCTCGTAATCGTGATATCTCTCTTACTCTGTTGGGCCTGAAGCTGAGTTAGTAGACGCTTTAGCGTCTCGTCATCAATGGGAACCTTAACCCTCCCACTCTGGGCAACCTGAATCAGTTGGAGCTCGAGCTGAGCCCCAAAGTCCGGCCGGACCATACGGACCCTAGCGAGCCTCTGCCGAGCCTCTGGAACAAGGATCTGGCGGAGCAGGGCATCCTTCTTAGTCTCTGCATCCTGCTGGGCCCGTTGGACATGATCCTGTTGCCTCTGTTGAGCCTGGATCTCCAGCATCCTCTGCTGCCTTATCTTCTCAAGTTCCTCGTTTGAAGACACCGGTCTCTCCTCAATATTTCTTGAGATCGGGATGATCCCTGTCAATCTCCCGCTTTATCTGGCCGGACATTGCATCGAGGAGACTCCGACCTTTAGCGCTCACGACCCTGCCCTTAGCGCCCTCCTTCTGGACGAGCCCTGCAGTCTCCATCTGTTGGAGAAGGGTCCTGATTATGTTACCCCCCGCCTTCTTAAAGTGAGCGGGCTTCGCGCCGTTACGTTTCCTGCCGCCATATACCTTCCTGAAATGGGAGACGCCTATAGGGCCCTTGGTGTAAAGCTTTCTCATCATGGAAGCGGCCCTGACGTACCACCAGTCCGGGTTCAATGGGGCCCTTTCTACATGGGACCCGGTCTTAACATAGGAGGCCCACTCCGGGGGGGCAACCTCCTTAATATTGCCCTTCATATAATCGGAGAGCCTCGAGATGAGGGCGTCCACTGGCACGTCATAGGCGGTGGTCATATTAACATCACTTTTCTAATGCACTCAATTGGGTGGGGGACCGACATATATATCTAATTGTTTCCACCGGCGCGATGCTGCTGTCCAAGAAGAGAAGAATAAAAAGAGTACTCGATTACCAAGGGCTTCCCGAATAGAGGAGCTCCGTGATCAAAGACCCGTATATTATATCTGTATAAAGACCTCTTTCTCCGCACCACACACTGGACATATCCAGCCTTCCGGGAGCTCCTCGAAAGGCGTCATAACCGCGAGGCTAACCTCAGAATCTCCCTCATTAGGGTCGTAAACGTAATTGCAAATACTACACGTCCATTTAGTCATGTATGATTTGTCCTCCGGGCTGGTATATATTGTTGGTCACTCTGAATGATTCGAGTCATCCCCAAAGACCGGGAACATCTCCAAAAGCCGTATCCCACCAATCCTCTTCAGTCACAGTCTCATCCTTGATCAAGAGCTCCTCAACCCGCTTCAGAACCCCGTGGTGACACCTCTCATCCTTGATGATTGAGCTGAGAATGAACTTTATCTTCTTGTTCTCGACATCGGGGATAATCTTCTCCAGCCTCGAGATAAGCCGCTCCTCCATCGCGATATGCCTCGCCACGATAACCCTCTGCACGTCAAGCTGTCCCTCGTCCAGGGAAGGGCGGGGCTCAAAGAGGAGTTCTTTGGCGGACCTGTACATCTCAGCGTGCTTTAGGGAGTCGTAACTAATCCCCTTAAGAACACTCCTCACCGCGAGATTCTCCAGACCCTCCAAAGAGGACTCAGCAGACCTGACAATCCTTTCCTCCGCTTTCACCATGCTCTCAAGAAATCTCTCTAGCTTTTTAGGCATCTGAAACCAATAAAAAGAAGTTGTCATGTAGCGTCTTAAACGTTAGTAAAAAAGAGCTAAGAGCCTCGCGCGCCTACTTCAGTAATGGCGTCTATTGCAACGCGTAGTGACTATGAAGCTAAAGCTTGGCGTATAACTCGATAAAGTTACAGAGGCTGCATCTGTAGCCAATGACCTTAATCCTCTTGACCTCATCGCTCTTAAAGATGAAGCCTGTTCTCTTCCCGGTCTTCTCCTCCCATGTTGGCGAGGTTGTTATTGTCTCGATCCCCGGTGGTAATCCCTGATTCATGAAGCCAGTACTCATCGGTCCCATAGTGGGGACATTCATCTTGTCGAGCGTGATAGAGACCTTCCCCTCCACCATATATTCGCCGCACTTGAGGCAGGTTTTATGCTGGGCTTCACCCAATTAGGACATCCTCAGATGGACCTTTGACAGTTTAGCCACTACAGTATAGAGAGGGTCAACTATCTGGGCGATCCTCGCTTTGCCCGCGAGGCTCAAGAACATATAGGCATCGTCTCTATCCCACCCGTAGTCAGCGACCATCCACTCTACCATCTCCCTGTAAGCGTATCGAGCGGCATCCTCGAGAGGTCGGGCGCTCCCCACGGTCATTATCTCGTCTGGGGCCTCGATCCGAGGCCAGTTGATGGTCCATCCCTTCCTGAGGCTGACCTTGAGGGTAACCATTGCATCCACCTCTGCTGCCACTCCGCAGACCTCTCCATCCCCCTGGATGGCGTGGACATCTCCAAGCTTAAAAAGGGCTCCAGGCCTCGTCACTGGCAACAGGAGCTTGTTGCCGGGCCGGATATCTGGGCAGTCCATATTACCCCCGTGGCGTCCCGGGGTGAGGCTAGAGATGGCCTCGACCTCCGGAGCCACACCTATGGTCCCGATGAGCGGGTCGGCCTTTAGCTCCAGTTTCCTGCCGTCGTCCCTCACGTAGGTAATTGTGTTGTTCTCGATTTTGCAGATCTTCCGTTTGGGCTCCATAAGGTTGAGCCACCCCTCCAAGGCCCCAAAGCCCGGGATAATCCCAACAATTCCCTGACTGGGGAGCTCAATATTGATTATATCTACCACAAGAGTATCCCCTGGTTCGGCCCCCTCGATGTAGAGAGGTCCGGTCGTCGGGTTGATAACTCTAGCCAAAGCACTCCAGGTTTCCACCTCTAAGGTCTCCCCCGGCTTGACGTTCGCGATTGGGGGAGTACGGGGGTCGAGAACCGAATCAACTAGAGCATCGAGTTCCTCCTCGGGTTTCTTCTTAATCCTCCTCGTCATTTGGTTGACCTAGTCTTGTTTTGAGATAAGGGGATTAAAACTCTTCCCCAAAAAGCGGGCCGAATAGTAAAGAATAAAAGTCGGTTCCCTGCTCAGTTGTTTAAGGTCCATTAGTTCGGTAAATAAGGTAAAGGTGAAAAATTTGGAATACATGTACGCTGCGATGCTTCTTCATAGCGCCGGAAAGGATGTCGAGGAGATATCCATAGGCAATATTCTAAATGCCGCGGGTATCTCACCTGATGCCGTCAGAGTGAAAGCACTAGTTGCTGCCCTAGCAGAGGTCGACATAGATGAGGCCCTCAAGGCCCCCGTTCTCTCCGCCGCCGCTGTCCCAGCCGCTGTCGCCCCTGCAGAGGTGGTAGTGGATGAACAGCCTAAGGAAGAGGAAAAGAAAGAGGAAGAAGAGGACCTCCAAGGACTCAGCGCCCTCTTTGGAGCCTAATCACTCCCCAAAGTTTCTTCTAAATATAGAATTTAATCTAATTGAAGTAGGCATAGCTAAATGCTGCTTGGCAGTCTATATCTCGTTTATTGCCTTTGGCTATCTTTGACTGTTATATGATCCCGATTAAGGTGAGTTAATGACTAGTTCTTACAGGCTGAAAAAATTATACATGGACTTTTTTCAGAAAAACGGGCATAAGGTTATTGCGAATGCGTCCCTCACACCGGAGAACGATCCCACTGCGTTGTTCATATCGGCAGGAATGCATCCGCTTGTGCCATTTTTACTAGGTCAAAAGCATCCAAGCGGGAGAAAACTGGTAAATGTGCAGAAATGCCTTAGAACCAGTGATATTGGCGAGGTAGGGGACAGTTTCCACCTCAGCTTCTTTGAGATGCTAGGGAATTGGTCTCTTGGAGACTACTTCAAGAAAGAGGCGATAACGTGGAGCCACGAGTTCCTCACAAGTAAAGAGTGGCTAAATATCGATGTAAGGAAGCTTAGCGTCACGGTCTTCGCCGGGGATGAGATAACACCCATGGATACGGAGAGCGTGAGAATATGGAAAGGACTCGGAATCCAAAAGGATAGAATATTTCATCTGCCTAGAGGGGATAATTGGTGGGGGCCCATAGGTAGCACAGGGCCGTGTGGACCAGACACAGAGATCTTCTATGATCAGGGAATGGAACCCTGCGGAAACAAATGTAAGCCTGGCTGCTCCTGCGGAAAATACATCGAGATCTGGAACAACGTGTTCATGGAGTACAACAAAACCCAGGATGGGGAGTACAAACTCCTTAAACATAAGAGCGTCGACACCGGGATGGGAGTCGAAAGAACGGTCGCGGTCCTACAGGGGAAGGATAACGTTTACGAGACTGAGATATTCGCTCCCCTGGTTGATGAAATAATAGAACGATCGGGGTTAGAAGCAATCTCTGAAAATCAGATTAGAAGCGTTAGAATAATAGGTGATCATGCTCGTACGGCCACTTTCATTCTGGCAGAGGGAATAATTCCCTTAAACGTAGAGCAAGGATACGTTCTGAGAAGAGTCATAAGGGGAGCCATAAGACACGGAAAACTTTTGGGTATTGAAGAAGAGTACCTAAGCGGTCTGTCTCACATAGTAATAGAGATGTATGCTGAAGATTACCAACACCTGAAAGCGAACGAAGACTTCATCGTGATAGAGCTTAAAAAAGAATACAAGAAGTTCAGAAATACGCTAGCCAGAGGTCTAAACAGATTCAACAGGATGGCTCGAAAAAAGGAAAGAATCGACGGCAAAGACGCCTTCCTTCTTTACCAGAGCTTTGGATTCCCTATAGAGATAACACGGGAACTGGGGAAAGAGAACGACATTTTAGTCGACGTGAACGGCTTCAATGAAGAGTTTGAGAAACATCAGAAAGTTTCTAAAGCTAGCGCTGATAAAAGGTTTGGCAGTGGCTTAGCAGACACGTCCGAGGCATCAGTGAAACTACATACCGCAACGCACTTACTCAACGAGGCGTTGAGACGCGTCCTGGGGAAAGAAGTCACCCAAAAGGGTTCAAACATAACCCAGAAGAGAATGAGATTTGATTTCAACTTTGACAGAAAGCTCACTGACCAAGAGAGCAAGGACGTAGAAGAAATAGTCAACAGGAAGATCAACGATGCTCTCCCAGTCAAGAGAACTGAGACCACGCTAGAAAATGCGATAAAAATGGGGAGTCAGGCGGTATTCAAGCAGAAATACGGGAAAAAGGTCACCGTATACTCTATTGGCAACTTTTCGATGGAACTGTGTAGTGGCCCACATGTGGAAAATATCGGGGAGTTGGGACGATTTAAAATAATAAAAGAGGAAGGGATTTCCGCAGGCGTGCGGAGAATAAGGGCAGTTCTAGAATGATCTAGCCTCTGCGTTTCCATTTATTCAAAAAAAATAACAAGGTCAGACCACTACATAGTAAAAAAGAATAGAAGCTAAAAAATGGTTAAAAAGTTGGACAAGAGAGCGCCTTCTCGGGTAGAGTGTCGGACCTTACTCGAGGCCATTGACAATGCTCAGTAAGCTGTCTGTCCGCAACTGTTTTTATTCATAACCTTTATTCCACTCTCCATTGAGGTTTAACCCGAATTACCACCAAGGATAGTTGGATTCATGGTTGACTGGAAGCATATCGAGGAGAAATGGAGAAATAAATGGGCTGACGAAAGGGTCTTTGAGATAGACCCGGATCCGGATAAACCAAAGTACTATTTGACAGTGGCCTATCCTTATCCCAACTCGCCCCAGCATATCGGCCACGGCAGAACCTATACTCTCACGGACGTCCACGCTCGATTCAGGAGAATGCAGGGCTACAACGTCCTTTTCCCTATGGCGTGGCACTTCACCGGGACCCCCGTCATCGCAATGGTAGACAGACTCAAGGAGAGAGACCCCGAGCTTCTTACCACCTTCCTAAACCTGTACAACATAAAGAAGGAGTGCCTCCCTAACTTGGAGACCCCAATCGGGATGGCGAGCTACTTCGCCCAGGAAATCAAGACAGGTATGCAGCTTATGAGCTTCAGCATCGACTGGCGCAGGGAGTTTACCACCATCGATCCTTACTATAGCAAGTTCATAGAGTGGCAATTCACCAAGCTCCGCCAGAAGAACTTTATCAATCAGGGAAGCCACCCCGTGGGCTGGTGCCCTAACTGTGGCAATCCAGTGGGCCAGCACGACACCATAGGTGACAAAGAACCTGAGATAGAGGAGTACACTATACTAAAGTTTAGACGAGGCGACGTGATTTACCCAGCAGCCACTCTGAGGCCTGAGACCATCTTTGGGGTCACTAATATATGGCTAAACCCCAACATAGTTTATCTCCAGATAAAAGTGGAAGATGAGGACTGGATAGTAAGCAGCGAAGCCGCCAATAAGTTCCAGTTCCTAGGACGCGATGTCAAGGTCATAAACAAGTTCTTGGGAGCCAAGCTCATCGGGGGTACCCTCACCAACCCAATGACGGGGGCAGAGCTCCCGATTCTACCCGCGAGCTTCGTGGAGCCTAAGAACGCTACAGGCGTAGTGATGTCGGTTCCATCTCATGCTCCATTTGACTACGTCGCATTGGAGCAACTCAAGAAGGGACCAAAAGAGATTTTCGACCGCTTTGGGTTGAAGAAAACCGAGTTGGCTAAGCTGAAGCCAATCAGCCTCATAGAGCTTCCCGGATGGGGGGAGAGTCCCGCTGTGGATGTCGTAAAAAAGAAGGGGATCACAAACCAGAACGACTCCAAGCTCGAGAAAGCGACCAAGGAGGTCTATAGTCAGGAGTTCCACAACGGCAGGCTCCGGAGAAACACTGGACAGTACGCTAACCTCACCGTGGAGAAAGCGAAGGACGCCGTCAAGAAGGACCTTATCGCAGACGGAAGAGCTACAACGATGTACGAGCTCATCGAGTCCGTGCAGTGCCGTTGCGGGAGCGACGTCCTCGTCAAGATCTTTGAGGACCAGTGGTTCATCGACTACGGTAACCAGTCTTGGAAGGAGTTAGCCCACGAAAACCTTGCAGGAATGAAGATAATCCCTAAGGAGCTCAGGAGGGAGTATATCCATGTCATCGACTGGCTGGATAGAAAGGCCTGTGCCCGGAACGTGGGGATGGGTACTAAACTCCCCTGGGAAAAAGACTGGATCATAGAGAGTCTTAGCGACTCCACCATCTACATGGCATATTACACGGTCATCAAGGACATCAACAGGGTGAATCCAGAGGCCGAGGCTCTAACTGAGCAGTTCTGGGACTATGTCTTCCTAGGAAAAGGCAACGTTGAGGCTGTCTCAGAGACCACAAGCATCTCAACAGAAGACCTTGTAGCCATTAGGGGTCAGTTCCAATACTTTTATCCCCTCGACGCCAGGCACTCCGGAAGAGACCTGGTACCTAACCACCTCACATTTATGTTCTTCAACCACGACGCCATCTTCCCCAGGGAGAACTGGCCTCAGGGCATATTCGTCAACGGGAGCGTCCTCATGGAAGGGCAAAAGATGAGCAAATCCATGAACAATATTATCCCCTTAATCAATGCCATAGACAAGTTCAATACGGACCCTTTACGCCTTGCCCTAATGATCACCGCGGAACCCCTCAAGGACGCCGACTTCAGCCCCGAGCTGGCGAAGTCGATGCAGGGCAACTTGGAGCGATTTTACGCAGACGCCATTGAGATCGTAGGAGAAGAAGTGGAAGGAGAGCCCACACTGACTGACATCGACAAATGGATGCTGAGTCGCCTCCAGTTTTATATCTCCGACGCAAATGAAGCCATGACAGAGCTCAAGGTAAGGAGGACCATCCACGCTGCCCTCTACGACCTCAACGGGGACCTGGGCTGGTACAGCAAGCGTGTTAACTCAATGCGAGGGCAGGCAGAGAGAAAGAACGCCGTCAACTATGTACTCAAAAGGGTTGTAGATGCCCAGGTGAGGATATTAACCCCATTCACACCCCACCTCTGCGAAGAAATCTGGGAGTCCATGGGTTGTGAGGGATTCGTCGCATTTGCACCTTGGCCCACTCCTGAGCTGGAAGAGGTGAACCCTGAAGCTGAGGAGCGGGAACAGAGCGTCAAGAACAGCCTCGAGGACATTCAGAAGATCGTGAAGGTGACGGGTATCAACCCAAGTAAGATCAGTTTTTACACTGCCACATCATGGAAGTGGAAAATCTACTTGAGGGCATTAGTACTCTCCAAGGAAGGAAAGTTGGACATCGGTACCCTAATACGGGACGCCTTCAAGGACGATGAGATAAAGACAAGGGCCAAAGAGGTCCCCGGCTTCGCCAGGATGGTTGTGAAGGACGTCATAAAGACCCCCGATGCCATTGTAGAGAGGAGACTTACGATGGGCCAAGTAAACGAGGCCAACCTTATCGAGGACGCCACAAGCTTCTTCAAGCAAGAGTTCGGGTGCGAGGTCACCGTCGCTAATGAGAGTGACCCGTGGATTGAAGACCCTGCAGATAGGGCAAAAAGGGCAAAGCCTTACAGACCTGCGATCTACGTCATGTGACCTTTTTCCCTCTCGTTTCCCCCCTTTATTTGAAAAATAGGGTCTCCAGTTCCTAGGCTAGTCCATATGAATAGGAAGCCTGATGAGGCATATATCACAAGGAAAGCGGTTTAGAATATCAGCCCTGCTGCTAGGAGGCTCTATAAAAAGAAGACAGAAGAAATCTTTTTGAAGATTTACATGAGATCGAGGGCACTGACCTTCATCGCCCTGTGCAGCGCCTTACCGGCTAGATAGGTCCGTTTCAACTCCTCGAACCACTTACGCTTAAGGAGCCTTCTGTAGAGCCTCTCGGAGCCTTCATGTCGCAGGCCTAAATTAGGAGGCCCATGAAAATAATGTGTATGCCGAATAGGAATATTACCAGGAAACCGCGTGCGCGGCGATGCTCCCTAGAACCACGTAAAAATCCTTGTTTTTCAGGAGATAGGTGCTTATCTGTGGCTTTAGTCTCAGGAAGTTAGCCCTACTCTGATTCCAGACTATTCTTTTCCTCGCTTTTCTAATATCTCGGCGATTGTTGATTCTCTTGTCTTAATGAACTCGTTACTATAGTGAAATCCTAGAAAGAGAGAAACAACGCCCCCAAGCTCGAAAATGAAGAAGAGACTGGGCTCACCAAAGAACGCGAGGGCGGATCCCCCGATCATGGGCATGACTCCCCCGAGGAATAGCGACAGATTGTATATTCTGCGCCTGTCCTTTATGAAGCTCCAAAGAGCCCCGAGAATCAGTGTAAATCCACCGATAATGTTGATTATTATCGCCCAGAGCCTTACCGTCATGGGGTAAGCATCGACTGCGGTGTGGAATGCCTTCCCCAGAGGCATCTTGAAGGCCTCAACTATTACGTCGTCGTCAAGGGGAGTGATTATCCCCGTTACGAGGAGGCCAAGACAGAGGATTCCGATAATAGTGAGGAAAATGTCAGCCTTACGCTTACTTGCGAGTAGGTAGAGCACGCCCGCGCCTAGGAGTCCCACAAGAGGGGACGCGAGGATGTAGTAAACTTTGAAGGCGATCACGTTTGAACCGAGAATTTCGGGGTTCATTAGAAACTCTATAAACGCAGTGATAGTGTAGAAGAGCATCGAGAAAGTCCATAGAAGTTGGTGGAACTTTTTCCGCTTAACATACTGGCGGGCCAGCTTATATGTGAAGAAGGCTGCCACGATCGCAGTGAGTAAAGGCAATCTATACAATTCTCGAACCCTTCCCCCCCGAGAATAGTTGACCACACATATTTAATATGTGTAAAATGTCCAAGCAAAGTTTCGGTGGATCACTAGGATAAATCTTATACTCACGCGCGCTTCAGCAGATGGGTTGCCACATTAAACAAGACCTCTCTCACACCGGAGACCTTCTAAATCGCTAGGTGAGTTTGTTCATGTGGACTAAATAGCTATAATATAGACCCTTCAGACCAGATTGTATGACCGTTTGTTCCTGAAAAGATGAGGGGCTTCTTGACGGTAACGGGAACTCGGAGGTCTAAATGTTGGCAAAATAATTTTGATCAGGTTATCTTAAACTTGAGTATCATGGATAATTGTTAAACCCCGACGAATGTATCACGGGGGAGAGAGGGGCACGGGGATGGTGAGGCGTAGACGAGGGTACAAGAGAGGGTATCCAGTCGCGATCCTCATCGGCTTCGACCGGGATCGCGCCTTCCTGTGGCGGGTCTATAGTCAGGTCATCAAGCCTTACTCTACAGTCAAGGCTCCGCGAGGAGGCAAAAGAGAGAGATATAATTTCCATGAGACCGTCGTGAATGCCCTGAGGCCAGTCCTGAAAGAGGGTGTTGGGAGCGTCGTTATGGTGTCCCCAGCGAGAACAAGCCACATGAAGGAGTTTCTCGACCATGTTGTGAAACACCAGCCATGGTTAACGAAGGGCGCCAGGTCCATATCGGTCACGAGTATTGTGGGATCAGCCACCACACAGGAGGAGGTCTCCGCGTTAATCAGGACAGGGAAGGTTCAGAGGGCCATTATGACATCAGCAGCGGAGGAAGCAGACCGAGTTAAGGGTCTTCTGGAGAGACGGCTCACGCAGGATGATATGAACCATATCCTGTACTCCTTGCAAGAGGTGGAGGAAAGGATTTTCGGACAGAAGATAAAGGGGAGACCCAAACCGGAACATCTGATCATTACGGACAGGTTCCTAGCCGCTCACAGAAGAAGAGTCCAGAGGCTCATGGTGACCTCAAAGAATAGAGGGATCAAGGCTTATGTTGTCGGTGTAAACACCGCCGCTGGTCAGCGTGTGGAACAGCTGGGAGGGATGGTTCTCCTCACCAGATCCAGTTTCGACTGATGATTTCTTTTAGGGTTATATGTAACCAGAGTCATCCAGGTTCATTCAAAGAGAAGGTGTCTAAGAAAAATGACGGGAAAAAAGAGGGTCTTGGAGAAAAATTTGTCGACCCCCTGTCCTTACTCATTGACTTTATCTAACTCGTGATTTGATGAAGTGTTTGAAGTCCTAAGAAAAGATACCATACTGGAGTGCCGGGATGACATCGGAAAAGACAGGGAAGAGGAGGCTGGTGTTCATAGTCTCAGCTATCTCGGCGCTCAGGGGCGCTGTCTTCAAGGCTTGGAAGGTCATCTGGCAGCCCTTCGTCCTCAGCCTAGGGGTCTCCATGGCTAGACTCGGAGGCTTAGAGAGCTTACTTGATCTCACGAAGATCATGATGATGCCGTTCCTCGGAAAGGCCTCGGATACCTACGGAAGAAGGAGATTTATCATCGCCCAAGAGGTCCTCATCTTAGCAGCAGCGGTCCTCTATATATACGCAGAGTCCTGGAGATTCTTATTCCTCGGTGTCATTTTCACTGGCCTATCCCTGGCTGTCCATCCAGTCTGGAACACCGTTATCGCCGAGTCCTCGGAAGGAAAAAAACTAGGATATACCTACAGCCTCGTGCGAACCATCACGTTGGGTCTAAGCCTCGTAGCAACTATCGCAGCGGGTCATATAGCCACCTCATACGGTTTTCAACCCGTCTTCACTGTGGCGGCAGTCTTGGCACTCCTCTCGTTTCTAGTGGTCGTATTGAGACTACCAGAGACCATCTTTGCGGACATAACGGGTTCAGTCAACTTGAGGGAACTCACAGGATCATTCATGGAGACATTTAGACCTCCACGATACCTCTGGGGATTCTATATCGCTATGTCAGCAGACCTCATCGCCTTCAACCTTGGCTACAGACTCTTAAACGGTATGCTCTCCCAGGGCTATGGATACACCCCAGCTATGTTAGGGCTTATAACCGCAGCTAACATCGGGACGACCGCAGTCGCTCAGATTCCGCTTGGAAGGCTTGTGGATAGGATCGGCTATGTAAAGTTCTTGGTAATTTCCCAGCTTATCGCATCTGGAGCCCTCGCCACACTTATTGTCTCGAAAAGCTTCCCCGTCGTCGTCACTGCCCACATTATATTGGGTATATCAGCCGCATTTTGGGAGCCCGCAGAATGGGCGTGGATCGCAGCAAACGTGGACCCAGAAAGGAGAGCCCAGGCCATAGGGGGGTTCTCAACATTCAAGGGACTCATCGCGTTCCCTGCTCCTTTCATTGGAGGTCTACTTTTCGATGCATTTGGATTTGACCTCCCCATTTTCCTCAACTTTAGTATTGCACTGATCGATGTCGTCCTTATCTATGCTTTAGTTCAAGAGAGGGTAAGACCAGAAGCAACCAGGGATACGCCTGTTTCAGAGAAGGAAATCCCTTAACCTAAATGTCACCTCTGAGAGGGTCAGATTGAGAGAATCTATGCAAAAAATAGCAGTCATGAGCTACTACCGCGGGGCCTACACTCTTTACCCCAAGATAGACTCCTAGAGCTCTGGGAGAAGAGCGATATTGCTCGTGTAATAATAGAAAGGAATAACAGAACTACAATCTTCTTGAGGGATCCCGATGGGTGAAGGCGAAATTCGTCTAATAATGCCCCGGTGTTCATCCACCAAGGTTAAGCGCCTATATCCTAATCTATTCACGGTAGATATGCCGGAAGAATATGATATCCTCATCAAAAACGCCTCGATAGTGAATGGTACGGGAGCCCCCGCCTTCAGGGGCGCCCTAGCGGTCAAAGAGGGTCAAGTAGCGGCCCTAGGGAAGGTGGAGGGGGACATTAAAGCGGACGCAGAGACGATCATCGACGGAGAAGGCCTTGTAGCAAGTCCAGGATTCATCGATGTACACAATCATGGAGACCTGAGTATCCTCTATTACCCCGAGGCTGAGAGCTTCGTCCGCCAGGGGATAACCACATTTGTGGGGGGTCAGTGCGGTAACAGCCCCGGTCCCTTTGGGGAGTATATTGGGCTCCCCTGGGTCCTCAGCGATCTCTACGTCGACCTCTCCCCCACGCTTTTCAACAGGGAGTGGCTGATCCCCCGAGATCTCCTCAACCCGAGGCATAAAGAGCTCTTCGGCTGGGAGATCGACTGGAATACCATGGGGGAGTTCTTTCAGAGAGTTGAGACAAAGGGATTAAGCCCCAACTTCGCCCCGCTGGTGGGTCAGGGAGACGTCAGGAGCCTCGTTATGGGCACGGACTTTAAACGGGAGGCGACAACAGAGGAAATCCACGAGATGACAGTTCACGTAGAACGAGCCATGGAGGACGGCTGTATCGGGATCAGCGTCGGCCGGGACTATGACCCTGGTATCTACGCTGGCTTCGACGAGTTTCTTGCCTGTGCCAAGGTCGCCGGTAAATATGGTGGCATTTATGCAAGCCACTGTCTCAGCACGGGCCACAGAAAGTCACGGAAGCCTGGACAGTTTCCCCCCGTCAAGACCGAGGGACTTTTAGAGGCAATCGATATAGGCAGGAAAACAGGGATATCTGTCCAAGTCTCTCACCTCGGCGCGGTCTTTATTGTCAGACCCATGGGGAGCGAGATTATGACTGAGGCGGCCGTGAAAGCTACCCTCAAGATGATCGATGACGCTCAGAAGGAGGGGATTGACGTCAGCTTCGATGAAATACCAAATCATAGCACGGGAGGGATAGGGGGTACCCCTTGGCTTGTAAGTTATCTCACGCCATGGTTACGAATAACGGGTAGCCCCTGGCAGTTAGGGGAGGCCCTGAGGATTGAGGAGTTCCGAGATGAGATCAAAGAAGCCATCTGGGCTGGAATGCATTACGGGCTCAACCCTAACGTCAATGAGGGTTGGGCGAAACAGCGCATAATTGTGGAGTGCCAACACGAGAGATTTCTTGAAAAGACCCTAGCGCAAATAGCAGTGGAACTCAGAATCGACGAGCTTGACGCCCTATTCACAGTCGTTTCAGCAGACCCAGAGACGAAGGCCATTAGAAAGGGAGGAAACGAATGGGTGAAGCTCATGTTCTATCAGCACCCCCAAGCCATGATAGGCATAGATACATTTGGGGTCAATGACAAGAAGATCAGCAGGCACCCACCTTGGGGACTGCCCAGTGAAAACAGCTATGGGGGCTACCCCCGATACCTCAGGCAGGCATACAGGGAGTCGGGCACCCTCAGCCTCGAGGAGGCCATCAAAAAGGTTACGAGCTTCCCTGCAACGAAATTCAAGCTACGGGGCAGGGGAATCCTAGCTGAGGGAGCCCATGCCGATATAGTACTTTTCAATCCCGAGACGGTAACCGATAAAGGAGATCAGTTGAACCCTCGGCAATACCCGGAAGGGATCGAGCACGTTATCGTTAACGGGATACATGTCGTGAAGGGATCATCCCATACGGGAGCCAGGCCCGGGAAGATATTGTATCGGGAGTAGGGCTTGCTCCCACTTTTCTCCAATTTGGAAAGTGCGCGCGAATAGTACTTATGTAATAATAAAAAAATACATTATTCGCTATTATCGATATGGGGGCTAATAGTTACTCCCCCACTTGCAAAGACTAGTTTCCTATTGCACTTAGGGCAGCGCCCGTCATATTTCTTGATGATGTCCTGAGGGGACTTTAGTAGGTCTCCCTCATAGAGAAGATAGTTACACTCAGAGCAGGTCACTTTCTGTGGCATAAAGACGTCCCGGATATCAAGCGAGGGACCTCCTTTAAAGGGTTCTTAACAGAGAGTCTAGGATCAAGATATTTAAAAAACCCATATATTTAGGGGGTTACATGTTAACCTTCTTGAAAGGAGGCAGAGAACGATCCCATCAGTTGGTGAACGGCTTGCTAGGTTCTTGGAAGGATTCGGCAAGGGAAAACGGGGATTACCCAGTGTCTCCCCAGCAGTCGTGTCAATCATCATGATCCTGTTTACGGCCTTTATCGCAGGCGGTGGAATCTATGATCTCCTAGATAACCCGCCATCCCTCTACCCCTCGGGCAACAGATGGGTGGCGGTGCATCCTTTCCAGTCGGATCAGACCATCAACGAGAGCATCGTGAGCATGCTTCTCACTCTTTTCATGGTAGGGGGGCTCATCATTGCCTATAAGAGCACCAAGGTTTCCAACGACTCGAGAAAGGCGAACTCGATGGTTGTCATCGGCATCACCCTCATCCTAATGGGGCTCGCCGGGAGTCACTACCTCCTACTCCTTAAGAGTACCATTGGGCGCTAGAGAAAAAGGTTTAACGACGGTGACAGGGATTAACCTTCGGTGTAATCTTTGAAAAGGATTGGATTTATAGGATTGGGTCTCATGGGCAGAGGGATGTCCATGAACTTGGTGAAGGCCGGTTTCCCCGTCACTGTCTGGAACAGGACGACCTCAAAGATGGCCCCCCTAGTAAAGGCCGGGGCGAAAGCGTCATCCTCCCCAAAAGAGGTCGCAGCAGCCTCGGATATTATCGTGAGCATCGTTACCGACTCCAGCGATGTTGAGATGGTGATCCTAGGCTCCAAAGGCGTGATTCATGGAACGAGTCCAGGGGACGTAGTGATAGATATGAGCACAATTTCCCCGGCGGTAACGAAGAGTATAAACGATCATCTTGGGAAAAAGGGGGTAAAGATGCTAGACGCCCCGGTAAGCGGGGGCGCTATCGGTGCTCGGGACGGGACCCTCAGCATCATGGTGGGGGGCGACGATGAGACGTTCAAAGGGTGCCTCCCAGTGTTAAAAGCTATGGGGAAGACCATAACCCACGTTGGTGGAAACGGGATGGGTCAAACGGTTAAGCTCGTCAATCAGATCCTGGTGGGAACGACTATGCTTGGTGTCGCTGAAGCCCTCATGTTTGCAAAAAAGTCTGGTGTTGACCTTGAAAAGTGTCACGCCGCAGTCTCTGGGGGAGCCGCAGGGAGCTGGCAGCTCACCAACAATGGGGCCAGGCTGCTGAAGGGGGACATGGACCCGGGGTTTAAGATAAAGGACTATTTAAAAGACCTGAGGCTCATCATGGAGGCTGCAGCTGAGGTCAAAATGCCCCTAGTGGAGTCCTCTGTAGTCCAGCAAATGTATAAAAGCCTAGAGGCGGATGGCCTCACCGAGAAGGGCACCCAGGCAATTATAAAGGCGGTCGAGAAGCTCGCCGGGGAGACCCTCGTCTAACCCTCTTTGTATCAGGGGGAATAGGGATAACTCCACCAAAGATCTTCATCCGGGAGTTTTTCGAGCACTATATAGTTTCCTCTAATCACACCCATAACATTACACCATGAATTTGAATAAGCTAGGGTTTAGCATATCAGATATAGTGATGTTTGTCTCAGATATTTGGCTAAAAAGTTAATACGTGTCCCCTAGACGGCAAACACCCGGATTCCTGCATCCTGGAGGATAACGCCGGTGGTCTTTGGGGACAAGCAGTTCATCAACAGATGAACAAAGGCGCACGCGAAAATTCAGTCTGGTTCCCAGAGACATAAAAAGAAATATGTTTCGCAAGGTTTTTTAGAACCGTTTAACTGGGTTGAAGCGAAGATGAGTAAGAGTAGGCGCCCGGTCTGCATAGGTATGATCGGCGCAGAGGACGATTGCGACGTCTGCGAGTGGAACAGAGGGTGTCAGGAGATGGCCGATGGAATAGACTCCGCGATAACCCGAAAGGGGACACACGTGCGGATCGTGAGCAAATACAAGGAGAAGAAATACAAGCCCAAGGGTAGATAGCCCTGGTTCTACGTCACGTAATCTATTCAGGCTAGGACCCTTTTTCGGGACTCACGTTCACAATAGTGGAGTTGAAGACCGGCCCTCCGCCTAGCGCCTGGACATCCCCGGGCATCAACAAGTTCTGGAGCTCCCCTTTGAGTCCCCTTAGTAGCCTCGGAGACCATAGGACTCCTCTGGACACGCGATCGGTCACAACGGCCTCAACTCGGATGGCGCCCCGCTCGTTGTATACGCTTACCGGGTCCCCGTCTGCGACTCCCATGCGCTCCGCATCCCTAGGGTTAATCCAGACAACCGGGGGTATAGGGCCGTAAACATCCTGAAATTGTGTGTGGGTGTACTTTGGGATCCCTGTAGTCAGAAAAGTAAATCCCCCCTCCTCGCTGGGGAGTGAATGCTGCAGAGGGAGGGGGTCGAAGCCGGACTCGACTGCCTTCCCAGAGACGAATTCCAACTTTCCTGTTGGGGTCTGGTACTCGGAAGTGATCCGAGTCCTCAGCTTAAGGGTTGCGCCCCCCATCAAGTCTTCGAAGGTCCCATTTAGGAACTGGTCCTTGAAGACCTCCTTGAGAACAAGCCATGGGTCCCAGTAGAGCCACTCCTCCTTGAGCCCGAGTCTCCTAGCAAGTTCTATGGTGATCCAGGTTTCATTTCGGCTCTCCCCAAGGGGTTCCACGACCCTGTTAGATTTCGTAATATAGGAATGAGAGTAACCCGGGACGAGGTCTTCTTTCTCGAGGTAGGTTTGGGCGGGAAGGACAACATCAGCGTGACGGGCTGTCTCCGTCCAGTGGGTCTCGTGGACCACAGTGAAGAGGTCTTTTCGTTCGAGGCCGTTGTGAAAAGCTTCCTGGTCGGGGAGGGTTATTGCAGGATTCATGTTGTTGACATAGAGGAACTTGATGTCACCCCGCTGGAGGAGGCGGCCGAGGCCCACTTGGCTGAAGATTCTCCTCTCCTTAGTTGTGAGGCTGCTCCCAGAGATAAGACCCTTATTGAAGTATCTGCCCTGGCCGCTGCTGTAATAGAATCCCCTGTGGAGTCCTAGGAGGGGGGGTATTAAGGCGACGGCCCTGGCATTGTCGGCGCCGTAGATGCTCTTTTGTAGTCCTATGCCGATCATAGTGGCGGATGGGTTGTTGCCAGCGTAGGCGTCAGCTAGGTTCTCCACCTGATCAGGGCTGAGCAATGTAACCTCTTCAACTCTTTCCAGATTCCACCTAAGAGCCTCCTCCTTGAACTGATCATAACCGTGGGTCCACTCCTTGAGGAACCCATTATCGATAAGGTCCCTCTCAATGAGGCTCCGGGCGATCCCGTAGACAAGGGCGATATCGCTCCCTGGCTTAGGAGCAATCCAGACGTCGGCGGAATCGGCAGTGTCACTCTTCCGAGGGTCCACGACAATTATTTTTGTGCCAGTCTCGTGTTTGGCCTTGACAGCTAGGGCCCAGGTGTGGGGGGCACTCACCTTGGCGTTGAAACCCCAGAACACGATGAGTCTCTTCTCCTGGAGTTCGTCAGGCTCGACGCCGTAAGTGAGACCATGGTGGAGGGCGAGGCCAGCATGGCCTGAGGCGCTGCAGATAGTGGAATCATGAATGGCAGCGCCGAGGGCGTTCCAGAGCCTCTGGGCCCAGGGCTCAGTGAGGAGTCCCATGTTCCCTGAGTAGTCGAGTTGAAGGAGGCTGTCAGGGCCGTGCTCCCAGAGGGCCGTTTTTAGATTAGAGGTAATCGTGTCGAGGGCCTCATCCCAAGTGACCCGAGTAAATCCTCTGTCCAAGGTCCTAGCGTGAGGGTAAAGGACCCTTTCCCCGCTATATGTCCTCTGGATATCGGCAGCGCCCCGGGGGCATGTGAAACCTCGAGTGACTGGGTGGTCTGGGTCCCCCTTTACTTTGACGATCCTACCATCCTCCACCGTGACCAGGAGGCTACAGGTATCGTAACAGTCCCTAGGGCAGGCGGTCCTTATGACTCTCATCGTCATCACCCCAGAGTTTGACGCGGGATATTTTATCTGTTTGGGGATGCAAAGGACCAAATCATCAGGAACCGTTTAAAAAAACAAGAAGGCAAAGGAGAAAAAGCTGTTTCTCATGGGGTTGGGACTCTCTGAGGAGCTAAAAGGTTTCAAGACCATCCTAATCACTATTTTAGATAGAAAGAGCTATAGCCTCAACTGGTTGCAAGACCCTGAGTTATCCGTGATACACCGCTCTCCTTCTTTATGCGGATAATATTGACCCCTTCCTCCTCTCCCTGGCCGTGGTGGGTCACAAGTAAAACCTGACCGATCTGCCTGCTACTCTTCGCGACATATTCGAGAAGCTGAGGGATATTCTCGGAGTCTACAGCGTCGGTGGGCTCGTCAAGAATGAGGAGATGGGGGAAGCCCATGACCCGGAGCAGAGCAAGGCGCTCCGCAAGGGCGAAAAGGCTCTGGTGTCCCCCCCCGGCGCGCCACGCCGGGAGCTTCCCAGAGCCACCCAAAAGATAGACTTCCAAGATATATCGCTCCCTGTCGATTCGGCAGGCCCCGTAAAGCTGTTGGTCCGTGAGGCGCCTAAAATACTGATAGGTCTGATACTCGAGCTGAGCTAGAGTGTTCTCCCTGAGCCGTTTCCCGTACTCGTCATAGAGGAATTGGACCCTGTCGAGAGCCCTGAGCTTGGCCTCGTACTCCAAAATGCGGCCCAGGACAACTTGGGCCTCTCCTAGAACCCTCTTATGGGTCTCTATACGCCTCTCAACCTCCCTGAGCTGCCTATCGGAATCCTTGAGCTGTCCTTCACGGCCACCGACGTCTCTCTGAAGCACCCCAAGTTCACTCCTCGCCTTCCTAAGTTCGTCCTCAAGCTTCATCTGGGCGCTGGGGATGGAGGCAAAGGTCATGTTTAGTGCTTCCTCTGCCTTGTTGACAATAGCATCCGATTCTCCCTCCAGGCGTGCCTCAAGGCTTGCTGCCTGTTTAGAAATCCTCTCCAGAGCGTGGGTCTGCTTCTTCACCCGGGCCATGAGGGCCTCAATATCGGATATCTCCCGGTCGGCATTGATCCACTTCCTCCGGGTGACCCTGACCTGACCCTGAATGGTTTCGATCTCGGCATCAAGGGATATGAGGCGGTAACGTTTTTCTGTGTGCTCCTCTAGCCATTTCTTGAGTTCGTCCTCGATGAGGGTATAGTTTATCTCCTGACCACAGGTGGGGCAAAGGGTGAGTCCTTTGTCCTTGAAGGTAACATGCTCGTTGATCTGGTGGCTGAGGCGTGAGACCTCACCCGCCACGTCTCTGCGTTCCCCGCCCAGTTCCTTGTCGACTAGGTTCTGGAGCCGGTTTTCTGTAGCCTTGCATTCCATCACCCCAACCCTGAGCTCGTCAAGGCGGTCCTCTGGGGAATTCCCCAGGGAGTTCTGGATGTCCTCAAGGTCTTTTGTCTTTTCATCCGAGATAAGCTCGAGCTTCTCGATCTCGGCCTGGAGGCTGTCGAGGCGCGCGAACTCCTCGAGGAATATATCAAGGTCATTGACCCTTCCCTTGGCATCAAAGAGCTTGTCCCTCATCGCCCCGAGGCCCTTTTCTAGATTGGCCTTCCTGTTCATCGCCTCCTTAAGTTGGGACTTGCCCTTTGCGATAGAATCCTCGGCGTTTCTGATACGTTCCTGGAATGTACCTTTTTTGGATATCCGTCCCCGTTCCCCTAGGATACGCTTCACCTCCCGGAACTGCTCCCGGACCTCGGCGGGGGCGGTTAGTCCAAGGATGGCGTCCATCCTGGTGCGGTTGGGATTGAGGATCTCGATGAACTCCTTCTGCTGGGCGTAGACGACGTTGAGAAAGGTATTTCGGCCGATGCCGAGGAGCTCCCGGAGCCTAGACTGGAGGTCCCGCTCCCTGGTGTAGGCGTGATCTTCTCCTTCCACGGTCATCACTGACTTGGATGTTCTGAAGCTTCCATCCTTAGCGAGGCTCCCCTCCCTGTGGATAACAGCAAGATGCCCTGTTAGAGGGCTCCTGAGCTTGACTGTAACGCTGAGGCTGCTCCCACCAAGTGAGACGAGATCATGCTTGTTGACCCCAGGGACGTCCCCATAGAGACCAAAGAGGACCGCCTCGAGGAGCGAGGTCTTCCCAGCAGCGTTCCGCCCTGCGATCTTATTCACCCCACGGGTGAAAGATACCGTCTCGGTGCGGGTCGAGGGGTAGGACTTAAACCCCCTGAGGGTGAGCTCCTCGATCACAGGTCCTCCTCCCTGAATTTTCTTGCCTCGAAGTGCCCCACCCATTCCTCTACCAGGGAGACCCTCTGGCTGGCAGTGAGGAGTCCTGTGGTGGCACTTGCCTGCTCCTCGAGGGCCTCCCGGACCCTGGTGTGCATCTTAGTGATCTCCCCGGCAAACTCTCCGAGAGGAGCGAAGAACGTTGCGACGTCGATTTGCTCCTGCTCCACGGCCCTAGCCACGAGGGGCATCTCTACCCCGATGGTGTCAACATCGACCCAAAGAAGGCTCGGATCGTCATGGATGAGGCGATTCACAGGTTCAAGATCGATGTCACCGGGTAATCCGTCCCGGAGAGGACCTCGGACCCTTATCCTTAGATAGCCCTCTTTCCCGGTTCTCTCGAGATCTAATCTAAAGAGGTTCACCTCCTCAAGGATCCTTCTGCTGAACCAGGCGGGGGTTTGCCTCCTTTCGGAGTCTATTCGGGCCCGCTTCATGAAATGAAGGGGTTCAAGGGGGATCCAAGTGAACTTGGGCGCCTCACCGTGATCTATAATATAGAAGCCCTTCTCAGGGTGTTCACCGAAATCGTACATCTCAAGACTCCCCGGCGTGAGAACCCAGCCATTACTGGGCAGGCGCTTTGGAGGGCATTTCAGGTGATAGTGGCCTGAGAAAACGTAGTCGGAGTCAGTCTCGGCTAAGACATCGAGGGAGAGGCTGGAGCTGTAGGGGGGGATTAGATTGTACCCGGCGATAAAGCTGTGAATCATGAGCACCTTGAGCCCCTGGGCCTCCTCTAGGGCGGGCTTTGCGTATGCCTCGTAGGCCCTGTCGATCTGGTCGTAATAGTTGATTCCCACAACGGTGATGTTTTCGTCCTTGTAGGTGACTTTCCCTTCTTCGAAGATGTGGAGGTACTCGGCAAGAGGGTGCTTAAGGTAGTCAAGGGCGTCGCTCTGGGGGCGACCGTCGTGGTTGCCCCGGATAACGAGAATCTTGGGAGTCTTCCCGTGACGGCCCTTGGTTTCCTTGGCGAGCCTGTAGAGCTCGTCGTGGGTAAACTGAACTAGGTGGGGACGGAGGGTTCGCCGCTCAAAGAGATCTCCACAGATGAAGACATAATCGACGCCTGCTTCGACAACAGCGTCTACGGCCTGAGTGAAGGCCCTGCTGAAGGCCAATCTCCTATGCTCGGCTATAGCAAGAGGAATGCTGCGACCGATATGGATGTCGGCGAGAACCGCGAACCTCATTTCATTCACCAAGGGAGGTTCGCGTCTAAATCTATTTTCATTCAGGGGATTAACCTCTGAAAAATTTAATTAAGGGTTCACCGTGGGATTGAGGACAGTCGGGCTGCTCAGCCAGGGGATATGGATCACGTTATCGTGGAAGGGAAACAAAACACGTGATACTTGTGCTTATCTGCCTGAAAGAGCGCTCCGTCGCTTCATGGTTGATTAGGAGAGTGGACGCTACCATGCTCTGGAGGTCTTCATGATGATGCCTAGTAGGTACAACTGACAGGATGAGTGGGCAGTTTGCAAGATGCTCAACCGGAGCCGCCACTGAGTGATCAAAAGGGTGGAGATCGATAATCCTACGAGGCCTTTGGATCACTAGGAAGATTTACGATTAGATCCCAAAAGTTCTACACCGTCGTCGGACAGATGCCCCAGACGGAGGCAAAAGGATCCATTTAGCCGCTCAACGCGTGAAAAGGATCGGATAAAAAAAGGGCAATTCATACTAGAAATAAATTGTCCCAGACGTCGGGGTCTGACCTCGACCTTAGATCACTTAAGCTGGCTCGGTCTGTCAATAGGCAGGGGCCCCTTACACTCAAATTCAGGTTTGCCCCTTGAGGCTCTATCTCACCTTTTTTCGATTTAAAAAAGAGCAAAACTTGAGTGAACATAAAAAAAATTGTCCAAAATGGGAGAGACTAGTATAGGGGCTCGTCATCCCTCTTGGTGTTAACCCGTTCCTTTGCCTCGGCAAGGAGCATGTGGATGTCTGGTGTCCTGCCCCCATGACGAGTCTCCCGGGTGGCGGTCTTGATCATCACGGGTAAGGGGACGAAGGGCCCCACCAAGATAGCCTCCCCTTGCTCCAGGGCGGGGAGATCCTCAAGGAGATCTTCACTAAAGGACTCGCTTGCGGCCTGGATGGTGCGCTGGTCCTGACTGTTCACCACCCGGAGTATCGCAAGGTTACTGCAGTTCGCGAGGATATCGGGATCGAGGCGCCTGGGTCGCTGGCTGATTACAGTGAGAAAAACCCCGAACTTGGCCCCCTCAGCGGCGATGCGGGCTAGAATATCCCTGCTGAACCGTCCTCCCCTTTCACTGGGGGGAGCTGCAAAGCGATGAGCCTCTTCGACGAAGATAAAGATCGGTGAGCGGGCCCAGGGCTCCTTCTTGAACTTTGCGTCAAAGACCCTTCGGAGAATCATACCAACGATAACGTCTTGGACGTAGTCGGTCATGCCACTCAGAAATATGTCGCTCATGTGCATCGGCTTAAAGAGGGCCGGGAGATCGAGGTCCCCGTCGGTGAAAATACCCCTGCGGCTCAGGTCCTCAAGACGCATCACGATCCGGGCGATGCGATCCGCCTGGTCAGCCTTCGCGTCTTTCATCCTATCCTCGAGATGGCGGACAACGTCGTCTAGGGTATACAGGGGGTTCTCCGACTTGGCCTTTCGGACGGCCCTACGGAGGAGTATGGTCTGGAGGCTCCCGGATACCTGGGCTAGGGCCCTGAGTTCCCTGAAACCGATGCCTGAGACGCTGATCCTGAGGGGCCTCGCATGGGGTGCCTCGAACTGCTCTGCGGCCTCGGGTCGATAGACGGTGACTTTGTCGTGGTAGAAGGGGTGGAGCCCCCCGTCGGGGCCCTGGGTCATGTTTGCGTAGTCTCCGTGGGCATCGATGGTGAGGATACTTGCCCCCTGGCAGAGGAGCTCCTCGATGATGCGACCGGAGAAGTAGCTCTTCCCGTACCGGGTCATAGCTAGGATCGCAGCGTGGCGGTGAAGCTCCCTACCGCTAATGGGGACCGGGATGTTCTCCCTATGGAGGAGGTGGCCAACATTAAGAGGGATCTGTTCCTCGTCTAGGTTTAGGAGCTCCTCCAAGAGTCTGTCTTCTGCCCTATAGACCGGGGTGCCAGGTAGGGGGGGGCTCCTAGGACGGCGGACCTCGCGGTGTCCATTTTCCTCGTGGATGTACCCAAGAATCTTAACAGAGGCGATAATCTGCATCAACTCGTCCCCGACTCCGAGCTCGTGCTGCTTCCAGACGGCGCTTGGAGTGGTGCGCTGGTCGTAGAAAGGGTGGCGGCTGAAGAGCGTCTTTACCTGGCCCAAGACCTGTACGTTTCGGACTCCTCCGGGGGACTGCTCCTCAAGAACTATCTGGACGTATTCGAAGTTAACAGGACGAATGGAAGGGTCCGCGATGTTGAATTCATAGAAACTGGGCCTCGCCTGACCTATAATGACCCCGTACCTTGTCATGCCTTCATCTCCCTCAAATTCCGCCTTGTTCCCAATATGTCCACTCCTGCCCTCTCAAGGCGATTTATGATAAAAGGTTCGTATTTGGTGGTGTATAGGTTTCGGTCAAAGTGGGCCAGGACATCCGCCTGCTTCAGGGGGATGTTATACTCCACGTCATTACAGTACCAGTAGTGAAGGTGATTTATAACTCCCTTCATGGATCTGTGGTCGGGAGTCTCAAGGAGATAGTTTCCCTCGCTTGGGATCAAAGGCTTGCTACGACCCAAGCTGTGGCCGGAGACGTCAACCCTGAAGGGGCGAGAGTTCGGGGCGGGCTTCCAGTAGAAGACTGCAACAGGGGGACTGCTGAGAAAGCGCCTCAGGGATGTGATAACGGCGTCGGCGGTCTCCTGGGGGAGGTTTAGCTCTAGGCGCTTATAGAGGGCGCCCCCCTCGGAGCCCGAGCGGTAGAGGCTGGGGGCGATGAGGAGGGGGTGGGTGTAACCTTGGGACTTGGTGCAGAGGTGGACCAAGGCGCTGTCGCAAAGGGGGCGTCTGTCTAAAAAAGACTCCAGGGCTACTCGGTCCTGCTCTTCCAGGATTCCCAGCTTTAATCGGAGATCGAAAGGGGAGGAGGCATCTCCCACCAGCATCCTGATCCGGGGGTGGCCCGCCCTAAAAAGGGCGACTTTGAGGAGCTCCATGTGGAAATAGAATACAGAAGAGTCCTTGGAGATCCCCACTAGCGGGAAGTTGTGGTTCCTGGCAAGGGTGCGGAGGTCCGCAACAGAGTCCAGGAGTTCGATGATGAGGGAGGGGTGGTGGTGGTATTCTCGGGTCGCGTAGGGGAAACGCCCCATGTAGAGGGAGCCATCCATGAGGACTACAGGCTTCAGTCCCCTGTCCAGGGCCTCCCTCGCCGCCCCTGCCGCGGCCTTATACTCGGAAATTGTTCGGGCGTATCCTGGAATGAAACCCCGGTCCCTGTTGTCATAGACCTCTTGGATTTGGATCTTGACCCGCTTAGTGAGACGTCTTCCATCCCCAGGAGCATGGGTGAGGGCACAGGCCCGGGCGACGGCAACGAATCCCCCGTAGGCGAATCTGCTAATCTGGACCCCTCCGTCCACAGAGATTAGGACCTCGCCGGGATTCCTGTCCCCAAATATGTAGGGGTGCCATCGGTCAGCGAGTTCGTCTGCGAGGCGGGGGGGCTCTAGGTCGTGCTCGAGGTTAACGTAGTCCTCCATTGCTGTTTCGAGCTCGGCGTAGAACTCGTCAAAAAAAAGGTCACTTACACCAGACATAGGTTTTCAGGGAATTCTGTGCGAGTTTTACTTATATGTTTGAGAGGTAGGTTAAAGTGCCCCAGCTCTATGAGATGCGAAGACTCCATTTAGAGGGTACATTTTCCTCGAGCGCGCGGAAATAGGGGATACCAACTTCTCCAAGATTTATATCGGTAGGTTGAACAATGAGAATAGGCTCTTGGAAAGCGATTTAGATCAAGTCTCCACGTGGTTCAAAGAGACCTCGATGAGTACGGGGTCAAAGTGATCAGAAGAAGGGAGAATATGGGCAACCCACCCAAAGACATAGGATCACCGCGTACATAAACGAATCCCACTACAACAGACGACTGCAAAGATCTGAGTGAATGAGAGAGGCCAGAAGCTCAGAGAAGAGCGGTAGGCCGTCAGGAAGACAGTCAATATAGTGAACCTAAGAATGTTCGGGGGGGCCTCCACAGGATAGCCGAGTAGATAGAGGTCTGCAGCCAATTAATCCTTTTTTCATTCATAAATCTCGGGTAAACATTATTTATTCACCGCCTCACATTCTCAAAAACACATGCACATAATAGTATGAACGTAAGACCAGACCTTTGGGTCTTTCGCAAGCCGCTTGCGCCAAATCTAAATGGTTTTTAAATCGAAAAATGGATTACTTTTACATGAATCGCTTATCGGGAAAAGTAGTGATGGTCACGGGTTCAGGCAGAGGCTTTGGCAAGTCCCTCGCCATCGCCTTTGCCTCGGAGGGGGCGAAGGTGGTTTCAGTTGCCCGGAGCATCCATGAACTCCGAGAGACGGAGCGCGCTATAAAGAAGGTCAGTGGGAGGGTGCTCACGGTGCCTGCTGACATCTCCGTTGATAGCGGTGTACGGCGGGTCCACGATGAGGTTATCAATGCCTTCGGGGGCCTTGACGTCTTAGTAAACAACGCGGCCACGAACTCCTGGCTGACTATAGAGGATGAAACCATGGAGAACTGGGACAACATCATGCGTATCAACCTGAGGGCCCCGTTCGCCCTCACCTTGGCATTCCTGCATTCTATGAAGGAACGGGGCGGGGGCAATATCATAAACATCACAAGTCGATCGGCTGAGTCAGCCAGCCTCGCCCAACTAGCCTATTGCCCCAGCAAATACGGCCTCGAGGGATTAACCCAGGCCCTCGCCTTCGAGCTAAAGGAATACAATATAGCCGTTAATAGCCTCAACGTGGCATCTCCCCCAGGGTTGAGGCTCAAGCCAACTGCCCTTACCATAGAGGCAGCGGAGGAGTTACCAGACTCAGTGAGGAAACTGTACGCTGATGATGACTCCATGGTCCGCTTCTTCAAGGACGCTTGGGTTTTCCTCGCGCTGCAGGATGGAAGCGGAATAACAGGTCAGAGACTGCTAACAAAGACCCTGGCCGAGGTCCTTAGAGAGGAGGGGAAAGAAGCCGCTATCAAACGGTATAAGGGCAAGCACATTCAGTCTGTCTACACGCCCATTGATTGGCCAGAGACGGTCAGATACCAGACCCCCGAGGGCGGCTTCAAGGAGAAAAAGTTCAGCTAACTGACGCCTCATATCATTCAGGCTTGAATATAATGAAGGTGGTAGATTTGAACCAGCGCACAGTTAGCATACATTAGAGGTAGTTATCCTTGAGCTCTTATGAGATCAACACAATCCCAGGGTTTTAGATCACCCCTAATATGGGCATAAAGAACATCAGATCAAACCCATGCTTCTTCGGGGAGTCTTTTAATTGGCGTGGGAATTCTTTCTTTTATCAACTGTTGCATCTATCTAGGCCTCGGTTCAGTAACGGCATCTAATAAAAAATATAATTCTCTACTTGTACAGAAACTGCGCTAAAAGAATGAGAAATAACTCAAGACAATCTCATCCCAACAAACCGGGAGGTGCAGCGACGGCCCCCTAGACCGACTCGATATCAACCTCCCGCCAGAGACCCCAGGCTCCCCTCCGGCCCGGAAACCCGCGAGCACCCAACGTCCGGGTTTAGGTTGCTCCCTCCCGGGCCTGACCGATTCGCCCGACTACCGCCACCATGCCCCCCTACGGGGACATAGTGGACAACCGCCGGTCCCACGGGGCAGGCCATCCACGAGGTGCCAGGAGCATAACGGAAACATCAACCGAACCAACCCAGAGTTACTGACCCCCCTGTAGCCCGTACTGGGGCAAAGGGCAGGGCTAGCTCCCGATCCTACCCGCCACTGCATCAAAGAAAGCCGTGGCCAACGATAAAAGTCAACCGCCTAGAATGGTACCAACCCGAAGCGTGCTAAACTCAACACCAGATTCGAGACCATCAATGCTAAGAAACCATAACGCACTAGCCTCTCCCCCCTGACCATCCAGCCCTCCTGAGTCGACAGCCAAGCCCTCAGCATCTGACCCCCGTCCAGAGGATACACCGGTAGCATATTCACCAGTGCCAGATTAGTCGATATAAAATACAGCCAGTTCAGGAAGGCCCCCATAGCCAAGGGTAATGTGCCCCGCCACAAGGAGAAAAACAGGATCAGAGAGACCCCCATCACTAAGTTTACGAAGCTCCCGAAGGCGAAGATCCTAAGGCTTGACAACAGCGGTGCTGCCTTCATATCATCCTCATCAGGCTCCACAGCCCCCCCGAAGGTTATCACGGCCAACAGCAGCGCAGCAGATTTCACCCTCACTCCCGCCACGACACACTGCACTCCGTGCGCCAACTCGTGCATCAGAATAACTACGCCCGCAGCAGCCAAGAACCAGGGGAGGTTAGAGAAACGGATGGTCACCCCAGGGATCAGAGGCATCATGGGAGACGCTTTTTCAGGAACATACACGAACTTGAATAGATTCTGGACCAGCATCCACGTCAGGAAGACCACCTGCCCCAGGAAAGACACGACCCCCATATTCCCCAACGCCCTCCAGAACCCCGGACGCCAACCTCCCACCCGCAGCAGAAACGAGTTCAACCTCGTCGATTTGACCAGAGCAAACAGTGGATGTAGATCCACACCATATCTCTCAAGCCGCAGGACCTTCACAATGCCGTAGAATACAAACCACGCCACAACAATAAGCCCTAGACTCTGGACGCTGCTGAGCTCCAACCCCTCACCGCAAAGACTAAGAAATAAAACACCCACCCTCATAAATATAACTTGAAAATGACCGAAGGCATCGAGACCTACTACACGGCCAGCCATTGGAACCTCCTCAATAGTCTCAGGGACGAGGCCCTAGAAATGATGCGCCCCCTCCACCAACGGCACATCCAAGCCCTCGCCTATGGCAGTATCGCAAGAGGTGACGTCAAACCTACCAGCGACATCGACATTATCATCCCCAACCCACCAGCACCCTCCATAATCGAGACCCTCATCGAGGCCGAGACCAGCATTTCACTCAGGATGATCATTCAGGCCACCCCTAACTACGCGGCAAAAGCATATATCCACACCGCTCAAGACCGAAGCTACAGTCTCCCCCTGGTCCCCCTGCGCAGTCACGAAAGGGACTTTTACAGCTTTGCAGGATCCGTCGACAATTCCCATCTTGGTAACGATAATAGGGTCCCCGGGGTCACCAAAGCCCTCAAGCTTATCACCCCTACACCCCAAGGCCACCTAGAAAGAGCGGTCTCAGGCCGCGAGGGATTCACTGCCAAAGCTCTAGGCATAAGCGTCACTGCAGTCCATAACAGGATCCGCACCCTTCAACGCCGCAAAAAGATCGGTCGTACAGGAGTCTATATCCAACGAATCCTCCACCCCGAAGAAGGCTTCGGAGACGTCTACCAGAAACTAGCCAGAATACGCCCCTCTCTCCGAAGAAGACAGCGATTATAAACCTAGAAGAGAAAGAACCGAAAAACAAAAAAGATAAGGGAAAATCCAAGTTAAAAGTCCTTAAAAAGTCGGACTGTCAACTTTCGGGGAACCCGGACGCCGTCGCCCAAACGCTCCCCTACGATAATCGTGATGCCTCGCTCCACGGCAGCATCCACAAGGCGCCCCGTCACGATCCCGTCGAAGACCACAGTCCTGATGCCTTCACGCTTCCGGAGATCCTCTACAAGATCTCGTACAGGCACACGTCCCACTTCATCCCCGCTGGAACCCAGCAGAATCGCCTCTAGCGTGCCCTCAAGTTCCTTTGCGATCCCGCCAAACGGACCTAGGTCCAAAGGCGGATCAGATGAAGCTGGGGGAACATGCTTTCTCCCAGGAGCCCGCTTAGCAGGAGCCCGCTTAGCAGGAGCCCGCTTAGCAGGAGCCCGCTTAGCAGGAGCCCGCTTAGCAAAGTCGGAGGGTTTCTCTACCTCAGAAACCGGCACCCGAGCTGCCAAGGCAGCATCAATTTCACTCGGCTCCAGATCTTCAACCTCCTTACCCCAAGGCGCCCGAGCCACATAAGCCGGTTTGGCCACCTGTAATAGTTCCTTCAGGATCAGATCCCCACCCCGATCACCATCCAAGAATGCTGTGATCTCCTTACGTTTCACCAAATTGATTATCGTCCGAGGAATCTTCACCCCCTCAAGAGCGATCACCCCAGTCCGCCCTGCTTTTAGCAGGTTGATCACGTCAGCTCGACCCTCTACTACGATGATCTCCTTCAGTTTCGAGATGTTAGGCGTTGCCGTCAATCTCTCCCGACCATAATACACTGGATTGATCTTTTTATCTACCCGAGAGACCTCGCTCAAGAGCTTTTCAATATCTTGACCTTCTTTGACGACCCAGCCACGCATCAGCTCCTTAGCTCTCTTTAGGATCTGATCTCGTTTATCCACGCGGACATCTGAGATCTTGACGATACTCACGGTCGCACCGCAAGGACCCACTCTATCCACAGACTCCATCGCAGCTGCGATGATCGCCGTCTCCGCCCGATCCAGACTCGACGGAGCGGAGATCTTTCCCTCCGTCCTGTCCTTCTCTGACTTCAGTGTGATATCGATACGCCCTATCTTGCCGGACTTTTGTAGCTCCCGAAGCTCAAACTCTTTTGGAAACAGCCCTTCAGTCTGACCGAAAATTGCGCCTATTACATCATGGTGCTCTACGACACCCTCAACAATGAAGTTGGCCTCGATAAGATATTTTGGGCTTAACTTCTCCTTTGAACCCATCTATTTTCACTTTTATACATTACTTCACTCCTATTGCAGATGACCCTTGTCCTCGTGTCGAGTTCCCTGGGTTTGATGGTATCAAACCCTTCGTGTACTAATGAGGGCTCGAGGCTCCATTCCATGAGGAATCAATCGATGTCCCTGCTATGAGAGTGATAGGTGATTTTTACACACCCTGAGAATAAGCATCACCCCCCAAATAAAAACCTTATCGAACCCAAGCTCTTAAAAAAGTTAATCAGGAATGGGGAGAAAGGTTGCTGTGGATTCTAGATGGGCGTTAGTATTGGTATAAATGGGTTTGGTAGGACGGGGAGATTGGCATATCGGGCTGCCCTAGAGCTAGGACTCGATCTTGATTTTGTTGCAGTAAATCGAGGAGATGCCAGGGCGATGGCCCATCTCTTGATGTATGATAGTGTCCATGGTGCGCTGCCTTTCACGTTAGAGGTTGAGAGGGATTGTATCATTGTAGATGGGAGTGAACTCCGGGTGCTGTACGAGTCGGATCCCGGGAGGCTCCCCTGGGGAGACCTAGGGGTTAGGCTAGTTATTGAGGCCTCAGGAAGGTTCAGAGATAGGGCGGGGGCCTTAAAGCACCTCGAGGCAGGGGCCGAGAAAGTGTTGATCTCTGCTCCGGCAGATGATCCGGATCTCACTGTGGTGATGGGAGTGAATGATCATCTCTATGATCCTGAGAGGCATGTGATCGTCTCTAATGCCTCGTGTACAACTAACTGTGTCGCCCCTATGGTAAAGGTCATTCACAATGAATTTGGGGTGGAATCTGGGTTCATGAATACGATCCATGCCTACACTAATACTCAGACGTTGTTGGATAGAGCTCAGAAGGATCTCAGGAGGGCCCGTAATGCGGCGACTAATATCATTCCTACCACGACGGGGGCGGCGAGGGCTATCGGAAAGGTGATTCCGGAGCTGGACGGCAAGATTGATGGCATTGCGTATCGGGTGCCTGTCCCCGCGGTGTCGATGGTGGATTTCACCGGTATTCTCCGGGATGAGACCTCCGCTGAGGAAGTGAATAAGGTATATCAAGAGGCATCGGAGGGGGAACTCGAGGGGGTGCTGGGTTATACAGAGAAGCCCTTGGTCTCAGGGGACTATATCCATAATCCATTGAGCGCCGTGGTGGATGGTCCCCTAACGCGGGCGAGGGGACAGCTGGTGAAGGTAGTGGCGTGGTACGATAATGAGTGGGGGTACGCGTGCCGTCTCGCGGAAATGGCGAAACGTTTAGCTGAGTCGATGGGTTAGCGGGTGACCTGAAGTCGGCGCATGGCTTGCAAGTTCTCGGGTTTGTTCTCAAAATAGTCCGAGACTGGCTGGATGAGCTTGGTAACTGCAGCTGAAACGCCGTTCTTGAGATCGAGGGGGTGAAGGTCTCCCTTGCCGTACGCTTTAGCAAGCTCCTCGAAGCTGTGGTAGGTAATATTTCCGCCGTACTTGCTGGATCGTTGGATGTCGAGCTGATGGTAATGGGGGAATACGAGCATATGTGCGTGGTCCATGACAGGATTGCCTGTAACAACCTTCTGGGGGCAATAGGCTTGCCTGTACTTTTCCCGGATTTCCTGAGAGGTGTCATTTATCCATAGGGCACCTTTGCCAACGCTCTTACTCATTTTGTGTTTGATACTCGCATTAATGTTAGTGTTATCATCAAAGCTCCCATTAGCCTCAGTGATCTGAAGGGAGGGAAGGAGGGGGTTGTGGAGGCAAACGGGGGGCGGTAAGCCCAACTTAGGGGCTGCCTCCCGGGCGAGCATGTGAACTTTGCGCTGGTCCATGCCGGAACATGCACAGTCTAGGTTCATCTGGAATATGTCGCTGGTCTGCATAGCGGGGTAGAGGGCCCAACTAGACTCCACATCGACGGAGTCGGCGCTTCTGCCCATGATAGGCATGGCCCGGAGGGTCCTACGGAGGCTTGTGAACTTCATGACCCGGATCACCTTCTCCCAGTAGTCCTTAGTGTCTACAATGTCAGAGGCCCAGAGATACTCAACTTTCCCTTCGGGCAGGCCTAGGGCAGTGAAACAGTCCTTAAAGTATTCTGCGGCGGTGGAAAGATTCTCTAGGACACCTCCCATCTTATTGTTAATCCAGCCGTGCCACTCAGCGAGGTAGATGATAAAGTGGAAACCAGCGTCTGCATAGTCGCGCATCTTTTGGCCTACGATAAGGCCGGTGCCAGCATGCATAAGGCCACTGGGCTCGAAGCCCACGTATCCCCGGGGGTGCTGGTTGGTCTCGAGAAGATTTCTGAGCTCGTTCTTGGTTATGATCTCCTGAAGGTTGCGGGTGACTAGTTGGAGTCGAGTCTCAGTATCCATTGATTTAACCTCGGAATTGGTATCTGTTGATGTCGGCGTTGATTTAAGGGTTGAGGGCAGGCGCCCCTGTCCCTCCTAGCAAACTCACGACGTCACGGTCGGGGCTGCGCCCCACTCGGCCGAGCTCTCTCATCTATGAGGTTTCCGGCGCCCGCCCTGCCCCCCTGTACCATAGCTGGTGGACCCCGGTTCACTGGGTCTTCCCTCAACGGGGTTTGTCTGTATGGTGCGTCGTTAGGAAGGCGTGTAATTGTTTGGGTGTAGGTGTTTTAATGTTTCCAATCTGTGGCTGGGGTTAGTGTTTGATTGATCCCCCCCCATTCAAGATGACGATTATTTAGAGTAGTTTAGTTGTTTGGTTGGTTATTATTGATTTTCTGATGTCATGTTTGGTATTGAATGGCTACTGCGTTCGCGATGCAAAACCGGACGAGATCAGAGAGATGAGCTGAAGGATTGGCCACCTAAAGGGGCTCTCCGGCCAAAATAATTAAGTCGATTAAAACCTTTCAAACTGAGAAGACATTTTTCTTGAATATGCACATAAGTGATAACATAGTAAAAGAGGGTTAACTAATCAAACCTGTTAACTTGGAAGAATGATCAAGCTCATAACCATTTTCATACCTTCCATAAATCTCGAGGTATATCATTAAATGTTCCTTAATCGTCATTACGGCCTAACAATTCTTCGAGATCGGAAAGCTCAGGTTGCATAATCTGTCTAAAGTACGTTACATGTTTATCCCAGCAAGAATTATCAAGAAAATTAAACAGATAACTATTGAGATAATGGTTGGTTCAATCCAAGTTCATTTATATTCATATCGTATCAGTCCAAAAATCACTTGATCTAGTTTTACAATAATTTTTTAAACCCAAAGCCTAAACCCAATCACTCCCACCTATATAACCTCCCAAAAATCCCACCAAGCACCACAGCAACACCACCTCACTTGTAGAATCCTGTAGCTAAAATAATTCAAGGACTTAGATTTGAATTCTATAATACAAATGTATAATCGAGTTCATATGAAGGAAAAGACCGCTGTCCCCATAATCATGAGCGCCCAAGCCTTGGAAATGGGGGACACACAAATGGCCTTGGATCCCTTCTATTAGGTAATAGTCCTCCACACGCGCAGCTAGCTCATGGGAAGAAAAATATGAATAGGAAGACTGGCACTCACGAGCGCAAAAAGAGGGTAGGGTGGTCCTCTAAGTCAAGCATTCAGTTCGAGTCCAAAGCGATGGCACGATCAAGCTGATCTTCAGAGACCTCCTCATACGCGCCCCCTTTTCCCATCTTTTTGTGGAGTTTCACCAGTTTCTGGGAAAAGGTTCCGAACCGCTTTTATAGTGAATTCAATTAGCTAAGACGATATATGACTAAGTTGGACGTCAAGAGATTCGCTAAAAAGGAGATCTCTGCTATGCAACAAGGTATCACAACCAGGATTAGGGTACCCAGTGAACCTGGTCTGATCAATCTGGGGGCAGGAGACCCGGACTTCAACCAACCAGAGTTCATCAACAAAGCGGTCTATGACGCCATGAAGGAGGGTCACACCCATTACGTTTTTGGGGGGGATCCTGAGTTTAAGACCGCCATCGCTGAGTATTATCAGAAATATGGAGTCACCGTAGACCCAAAAACCCAGATCCTTGTTGAGTCCGGGGGAAGCCAAGCCATCTTTAGGGCCTTTGGCGCGATCCTAAATCCGGGAGATGAGGTCGTCATCCAGGACCCTGCTTATCAGGGGTACAATCTACCTGCAGCTTATTTTGGTGCCTCAATGAAAAAGGCGGATATGATCAAGGACGAAAATGGGAACTTTAGGCCCGACATGGACAATATCAGGGCTGCTATCACAGGTAAGACAAAGGCTCTAATCATCTGCAATCCCGATAACCCGTGCGGGACTGTTTATACTCAGGAGGAGCTGGAGGAGATTGCCGGGATCGCTGTAGAGAAAGATATCATAGTCATCGCGGATGAGATTTACACAGAGTACGTATGGGGAGGCCGAAAGCATCGTCCTATCATTAATCTCCCAGAGATGGTGGAGAGGACTATGGTGCTCATGAGCTTCTCCAAGACCTTCGCATGGACAGGGTGTAGGGCGGGATACATCATAGCAGGCCCTGAGCTGATGAAGGTCGTAAAGGGGGTCCCTATAGGGATCACTAGCATACCGGTCCCCTTCCAAAAGGCAGGGACTCTAGCCCTGAAGGAGGGGTGGGATTTCGTGGAGGAGATGAAGTCGGAGTTCAAGAAGCGGATCGACTACTTTGTCCCCCGGCTCAACGAGATCGATGGGATCAGTTGTCCAAAGCCTGAAGGCGCCTTTTACGTCTTCGCCGATATCTCTGAACTGAACTGCACGTCCAAGGACTTTGTTCAAAAGTTCTATTATCACGAAAAGGTTAGGTGCGCCCCGGGAATACAATACGGCACCAACAGCGAGGGACACATAAGATTTGCCCTGGTGAAACCCGTGGAGAAGCTGGAGGAGGTCTCAATTAGATTGGAGAGGTTCCTAAAAGACCTCTCCCATAAGGTCCCCAGCTCTTCCCTCTAAACCCATTTTTTCAAAGATCCTCCTATCGACTCTGCAAATGCTTCAAGGGGTACCTTCTCAGCTTGAGCGAGGTCCAAGAAAAGAGCTATTTTTTCTATTTCGTCTTAATTCACGCGTACGCGGAGGGATAAGGTTAGCGGTTAAGTACAGTCTCTTCTAGCTTCATCCTTTGGGATTTAATGGGTGATTCATCAGGCCAGCCCACGACAATATGATTTCTGCTAACGATCTCCTTATGGAGGCCAAAATAATCCCTTAGACGTCTTTGGGTATCCTCCCCGTGGGTAAGCCAGCATCCCCCGAGCCCTAGGGCGTGTGCCATGAGACAGATGTGGTCGGCTGTCGCAGCGGCATCATAGTAGAGGTTCTGGGGAACCAGTTCGTCGAAGTTAAGCGCCTTATACATGCGTAGATCCTGGAGGACCACGATCATCACGCAGTTTTCGAGGGGAATATCGCTCCGCACCAACTTCCACTCCTCGGGTTCCCTGAGGACAAGGTAACGGGTAGAGCCCATGTTGCAGCTGTGGGGGGCATAAAGCCCTGCGTGGAGGATTCTGTCGATCATCTCATCAGTGACGGGTTGGTCCCTGAACTGGCGAATGCTCTTCCTCCCGTAAATGAGCTTCTCAACGGTCTCCATCTCGCCCTTTGTGAATGGCTTAGCGAGTTCCAGGCCCAGATCCAAGTCTCCTCCCGTTCTCAGCATCCGTGCGAAGCCGACGTAGTTTAGGCACCACTGGATATCGGGGGCGTCAGTTGGAAGCCCCCTAGCCTTCCAGATGTCTATGAGACGCCCCGCGGTCTCCCCAAAGCTCTTGGATATCCCTTTTTTCCCTGCCATAATCCGATAAATATTCACCTCTATGGTGTGGTGCGTCCTCTCATGGAGGATCGCCCTTAGGACAACGGGGTCTAAATCCATGAGCTTCTCCTCGGTTAAGCCATGTATCTTCGCAGGTTTCCTCAAGGTTATTACCGCTACTGGAACGACGATCAGTCCTAATAAAACAAGGGATGAAAAAACAGGGAAAAATACCGGAACTAAGAGAAGAGCTTGGTGAATCTTTCTACGAGGATCTTTTCTTGCCCGGGCAGCAATGTAAGGCAGTTGATGACAAAGGAGGTTCCTATCCCCCTCGACCTTAGCCAGATCTCTGGATCATCCTCACGGAGACTTAAGACCATCTCTCTAACCTCATCCTCAGTCTTTTCTTTAAAATTCAGGGCGATCCCTATAGTATGGTAACCTATTTCCTCGCCCTCCTCCGGGGTGAAGTTTATCTCGGCGCCCTTGAGACCGGGGAGCTTCATGATCTGATTATTAATGTATCGAGCCCTCTTCCAGGCGGGCTCTATACGCTCCTTCTTGTGATCCATTTTCAACCACCTCTTGAAGGATACCAACAGTGCGACAATCTCCTGTCTATCCAGCTTATAGCCTCTCCCTATGCCCCTGTAATAGCCCCCCTGCTCGTTGGGCCCGGCCTCGTGCCCAATAAAGCTGTGGATTGCCACTGTATCGATGAGGTCCTTCCTTCCTACGATGAACCCTGTGGAGTTAGGTCCTCCCACATACTTTCCCCCATAACATGCTAAGTCCACCCCCATCTCCACAAACTTAGTGAGACCTTCTAGGGGATAGGTCATCCCTGAACAGTCCAGTATGACTGGGACATCGTGCTTGTGAGCTACTTTCACAGTCTCCTCGATGGAGACGATCCGGGGCTTGTCATTTTCGATGATAACGTGGTTGATGGCAGCAGTGTTTTCGTTAATAGCGGCCTCCATGAGCTTCGGGGTGCACCCCCAACGCTCGTCCCCGACGAAAACGAATTTGCCTCCGGGGACCTGCATTGCCCTATCGTAGATGAGGATCCTGTTAGCTCTCTGAATGATGATCTCATTCTTCATCCCCGTTGTGTCAGGGAGACGCCTGATCTTTTCGGGGTCTTTCCCTGCAATACATGCGGCCGCGCTGAGGACAAGCCCGTTAAACGCACCGCTGGTTATCCATCCCGCCTCAGCCCCGCAGCCATCGGCCAATAACTGCCCGCCCTTCTTCATCAGGTCCCATAGGTAGACGTAAGTCTTGTTCGCCTCCTCCATCGCCTGCTGGACTTCCTTGGTCAAGGTTGATCCCCCCAACCGGGTAAGAGCGAAGGAAGCGTTTATGACGCTCTTAACTCCAAGCTCCTCGTAAATGTTCATGGATCCACTACATGAGAAGTGGATAAAACCTTTTTCAGGCCCAACCCTTTTCCCGTTGAGAAGCTTTCTTTGAATGAAGGTTATGGGCGACAGGCCGAGGACTAGAGAGTTCGGGATACATCTAGGTTTAATGGAAAGAGGAAAAATGAACGCCATCACAGACGTACATGGGGTCGGCGTGGGTCACTCGACCCTGATCTGCGGGGAGAACGTGAGGACTGGTGTGACGGCCATAGTTCCACATCAAGGGGACATCCATGGAGAGAAGGTGACAGCTGGAGTCGACCTCTTCAACGCCTTTGGGAAGGTAACGGGGCTCCCTCAGGTCATGCTCGAGGGAGTCATTGAAGTCCCTATCCTCCTCACCGAGACCATGAACACTTGGAGGGTAGCTGACGCAATGCTAGATTATCAGAAGGAAAGATACGGGAATGCCCCCCGGACGCTGAACGTAGTGGTGGGGGAGACCAACGGGGGCTACCTCACAAACAACCACGGAAGACATATTGGCAGGAAACAGGTTTTTGAAGCCATCGATACTGCCCGGAGTGGAGTGGGTACGGGTCCCGTCCCAGAAGGAAACGTTGGCGGGGGCACCCCAATGACCGGATACGGTTTTAAAGGAGGCATCGGCACAGCATCCAGAATATACCATAACTTCACCGTAGGGGCCCTCGTCCAGCTCAACTGCGGCAGGAAAGAGGACCTTATGATAGACGGCGTCCCTGTGGGTAGGGAGGTGGAGCTACCAGAGCCCCCCAACGCCTCCACAGGGAACTCAATTATGATGGTGGTTGCTACTGACCTCGCCCTTGACTCCCGCCAGCTCCAGAATGCAGCTAAGAGGGCTATGTTAGGACTATCCAAAACAGGTACCTTTGGAGCCAACACAAGCGGTGACTTCACAATCGCCTTTAGCACCGGAATGAAGCCCATAGCTGAACTAATCAAGTTGGATCCCGAGCTCTGGCGTCCTCGGCTAGGGGAGAGATTCATGAACCCAGTGTATAGGGCTACGGGAGAGGCTATCCAAGAGGCCGTTCTTAATGCATTGTTCAAAGCTGAAACCATGATCGGTATGAATGGGAATACGAGACACGCCTTACCCCTAGACCAGGTTTCAGATATCTTTAGTAGCTACGGGCGTCATCTGAAACCGATTAAAGGCTCCTGATGGTCCTTAACTCATCCCGTCCTTGAAGAACTCCTCAGATGCCCCTAGATAAGCCTCGACATCCTCGCTGGTGTGGGGCTCCCCGATGAAAGAGTGGGGCAGGCTGGGACTCACATAGGTTATGCTCTTCGCAAGCAAGTGGGACCAGTAGCCCTTCGCGATCTCTGTGTCGTTCCTTGCCATCTCCCTAGCGTTCCTCGGCTTCAACTTTTGGAAATGAACTGCAAAGGCAGAACCCACCCCGGTAATAACTGCGTCGATCCTGCTCCGGCTAATAATGTCCTCGAGACCCCGGACGACCTTACCACCGAGGTTATCAATCTTCCCATGGACCTTACCCCCCTTTAAGATGTTGAGGATCGTTATCCCGGCAACCATGCTGACGGGGTTGCCGGTGAAGGTACCCCCGTGGAAGGGTCTTTTTTTGGAATCCGGGTACTTTCGGTGGTTCAGGCGCTCAAAGATCTCCCTGCGCCCGCAGAATGCCCCGATAGGGAAGCCCCCGCCCATGATCTTTCCAAGGATGGTGACATCCGCGTCGACACAGTAGAGGGGCTGGGCACCCCCGGGGGAAAGCCTGAACCCTGTGATCACCTCGTCGAAGATGAGAAGCGTCCCATTCGCGTCGCAGACTTCCCTGAGACCCTCTAGATAGCCTGGCTCAGGGGTTAGGAAGCCAGCGGCCCCCATCATCGGTTCTATGATGAGGCAGGCTACATCCTCCCCCTTTAGGGCTCTCCTAGCTGCCTCGAGGTCGTTGAAGGGGACGGCCCGGGTGTCTTCATAGGTCTTAGGGTTGAGGCCTGCCGACTCCGGTGCCCCAAAGTTATGGACCGAAGTGTGGAGGGAATCGTATCCCCCATGCCAGCCCCCCTCAATCTTTACCATGCCGTCTCTCCCTGTATAGGCCCTAGCGAGGCGGCTTGCATACATGTTCGCCTCGGTCCCGGAGCTGGTGTACCGGACCATCTCTGCGCTGGGGATCATATCCACAATGCACTCGGCTAGCTCGACCTCGAGCTCATGAGCATAGCCGAAGTGGGTCCCTTTGATGAGTTGTTCCGTGACCGCCTTCACCACACTCTTTTGGGCGTGGCCCAGGATTAGAGCTCCGTGACCCATCCAGTAGTCTGTGTAAACGTTACCGTCTACGTCGGTAAGCTTCGCCCCTTTTGCCTCAGCGATATAGAAGGGATGAGGGGGGAAGTCTCTGATGGCGTAGGAGACCCCCGCCGGGAGGACCTCCGCTGCCCGCGCATACAAACCCTTGGATCGTTTTGTCTTTTCCTCGTAGCCCATAAAAAAATCGACACCTAACGAATAGGTTACTTTCGCCGTGAGGATATTATGGTTTACCATGGAAGGGATTATAGAAAGTACTCAGGGGTCAGAGTCGCCTTCCCGGTCTCAGCCTTTAGAACCTCTAGCTCCGCCCATTGCTGGTTGAGGATCTCCCAAAACTCAGTGGGCATATTTGGCTCGGGCTTGAATATCTCCTCCATTCTAGCGATCTTCTCTAAGTACCTGTCCAACCTAACCGAGAATTGGATATGATAGTCCTCCAAGGAGTAATCCTTCTGGAGGGTGTCCCTGAACAGATCTTTTAGGTCCCTATACTTTGGGAGGAGGCCGATAGGGGTCTTGATAGTGTCGTAGTCCCCGTGGACCCGGCCTTCTGCCCAGAGGACCCAGACCTTTTTGTCTGGGATCGCGTTGGTGTATTCACCCTCATGTTTTAGGAAGTAGTTGGTCGCGAAGACCGTTGGGCAGTTTCTGAGCCTACGTCCGAACTTAATATGGTTGGAGAGATAAGCTCCTAAGGGGATGACGAGGAAATCCATATTTGCCATGGGGTTGGACTTTCGTACTCCCTTTCGGCCTAAGGTTGCTGAGGTCGTCTCGGACTCAATGATAGCCCCCAAGTAGACCCCGTGCTCCCAGCTCACCGCCTCGCAGACTGGAACGTTGGTGTCTGAGTCCCGACCACCGTAAAGCATTGCACGGATCACAACGCCGTCGGGGTCATTGACGTGGGGATCGGCGTTGCCCAGCTCGCTGATCCGCATGGTGTACCGGGCGTTGCTGTGGGCAAAGGGTATCCCCTTGCCATCCCCGTCGGTCTTCTCCTTCCACCAGTCCCCCGAGTAGTTTACCCCGCTTACCGGGGGGTCCCTACCCATGCCCTGCCAGTAGGGGACCCCATCCTCAATGAGAACGTTGCTGAAGATGAGCTCCCTAGGAGTAATTAGGGCCTTGTAGATAAGAGGGTCATCATCCGGGTGAACGTCCTTGATGATACCGAATATCCCAGATTCGATGTTTACGGCCCTGACGTTTCCCTCCCCATCAGTTCTCAGATATGCAATGTCATCCCCAACGACGGTCTGCCCGGGGATCATCGCCGTGCTGGTTTTGCCCGAGGCACTGGGGTAGGCTCCGGTGAAGTAGGTAACTCGGTCCTTGCCGGGGGGGTGGATCCCCATCACGAGCATGTGCTCGGCTAGCCAATTCTCATGGTTGGCCTTATAGACCGCGAGGCGGAGGGCGAGCTTCTTAAGGCCCAAGCTATTCCCGGCATATTGGTTGTTTACCGAGTAGACCTTGCCATCAAGGAGGTCGATATAGATGCGTCGCTTCTTGATGTCGATGCTACACTTTCTCTTGTCAAGGGCCCCTGCGCTGTGGATGAATGTAAAGAACTCCCGACTCCCCCCAAGGCGGTTGAACTCATCGTAGCCGCTCCTGTAGAGGAGATCCTCACTGTGGCTTACGTAGGCTGAATCCGTGATCTGGAGAGCACATAAGTTAAACCGGGATTTGGTCGGCCCCAGACTGAAGAACCGGACCAACATCTCCTTACCTTTCATGACGCCGTCCAAGAGTCCCCTCATCTCCCGGAGCCCTGACTCCCGTTCCACGGAAACGATGCCTCGGCTCAGGTTCTGGCCCTCTGGGAGAAGTACTGCTGTATGAGCCTTGTCCCTGGCCTGGTCGGCGTACCCGTCGAAGTGGATTGTATGGCCGTCCATCTTGAGGGGCTGCTCCTCTCCTAAGTTGAGAGCCAGGTTCCTGACGTACTCGATCTCCGTGGGGTCATCTGTGATAACGGTGACCCCGGAAGGCTTACACAAATCAATAAACTCCCGTACCTGCCTCAGAACATGGGGGTTCCTGAGGGTAACGATCTTCTTGAGGCTGTTGCCTCTGAGAAGTACATCGGATAACGGCATGGTTTTGTCTTAGGAACTAAAATTAGCAAATTATATAGCCCTTATGATTTCTGGAAAGCTTTTTTTATCCTGTTTCTGCCGAAAACCTCATGAAATAGCTCTCACGGGCTCGGCAGAAGCTATTGTCCGGGTCATTCCACTAGGGAAACGATATTGCTGTAGTTTCACACTTTCTCAGGTATGAAGAGCTGATGGATCATGCCGTCAGCGCGCGCATCAAGCCCAGTCATTATGAAAAATTGTTTAGGTCAATCCCAATTTGACGTTCCTAGAAAAGCGATCTAAGGAAAGTTCCAGTTTCACTCTCCTCTCCCTAGTTTTCAAATGTCGGTCATGCTTATCAATCGCTAAAACCTGAATCGATTGCCAATGAAACTAATAACCGAATTTGTCCCCAGAATCCACGTCGTTGAGCTCGCGGACTGGGGATTCCATTACTATCTGGGAGCCTTTTACTCCTTCGAGGAGGTTCCACCGAGATACACTTGGAGGAAGGTGGACTTTAGGGTCAACGACACGGTTGTCTATGTAGACCTACAAAGGTCAAGTGTCAATACAAACGCGTAAAATATTCTAGACTTTTAATGTGGGAGAAAAAACCCAACTATAAATGCCATCCGTTTTAACAAAACAACAAAGCTTAGTGGATTTTTTTTAGCTAGACATAGAACTTTATTTATTACTACAAAAATTGTCCTCATGCACACGCGATTATTTTATGAAGCTAAAGACACTAACTACGCCATGAGTCTCATTGAGCCTTGACTGCATTGTTCTAGACCCTGATGAGATACCTAGTAAGTGGTATAACATCATTCCGGACCTACCCTACCAGCTTCCACCCTATAAGATCATTAACAGTGGAAAAGAGGTGAGATATCTTCCCAGTATATTCACGGATGCTTCGTCAAAAGTAGAGTTCTCGGGCAGGCGTTGGGTGGATATCCCGAGGGAAGTTTTAGAGGCATACATTAAATCGGGGAGGCCCATGCCTTTGAGAAGGGCCCGAAGGCTAGAAGATTCCTTGAAGACGCCTGCGAAAATATACTATAAATGCGAGGAGATGCATCCGGTCGGGACCTTTAAAACAAATACAGCACTGCCTCAGGCTTATTGGGCTATGAAGGAGGGCTACAGAAGAACTGTCTTCGTCGGTTCATCGAACACGAGGACGAAAATGGCCCACGCATATTCGGCGATGTATTTCGGGCTCATACCGACGGTGTTTATTTCAAGAATGGATGCAAAAAGGAGCCCCGAGCACCCGAAATTCCTAAAGGAAATGTTAAGTGCTGACATTATTTACTCCCCAAGTGAGACCACAGAGGTCGGGCGAAAAGCGCTTAGATGCGACCATAATCAACGCGAGTCAAATGTCGTTAGGGCCGAAGTGGAAGAGGCTGCAAGAAAAGATGATGCAGTCGCGGTAGTCTCAAGCTTTCTAAATCACGCCCTATTGACCCAAACGATCATGGGTCTAGAGGCAGAAAAACAGCTGACAACTATCGAAGAGAAACCGGATATAATAATAGCGCCAGTAGGCGGGGGTAGCAACTTTTACGGTTTAGTAGCGCCATTCGTTCATAAAAAGCTGAAAAAAGAAAGCCAAGTCAAGCTCTTAGCTGTTGAATCCGAGACATCGGCTAAACTGACCCAAGGAATCTATAGTTATATCCGCTTACAAGGCCCGATTTCAAGCTACCTCGGGAAAACATACGAATTCGAGATTGAGAACCCAAGACCGGAGGTCATGGGTATCGGTATACAGACATCAAATACAGCCCCCTTACTTGGATACCTTAACAATATCGGCATTATTGACACGGTCGCCTATCCTAAAGATGAAAAAGTAATCTTTGAAGCAGCAAAAACATTCCTAAAGACAGAGGGCCGCCTCATAGCCCCAGAATCAGCCTACGCAGTTAAAGCTGCTATCGACGAGGCGAGACTCGCGAAAAAAGAACAAAATGAGAAGGTCATCCTCCTCTCTGTAAGCGCTACAACTTTTATGGATTTTGGGGAAAAGAAAAGGTATATGAAATTTATGGCTTGATAATAATAAGGCAAACCTTTCTTCAGATTCCCTAAGAGACTCGAAAAGGATTTCTATAGTATATTGACCTGTTTCGTGCGCGTGGAACGGAAAAAAAAACTCTTACACATTTCAATCATCCTCTGATCTAGGCGGGAAGGGAATGCTGGGACGAGGTTGGAAAAGAGAGTCTTCGTTATCCTCTCTTGCCACGTCCTAGAAGTTATCGTAATACGCGCTCTATATCATAGTCACAGATATCATATCCTTGGCATATTAGTCAATTCGGTCAATCTAGGGGTGTAACGAATGGGGAAATGGAAAACAAAGGAGGACGCAGTCTCGATGTTCGTGGTGAGGATGGTTAGCCTCATCCTAGACCTCTCCTTTAACTCATCCTATCAATGGTTTACCTTGGTCCAGCGGAGGGCACCATCAGTTGCAGCCGCCTTCATATACACAGGAGCTAAGACCCTATCTCCCAAGGGTTCAGATAACATTACGGAACTTTGTCTATGAGCGTTAAAGTTCTTTCTGGTCTTGGAGGTTCCCTAAGCTGGTATTCTTGGTCGTAGAGGGCCTAGATGCCTCAGGGAAGACAACCCAGGCGCAGAGACTCAGGGACCATTTGGAGGCGAGAGGATGCGCTGTCTACGCTCGTTTCCACCCTGAAAGTGACAACTGGGCGGGGATCAGGGCGAGGCGCTTCCTTTTAGCGGATGGGTGGAGTGCCCACTTTGCTGCTGCGATGTTCTACATAGCTGACGTCCTCAGGAGTGTTATCATAACCCCGTGGCGGGCCTATGACTATGTCATCTATGTCCGATACCTTATGGGAACGATATATTTGCCTCCGCCCATAGGGGTCTTTGCCTACCGATTCTTCACCACCATCCTCCCCAGGTCGAAACACGTCTTCTACTTAGATATTAAACCCGAGGAAGCCTATTCTCGTATCGTTCGAGGTCGAAGCCAAATAGAAATGTTCGAATCTAAAGAACAGCTCGAGAAAATTGGGTCCCGTGCCTTTGCCTTGGCTAGTTCTAGCCGATGGATCATCATTAACGGGGCGGGAACTGAGGAAGATGTCTGGGAACGGATCTTGGCTAAACTAAAGTCTAATCTTTGAGATCGTTTTCGCACCCAGCGGATCAATCCATCGCACGCATATTGTTTGCAGTAATGATGGATCCCATAGATCTGGGACCATGTATTATTTCAAGAGATATTTAATAATCTCCATGAAACAACTCCTAGATTGTTATGGCACGAGACCCCATTTGTGGGATGCATGTTGATGAGACATTAGCCGCATTCACCGCGGAGGTGGAAGGGAAGGCCTATTACTTCTGCAGTGATGCCTGCATGCTCACTTTTGTCCAACCTGAAGAGGAACGCGTATTGCTGAAACGCATGGTTGTTTTCAGTCTCGGCTTCGGGCTTCTGACGATGGCGATCATGTTCTACCAGGGCCCGCTTCCTTGGTTATCCAAGCGGATGTGGGCTTTCCTCCTTGCTACCTCGGTTCAGTTTATCCCGGGCTGGAGATATTACAGGGGAGCCTGGAGGGCTATCAAAGCTCGGACCATGAACATGGACACTCTTATAGTCGTGGGGACCTCAACCGCCTGGGTATATAGTACCATTGTTGTCTTCTTCCCTCAAATAGCCCCCAGCAACGAGGTCTACTTCGATACCGCAGCTTTGATAATCGCCTTGATCTTGGTGGGTAAACTCCTCGAAGAGATCGCAAGGGGGAGGGCCTCTGAGGCCATTCGCAGACTCTTAGATCTCCAACCACCTGTGGCACGGATCCTCAAAGAAGATGGGACGGAAGAGGAGTTGCCAGTGGAGGAGGTGATGCCCTTCGACGTAGTCATTGTGAGACCAGGAGAGAAGATTCCTCTAGACGGAGAGATCCTTGAGGGGAACTCCTCAGTGGACGAGAGCATGGTCACCGGAGAGAGCATCCCCGTGGTCAAGTCTGCAGGGGACGGGGTAATTGGGGGAACGGTAAACAAAGAGGGAGCCCTCAAGGTGGAAGTCACTAAGATCGGCATGAATACCACCATGCAACAGATAGCCCAGATGGTCGAGGAAGCTCAGCTCAGCAGGGCTCCTATCCCGAGGGTCGCCGACATAGTCGCTGGATACTTCGTGCCCATAGTCATCACCGTCGGCATCATCACTTTCGCCGGATGGTACTACGTTATGGGATCAACATTCGGGTTTGCCCTTAGGGCGTTCATATCTGTGGTGATAGTGGCATGTCCCTGCGCAATAGGCATCGCGACTCCTACAGCAATCCTTGTAGGGGCAGCCAAGGGGGCAGAGAATGGGATCCTCATAAAAGGAGGAGAATACTTGGAAAAGACCCGGGAGCTCCAGGCCATCGCTTTTGATAAGACGGGGACCCTCACAAAGGGGGAGATCACCGTCACGGATGTTATCTCTGAAAATGAGGGACTCATTAGGCTAGTAGCCTCCTTAGAACGACGCTCGGAGCATCCCATTGGGGAGGCAATTATGAAATATGCTAAAGAGAAGAGATTGAACCTCCTAGAGCCAAAAAATGTAGAGGCCCTAGCTGGGAAAGGGATTAAGGGAACTGTCGATGGCCAGGAGATGATAGTAGGCACACAAAGACTCATGGATGAGATCGGGGCCAAGATCTCTGAAGACCTCAACGCCAAGGCTGACCAGCTATACGGGGAAGGAAAGACCATCATCTTCATCTCCTCAGGTGGGAAGGTCAATGGCCTAATCGGGGTAGCCGATGAGATCAAGGAAAATGCCGCCGAGGTGGTGGCCAAGCTGAAGAGCATGGACCTACAGGTAGTTATGATAACGGGAGACAACAAACGCACAGCCGAGACCATCGCAGGGAAGGTAGGGATAGACCACTACCTCGCTGAGGTCCTTCCACAGGACAAGGTCCAGGTTATCAAGGGTCTCCAAGAGGAGGGGTTGATCGTCGCGATGGTGGGGGATGGCATCAACGATGCTCCAGCTCTGGCCCAGTCAGAGGTGGGTATCGCCTTAGGGAGCGGGACAGATGTGGCGAGGGAAACGGGAGGGATCATTCTGATCAGGAATAATCTAATAGATGTCGTAATAGCCATACAGCTGAGCAAGGCAACCTACTCCAAGATCAAGCAGAATCTGTTTTGGGCCTTCGGATATAACATGATGCTTATCCCCATTGCGGCTGGATGTTTCATCCGTTGGGGGCTGAAGATGCACCCCCTCTTCGCCGCCGGGGCGATGGCATTTAGTAGCATTAGCGTAGTCTTTAACAGCCTCCTCCTGAGGGGGTTTAAACCGAAGCTATAGCCGTTAGCCAAATCCCTCAATGTGAAGACTATTCCACTCTTTAGAGGGGATTCCTCACGCGCGTGAAAAAGTCCAGACTACAATATCGCTATTGCCCTTGAGAACCGCGTTAACATAATACAACTCACAAGCCCGACTCCGAAAATAATAGATATCTTCTAACCATCAAGTTGTCGATGATCTTCTCCCAGACGAGGGATATACCTTTATGGGCGCGAGATGGATAGGGATATCACCGAAAAAAATCCGGGAATCAGATGAATGGACCAGAAATTATTATAGATAACGGTGAACATCTCAATCGAAGTTAGAAAAGAGGACCCCCATGAAGCAGCTAAGCCACAACGGAGTCATGGTCCCCCCCAGATACAAAGGCCAGGATCTCACCATCAAGGTCAAGGGCCATACCATTACGCTCAACAACAAACAGGAGGAACGGGCCATGGCCTGGGCCAAAAAGATAGGCACACCCTATGTTGAGGACCCCGAGTTTGCCTCAAATTTCCATAAGGACTTTTCGGAGATCCTCGGGACGACTGTCCTCCCAGGAGATGTCGACTTCACCCCCATCCATCGGATCATCATAGCGGAACGCGAGACCCGTGCCAACATGACGCGTGAGGAGAAGAAAGCCCTTGCGGCCAAAAGAAAGGAGATCCGGGAGGCGAACAAGGAGAGATATGGCTGGGCTACCATAGACGGGGAACATACACAATTGGGAAACTACACTGTAGAACCCAGCAGTATATTCATGGGCCGAGGGCAGCACCCCATGAGGGGAAAATGGAAGGAGGGGCCTAGGCATGAGGATGTCGAGCTCAATCATTCCCCTAATGTACCATATCCACCCGGGGCCTGGAAGAAGATCTACTGGGAACCAGAGACCATGTGGATCGCAAGATGGAAGGACAAGCTTAGTAACAAGATCAAATACGTCTGGCCTCACGACTCTAGCACCATAAAACAGAGGAAGGACATTGATAAATTTAATAAAGCCCGTGAATTCAGGAAAAACATCAAAAAGGTCAAAAACTATATCAACGACAACCTAGACTCCGATGACCTCACCAGGAAACAGACCGCCACGGTCACATTCCTCATAGACCACTGTAAATTCAGGGTAGGCGACGAGAAAAGCGAAGACGAGGCCGAGACCATCGGAGCTTCCACCCTCCGCCCTGAGCATATAAACTTCAATCGGAACGGCACGGTCACATTTAATTTCATTGGAAAGGACTCAGTCCGACACACCCTCTGCGTCGCGATCCCCGACTCCGTCGTCAACAACCTCAAGGAGTTCAGCGGAGACCCTGAAAAGCCCCTATTTGAGAAAGTTAACTCGGAGCGGGTAAGCCACTTCCTTGACGAGGTTATGACGGGCCTCTCCGCCAAGGTATTCAGGACCCACTACGCCACGACTGCCGTGGAATCAGCACTAAACCGGACTCAAGTTGCCCCAGAAACCCTTGAGTACGTCAAGAAACACGTCGCCATTATGGCCAACCTCGAGGCAGCAAAGGTCTGTAACCACAAGCGCTCCATCCCTAAGACCTGGGAGCAATCCCTCCAGAAGAAGAGAGACCGCCTTGAAACTAGAAAGGTTAAGGCTAGAGAGAAAGAGAAAAAGCTGAAGCAGAAAACTGTGGAGACAAAGGAGAAATATAAGGAACGGCTCGGCAATTACCATCTGAAACTAGAGAAACATAAAGTAAAGCTGGAGGAGTACAAGGGGAAGTTCGAGGAGAGGAGGCTACAGGAGAAATCCACAAAGGGCATAGAGAAACGCATCGCCTCGAAGAAAAGGGCCATTAGGACTCAGCGGGAACGCAATAAGAACCTCAAGATCAAGCAAAGGGAGCGCCTAGAGAAATTGAAGATGAGGATCTTACAGATAAAAAAACGGGATAGGGAGGCCATCCAAAAACTCAAACTTCAGATTACGGCCCAGGCGGAGACACGGGACTATAACCTTGGCACATCCATGAAAAGCTACATTGACCCACGAATCTATTACAACTGGAGCCAGAAAGTTGATTACAACTGGAGGAACGTCTATTCTAAGACCCTCCAGAGTAAATTCAGCTGGATAGACCCTGAAGGACTAACAGGTCAGTTACCACCTCAGTCTTAAATCATAATAAACCCAGACATAACAAGATTCCACAATGAAGAACCTGGTTAAAAGAAAGCTCAAGGCAGGTAAACCCAGCATCGGCACATGGATCACAGTAGGCCATCCCGACGTCTCGATGTACCTCGCCGACCTAGGATTCGACTGGCTCGTCTGTGATATGGAGCACGGCCCTTTCGGCCCCGAGACGTATCATTTCATGGTCCAAACGATGCTCTACAACCGGGAAAACTGCCTGCCTATGGCCCGTATACCATGGAACGACCTTATTTGGGCTAAGAAGGCTATGGACGCCGGTGCTACGGGTCTCGTTATCCCCCGAGTTGAGACTGCGGAGATGGCCCAGGAGACGGTCAGGATTATGAAGTACCCTCCCAAAGGAGAGAGAGGCGCGGGCCCTAGACTCGCCGCATTCCAGGACCCGGACTACTTTACCACAGTCAATGAGGAGTCCCTCGTGGTTGTCATGATCGAAACCCAGAGAGGACTAAATAACATCGACGAGATATTTGCTGTAGAAGGAGTCGATGCATGCTTCGTTGGTCCATCAGACTTCACATTAGATATGGGGATCCACCGCCAGTACACCCACCCTAGATTCACAGACGCCCTGGACATGATAATCAGAGCTGGGGAGGAGTACGGAGTCGCCCCTGGGATGCACTGCCAGACATCCAGCGGCCCCACCAACATCAGTAACGCTATAGAACAAGGATTCAAGTTCTGCGCTGTCAGCAGCGACGTGGGATTCCTCCGGGCAGCCGCTGCTGATGCCATCAACGAAGTCAAGGGCTGGAAAGCCTCAGAGAGAGAAGAGATAGAGCTCTAAGGAAAGGCACTCCTTCCACCATTAAACACAAATTAAGCTCAGGTCCACATCTCAAATGGCGGTAACCCCCATGCTCAACCACATTACTATGATTATCCGGAATAGGCACACAAAACAAGATGACTCTGCCCACGCAGCTGTAACCATGCTATTTATTGAGACTGGGGGAACACTCAAAGTCCTTCTTGTTATGAGAGCAATACGCACGGGATATCCCTGGTCTGGAAATATGGCGTTCCCCGGAGGAAGGCGAGACCACGGAGATCCAGACCTCATGGCAACAGCATACAGGGAAACACAGGAGGAAACAGGGATAGACCTGACACATTGCAAGACCATTGGACCTCTTGACGGCCTCCACTCGACGGTGATTCCCGATCTATGCATACAACCTTTCATGTTCTTCTGTAAGGATCCCCCAGAGATGGTCCTGAACGAGGAGCTCATAGCGCACTATTGGATACCCCTTGAGGAGTTGGATGTGTCCCGGGGCAAAACCAGGGTAGGTCCTCGAGAAGTTCCCGCATACCTCCTCAAAGGAAAAGTAATATGGGGTCTCACTTACAGGATGCTAGAGAAAGTTTTTGACATTCTCAATGGCGAGACATAGTCTTCAGTCCTTCAGGAACCTAGCAAGCGCGTCAGCTACATCCCCAGGCAGATCACCCACAGTTACTCCTGCGTTCCTAAGCGCCTCAATTTTTCCGATGGCAGTCCCAAAATTGCCTAACACTATGGCTCCTGCGTGGCCCATACGCTTACCTGGAATTGCTGCCCTACCCGCAATGTAAGCGGCAATAGGCTTTGTGAACCCACCATTTAAGATGAATTTCGCAGCCCTCTCCTCAGCATCCCCGCCGATCTCCCCGATCAGGGCGACGGCCTCCGTATCATCGTCTTCCTCAAACCACCGCAAAACATCAATGAAATCAAGGCCCACTACGGGATCACCCCCTATGCCTACGCAGGTGGACTGCCCTAGCCCACGTCTGGAAATATGGGATGCAATCTCGTAGAACAAGGTCCCGCTACGTGACACGATTCCGATGTTTCCCCTCTGGAAAACCTGCTCGGGCATTATCCCCATCTTTATCTCACCCGGCTTTATTATCCCGGGACAGTTCGGCCCGATGATTGTCGTGCCCCTCAGCCGAGCGTGGGCCACAAGCTCCATGGTATCTCTAACGGGCACACCCTCAGTAATTACTATCACCGGGTCAATCCCTGCCTCAACAGCCTCTAAGGCGGGATCGAGAACGAATCGAGCCGGGACAAAAAGAATCGATGCATCAACTTCTACATGAAGCTGCGCCTCGGCTATTGAGTCAAAGACAGGCACACCCTCAACCTCAATTCCTCCTCTTCCTGGAGTAACTCCCGCTACGATCCTAGACCCGTAATCCAGCATGAGCCTCGTGTGGAAGCTGCCTTGGGTACCAGTTATCCCCTGGACGAGGACCCTGGTATCGGCGTTTATGAACCTGACCAGTTCAGCTCCCCCCGACCAAGGAGACTGCCCTCTCTGCTGCCTCCTCCATTGTCTCCAAAGTGGATATCCCCTGGGCTCTGAGAAACCTCCTACCTTTCTCCTCGTTTGTGCCGACAAGCCTGACGACAAGAGGTATATCAGCACCCATCCGACTTCTTGCCATCACTAATCCCTTTGCTATATCATCGCAGCGAGTGATGCCCCCTAGAATATTTACGAAGACCGCCTTCACACGAGAGTCCTCCATTACAAAGGAGACCCCGGCCTCGATCCTCTCCGCGGAGGCCCCTCCACCGAGATCCAAGAAGTTAGCAGGTCGTCCTCCGTAGAGGGTCACAGTATCGAGGGTGGCCATTGTGAGCCCCGCTCCATTTCCCACGATCCCAATGTTGCCATCCAGCTCCACATAGGTGAGACCATGGTCTTGTGCCTTTATCTCCCTCGTTGATAGATCGCTAAAGCCCCCAGATCTGGAGACCTCCACGAGATCCGGATGCCTAAAAAGAGCATTAGTATCTATGTTCAGACGGGCATCCAGGGCTACGAATCCATCGGGTGTTAAAACCAAGGGATTAATCTCAGTGAGCTCGACATCCTTCTCCCAAGCGACACGATACAATCTCCCAATAATCGAGGCGAGGGAGAACATCTCATCTCCGGAATAGCCTAGAAGATCGGCGATCCTCCTGCTATGGTGATCCCTCAGACCGATCACGGGGTCCACAGAGTGCCTCACGATACTTTCAGGGGTCATAGATGAGACCTCCTCAATATCAACGCCCCCCTCTCTGGAGGCCAGCACCACGTAGGACCTGGTCCTCCGATCAACTGTAACGCCTAGATAGAGCTCATCGGTAAAATCAATTTTCTCCTCTATAAGAAGTCGTCCGACCTTAGCACCTCTAACCTCTGAACCCAAAAGATCCATGGCGACAAGTTCAGCATAATCCGGGGAGTCCGCAAATTGTATGCCCCCCGCTTTTCCTCTCCCCCCCACAGGTACCTGAGCCTTTATTGCCACGGTCCCTAGCCTAGTTACGGCCTCCCTTGCCTTTCTCACGGAATCCACAAGGTTTCCTCTCGGGGTTCGAATGCCATAATCCAGAAAGATCTTTTTCGCCTGATACTCGAGGAGCTTCACTCGGCAGTCACCCGACCGGCAACTAGAACAGTTGCTTCCAGATTAATAAAATAAAGGGTATGAAAACAAAAACTAGGATAGCACTCACTTGTGTACCTCGATAAGATAGTCAATACTCTCATATGTGTTGATGAAAGGTGTAGAGAGCCTCTTATCCCCCGGAGTATCTCAGATACCTGATGATAGCCACGACTATACTAATGTCCTTTAGGACCTGACAGATCTTGACGTCACGCATATGACTTTTTAACAAAGGCGTCAAAGAAAGTAGCTTACCCGATAAATGTTATATATTAATGATATATTTTTCATATGAAGAAAGTATCATGTGATTAACAAGGTGAAAAAAGGCATAAGTGAGACTTGCTACCGTTTCTTCTCAACTCTGGCAAATCCAACGAGATTAGCGGTATTAGAGAGCTTAATGGAGAACCCGATGAACGTGACTCAACTTGCTGAAACATTGGGCAAAGAGCAGAGCATGATTTCTCATAATCTCCGCCCCCTGGTTCGGTGTCAGTTTGTTAACGTTGAGAAGAAAGGCAGAGAGCGACTCTACTCAGTAAACCGCGAGACGCTTGATCCCCTCTTTAAAGTGATAAAGAAGCATTTCGTCAAATGCTGCTTATCAAACTTGAAATGCCAAGAAAATGAGAAATGAAAGCTATCCATGGCAGGCTGATCCTATCTTGGGCTCGCCCTAAAAGACTCCGTAAATTGTTCTCTACAAATGATATAAATCCAACAAAAACGCGAATAAGCGAATTGTTTTCTATAAAGGGTATAACCCCAACAAACATGAGAGTACATGAATTGTTCTACTTTATATGCCACGGCTTCATTGGAATGAACGTGAAACACGCAATCCACTGGGCAAACTAACAAACAACTTCAGGAGCTGGCCAACTAGTAGGTAACGGCGTGCGGATTTAGTAGTATAAAGCTGGATAGAAAGTCAAAAATGCATTAAGGAAACAGACATAAGTTGAGTAAAGTCGATTTTTCAAGAGTAACGTTAGAATCTCTTTAAAAAAAGATAAATTCAACTTAGATAACCGCAGTCTTAAAAAAGTATACATTGAATGTCGATCCAATAGCGTCGTGGAAGTTCTCAAAAGAAAGGCGGAATAACTTAATTGGATGATGGAACATGAGTTCCTCGCGGCCCAGATGGAAGAAGTGCGTGTATAGAAAGAGTTGAGGTAGAAAAGATGGCTTATGTCAGAAAGAGAAACGGACAACTCGCTAAATTCGACCAAGAAAGGATCACTGAGGCGATCTGGAAAGCGTTTAAGGCGGTTGGCGGAAAGGAACGATATATTGCTCAAGGGTTGAGCGATCAAACAGTAGAAAAAATCCATGAAAGGGTTGGTTTAGATGGGGTTCCCACAGTAGAGGAAGTTCAGGACATTGTGGAGAATACCCTGATTCAGAATGGGCATGCCAAAATGTCTAAGGCTTACATCCTGTATCGGCAGCAGCATAAAGAAATGCGGGAGATGGCGGCACTGCTGAGTTCTGATGATCTGGTAGAACAGTATTTGGACCGCGCAGATTGGAGGGTGAAAGAGAACTCGAACATGAGTTACAGCCTCCAAGGCCTAAATAACTATCTCTCATCATCCGTAATCTCGAATTATTGGTTAAACCGGATCTATCCACCGAATATAGGGGAAGCGCACAGGTCAGGGGCCTTCCATATTCATGATCTCGCGGTTCTGGGACCGTATTGTGTGGGCTGGGATCTACCGGATCTGCTGTTATCTGGATTTAAGGGAGTACCGGGGAAGGTGGAGAGTAAACCGGCGAAGCATCTCAGGACCGCTTTAGGTCAGGTGGTAAACTTCTTCTATACGCTTCAGGGAGAGGCTGCCGGGGCCCAGGCCTTTAGTAACTTTGACACATACCTAGCCCCATTCATAAGATACGATGGAATAGAAGAACAGGAATTAAAACAGATTATGCAAGAGTTCCTTTTCAACATAAATGTTCCAACCAGAGTCGGGTTCCAGACACCCTTCACAAATATCACCCTAGACATTAACGTTCCAAAATTCCTCAAAGATGAACCAGTCATAATCGGGGGTAAAATTCAGGACGCGGCTTACGGGGACTTTGAAAAGGAAATGGCCCTTTTCAACAGTTCATTTGCTAATGTACTCAGCGAAGGAGACGCCTCAGGTCGAGTTTTCACATTCCCCATCCCTACGTATAACGTCACAGAAGATTTCGAATGGGAGTCCCCTGTCGCAGAACAGATCTTTAAGATGACGGCAAAGTATGGTATCCCATACTTTTCGAATTTCATCAACACCGATATGAACCCAGAGGATGTGAGAAGCATGTGCTGTCGCCTCAGGATCGATAATCGAGAGCTGCGGAAGCGGGGCGGGGGATTCTTTGGGTCGAACCCGCTGACGGGATCCATTGGTGTTGTAACAATGAATATGCCTCAGATTGGCTACGAACAACCATCAGAGGATAAATTCATGGAGAGACTGGGGGAGCTCATGGATATGGCGAAGGATAGCCTCGTCATCAAGCGCAAAGTGGTAGAGAGGTTCACAGAGAAAATGCTATACCCGTATTCAAGATACTACCTGCGCAGAGTTAAGGAAGCCTTTGACTCATACTGGGCGAACCACTTCTCGACGATAGGCCTCGTTGGGATGAACGAGGCGTGCCTGAATCTGATGGACACAAGTATTGCCTCCCCCGAGGGGCTCAGTTTCGCTGAGAGGGTAATGAACTTCATGAGAGAAAGACTCTCCGACTACCAGGAGGAGACGGGACACATCTTCAACCTCGAAGCAAGTCCTGCTGAGGGCACATCATATCGTCTAGCACAGATTGATAAGTTGAAGTACCCGAACATCACAGTGGCAAACGAGAGTTATATGTCGGGAGGTGCAGAGCCATTCTACACTAACTCGACGCATCTCCCAGTGGATTACACCGATGATGTCTTTGAGGCATTGGTGCATCAGAACAAGCTTCAACCTCTCTATACGGGCGGGACTGTTCTTCACACCTTCTTAGGGGAGCAAGCTCCTAGTTGGAAGGCTGCATCTGATCTGGTGCGGAAGATTGCAGAAAACTCTTCTGTTCCCTACTTTACTTTGACCCCGACTTTCAGCGTCTGTCAGAGCCACGGGTATCTCCGCGGGAATCATCCAAAATGTCCCGAGTGTAACTCCCCTGCGGAAGTCTACTCAAGGGTCGTGGGGTATCTCAGGCCTGTTGATCAATGGAACGACGGGAAGCGGGCGGAGTGGCGAATTCGTGAAACCTATGATAGGGGCGTGAGCCTAGTTGAGGCTCATCAAGATTGAGGTTCTGCGGGTTCAAGGGCTCCACCCTCGTGGACTACCCTGACCGGGTGTCCTCTGTTCTCTTTGCGCCGGGATGTAACCTCCGGTGCCCCTTCTGCCATAACTGGAGGATTGTGATGGAGCCTGAGGGGCCGTTCCTGTCCGAGGACGAGGCCCTGGAGATACTGGGCGAGAGGCGGGGGTTCATCGACTCGGTGGTGGTGACCGGGGGGGAGCCCACATTTCAGGAGGGGCTCCCGGGTTTTCTCGGGAGGCTGCGGGAGGAGGGCTTCTCTGTGAAGCTGGATACCAACGGGATGAGGCCGGACGTCCTGGGGGAGTGTCTGGCTCTCGTGGATTATATCGCCATGGATTTTAAGACGGCGCCCGGACGTTACGGGGAGATGGGGGGTGGCTCCTCGGAGGCGTTGATGGAGAGCGTGGGGCTCCTGTTGGAGGTGGACGTGGATTATGAGTTCCGGTGCACCGTGGTTCCGGGCTTTGTGGATGAGGGGGCGGTCTTGGAGATGGGGCGGGCGGTGTCCGGGGCGAGGCGGTTCGCGTTTCAGCAGTTCGTCCCGGGTGACACGTTGGATCCCGGGTTTAGGGACGTTGAGCCTTTCAACAAGGGAGTGATTGAGAGGTTCGGGGAGCTTATGGAGAGTTACGTGGATGAGGTCGTGCTGCGGGTCTAGCCCGTAACCGTTTAGAATCGTTCTCCGTGGATGGTGCTCCGGCCGGGATTCGAACCCGGGATCTCCAACTCGAAAGGCTGGAATGCTTGGCCGGACTACACCACCGGAGCTCGGGGGGTTTATGGTTGTTGGGGTGTTTATATGTTTTCCCGGGGGTGGGGTGGTGTTTTTATCTGGGTTGGTCGGGTATTGTTGTTGGGGGCCCGTAGCTCAGTTTGGTTAGAGCACCTGGCTCATAACCAGGTGGTGGTGGGTTCAAATCCCTCCGGGCCCACTTTTTAGGAGTGGTAGCATATTAGAAGCGTTTTTTCTTGGGTTTGCAGATATTTTTGAACTAGTTTCCTCTTAGGGGGGGGTGGCAGTGGAACGGTTATAGCTCGCGTGTACGACGGAGCATAAAGTGGGCGATTATGAGGGCTACGGCGACTGCCTCAAGGGGGAATCCGGGGAGACCCCCTCCGCGGCCCTTGCCCTCTGTCGAGAGCGTCCTCCATGAGCTCCATCCGTGGGTGATGCAGGAGACCCTGGTCCTGATGCTCTTAGCCATGGACTCGATCTCGACCTCTATCGTGAACGTTCCCGATGTCTGGGGCACCCAGGTCCAGGTGGGTCACGCTCTTGTCGCCGACCTTGACCTCTGCGGTGCCCACGAAATGGGTCGAGGTGGGGCTGCTGTGGGTTATATGGATGATGAGGAAGTTGGCTTCCCCCCTGGTCTCGATCTCCATCTTCAACACGGTGGGGGCGTTTGCGTAGCCCATCATGACGGGGAGCACCGACACAGCGAGGACGAGCAGCATGCCGAGTCGGGAGAAGCCTTTCAATCTCACCTCAAACCCCCAAGAAACGTTTCTTGGGGCCCTTTTATAATATTGCATAGTTGAGCTCCGCTCGCTTTGGATCGATTTGACTGGGGTATTTTTCGTATTTATGTCCGGGCGTTGCTTGCGTAATAAAAGTAGAATAGGGTCAGGGAGATCAGGTTGCTTCCCTGGCAGCCGAGACCTCCGAGAGACTGTCAAAATAGGGGGCTCTTTAACGCTCAACTCCGAAGGAATTTATAGAAACCGA